>CASUIT010000001.1 GCA_949455995.1 uncultured Clostridia bacterium
TACATTTACAAACCTAAATCCAGGAACACAATATACCATAAAAGTAGTAGTACAAGATAAGGCAGGAAATTCAGCAGAAAAATCGATAACTTCAACAACTGCAACACTAACCGTTGCCGAATCAATTGGTACCGTCTATGATGTAACTGTCGCAAAAGAAAGTAGGCGACCAACTAATGGAAATCCATTAGCTGATAAGGTATGTAATATTTTCAGTTTACAGGGTACTTGTTCAGAATTCACCGCTGAAGTAAGTTCCTCGGGCGCCGTTATATGTCGATGTAATTTAAATAAAAAAGCAATTTAAAATAAATTTTTAAATTGCTTTTTTACTTGTTATTTACTTGTTATTTACTTAAAAACTATTTATCTTCTACACTTCTATTAGCTATTTCAATTGCCTTAGTTACAATGTTTCCACATTGTTTTGAAGATACATTTGCCCAACTTCCTCCATCTTGTTTTACTTGATCATAAACACCTAGTTCTTTTGCTATTTCTTCTCTTAAATTTTCAGATATTAACTTACTATTCTTAGACATAACATCCTCCTAGTATCATCTTTATAAGATTTTTCATAAAACTTAATTTTAAGTTTTACAATTATAGTATTGACCATTTTTTTTATTTTATTTTAACATTTTTTATAATTTTTTCACTTTTTTAGTCAAAATATGATATAATTAATTAGATACTTAATAATTTAGGAGAAAAAAATGAGCAATACAAATAGTGTTTTAGAAAAAACAGAGGAAAATAAAAATAACACAACGGTCTCTAATGCGTTTGTACCTGTTAAAAGGAAAGATCCAACAGATGTCATGTCAATTTTTACATTACTAATTATTATCTTTGTTAGTATTGTTTTAGTAATATTTTTCATATTTACCATTTTTAACATATTTAATCCAAACATTATCTCTGGTGTATCTATTAAAGGAATGAATGTTTCGGGATTGAGTCCATCTGATGCAAAATATAAAATTGATAACTTTATCCATAGCAATCTACCAGAAGAAATCACACTAAAATATGAAGATTTTGAAACAACAATATCTTTATCACAAATGGACATTGCCTTTGACACTAAATCTGCTTCTAATGTTGCTTTCCAACTTGGAAGACAAGGGAATATCTTTGAAAATAATTTTTGCGTATTATCGCATCTCTTTGGAAATATTAATATTGAACCTGTTGTTACTTTAAACAATAATTTATTAACCAAAAATTTAGAAGACCTTTCCACCCAATTACCAAATCCTGTTGAACAAAGTAGTTATTACATAGAAGGAAATGAATTAATTGTCACTGCTGGAAAAGAAGGAAATATTGTAAATATTCCTGCCACAATAGAAAGCATTAAAAATGCCATTTCCACTTTTTCATGCAAAGACAACCCTGTAGAAATTGTAGTACAAACTGGTCAGCCAGAAGAAATTCAAGTTGAAAAAATCCACGAAGAAATTTATAAAGAACCTGTAGATGCTTATTATACAAAAGAACCATTTTCCGTTCATCCCTCTGAAAATGGTGTAGATTTTAAAATCTCTGTAGAAGAAGCAAAAGCGTTGATTGGCTCTGAAAAAAAAGACGAATATAGCATTCCTTTAAATATTACAACACCAAATATTACTACAAATATGATTGGTACAGAAGCTTTTCCAGATTTACTTTCTACTTTCTCTACTCGTTATCCTGCTAGTAATAGAAATAGAACTACTAATTTAATACTTGCTGCAAACAAAATAAATGGAACTGTTTTAATGCCTGGTGAAACTTTTTCTTACAATAAAGTGGTTGGTGCCAGAACGATAGCTGCTGGTTATAAAGAAGCTTCTATCTATGTAGAAGGTCAAGTAGTAGATGGTCTTGGTGGTGGAATTTGTCAAATTACTTCTACTTTATATAATGCTGTTATTTATGCCAATTTAGAAATTACACAAAGAACCAATCATCAATTTGTACCTTCCTATGTTACGGCAAGTAGAGATGCTACTGTTGTATATGGTTCTCTTGATTTTCAATTTAAAAATAATAGAGAATATCCTATTAAATTGGTTTGTTCTGTCTCTGGTGGAATTGCTAACTTCCAAATTTTTGGTATGCACCAAGATGATGATTGCGAGGTTCAAATATCTTCTTATGAAACAGGTAGAACTCCCACTGCAATTTATTCAGAAGCTTATAAGATTTTAAAACGTGATGGGCAAATAGTGGATAAACAATTATTGTCAAAAGATACTTACAAAAGACATTAATTTTTCAACCAACTGGCTGTAAATTCCAGCCGGTTTTAGTTATTTTATTATCTATTACATTGTCAAAGTTCCATTTGGGGTATTTGTTATGATTAAAATATCTTCTTCTCTACCATTTTCTGCATTAATATATACTAAAAATTCTCTATCTTCTACTTTTCCTTTAAACTCATAACATAAAATTTCAGATTGCCACTTTGTTGGAATCACTGCTAACCCATCACTTTGTATTTGCAAATCTTTGTTAAGATTTTTCTTTGCTTCTTCTTTATCAATTTTTACATTAGAAAGTTGTCTTTGTGTGTGATTATTTAAATACCCTGTTGTTTCTATTCCTAATATTTCCCCATTGTCTAATGCAACTTTTACTTTTATTAAATCAGGATACATTACAACTCCTTCTTGTGTAGCAGCATAATTGATGGTAACAATTCCTTCTTGTTTTAAATAATAGGTTTCTTTCATATTGCTAAATCCTTTGGAATTCAAAAACTCTTTTGCCTTTTTATCTGCTTCTTCTTGTGAAATGGATTCTGTATTTACTTCTCGATTTGCATTCATATAAACAATATGTCCACCTTTTTTGGCAATTGATAGATTAATGGTTTCATTTTCTAGATTGGTAATTGAAAAATCATAGGATGGAATGGTTGCATTTTCTGAAAATCCTAAATTTGTTGTTTCTTTTACATTTTCTTTTCCAATAAATTCTTCTGCGATTTCTCTAGCTCTATCTTCTTCTTGAATGTCTTGTCCTGTTAATCCTCTTTTTTCATGGTTTGTTAAATGTTCTGAAAATGCTCCATCATAAATTAATCCTGCATATTCATGAAAATTTTCTTCTAAATTACTAAAACTCTCTTTGGAGATATTATCTACTTGTTGTGCAAAAGCAACAGTTCCCTTTTTGGTCAATTCTCTCCATGAAAATCTTCCTGTATTTAAATCATCTGATAGTTGGTTTAATGTATTTTCTAGTTCTACACTATAAGAATGTAAATCTTTTAAATTTTTTAAATCTTCTTGTGTTAAATCTTCATTATAAATATTTTTTCTAGACAGTGAATAACTGTAATCACTAACTTGGTTTAAAAACTTCTCTGTGTTTTCTAATTCCTGACTTTCTATGGGAAGTCTTGCTAGATAACTTTGTGCTAAATTAGCTTCCCTCCATAAATTGGTTAATGTTTCTGCCCCATGTTCAGAAGTAGACGAAATTAGCGATTTTGCTAAATAGGTTTCTACATTTTGTACATAATCTACTAATTCATAAAAAGCCATATTATAATTATTTTCTGAGGCTTGCCTATATTCTCTTTGTTTTGAATATAATATTATACCAAGTGCTACTACTACAATTAGTAATATACAAATTACACTTAACATATGTCCCTTTTTTAATCTTTCTTTCCACTCTTGTAATTGATTCATAATTAACCTCCCTGTGTTTTTAAATTATTTGCAAAAACGATGCTTTCCTATTGTTTTTACTAATGGTCTTGACCATATCCATTTATTGGTGGCTGTTGCTGGATTAAAGTAATAAATACAACCACCTGTTGGATCCCATCCGTTCATGGCATCTTGTGCTGCTTTATAAACAGTAGAGCCTTCACTAATTGGTGCATTTATCTGACCATCTGCCACTGCTGTAAATGCTCCTTTTTGATAAATAACGCCTGCTATACTGTTTGGAAATTGCGAACTTTTAACTCTATTTAATATAACTGCTCCAACGGCTACTTGTCCTTCATAGGGTTCTCCTCTTGCTTCTCCATTAATAGCTCTTGCCATTAGTTGTACATCTGGCGTCTTAGTAGATGCTGCATAACTAATATTTTCGTTTTCTATTTCATCTACTATAAATAAAATAGATAGTAGTGTTATTAGTAATAGGATAAAAAAGCTTATTTTTTTTATTATTTTTTTCAAAAAAATCACCTTTTTCTTTTTTATTTCTATACTATTTTGCTGCATTTAAAAAAAAATATTCCATTTTTTGAAAATTTATTTTTTTTGTGATACAATAAAGGCAAGATCAAGGTTGCTATATGCAACAAAAGGAGTTTTCATGAATATTTTAATTTTTTATGCCTCTTATGGTGGTGGTCACTTAAATGCTGCAAAATCTATCTATGAGTATCTTTCTAATCATAATCAAAATAACCAAATTGAATTAATAGATTGCATGAAATATGTTAATAAAACTGTTGAAAAAGTAACTACCGTAGCTTATCGAGAAGCTGCTAAAAAGGCTCCTTGGGTTTGGGGAAGAATTTATAGTGATTCTCAAAGCCGGTCCTTTGGCACATCTTTCTAGTAGGTCTAATAAAATAATGGCTATTAAACTTTTGAGACTATTACGTGAAAAAAAGCCAGATTTAATTATTTCTACTCATCCATTTAGTAGTCAGATGTGTAGTTATTTAAAAAGAAAGAAAAAAATAACTGCAAAAATTGCAACAATTATGACTGATTTTGCACCACATGATCAATGGCTAGTTGGTAGTCTTTTTACAGATTATTATTTTGTAGCAAATGATAAAATGAAAGATTATTTAATTCAAAAAAATATTGATATGAAAAAAATATTTGTAACAGGCATTCCTTTGTCTAATAGATTTTTACAAAAATACGATCGAAAACATATTTTAGATGTTTTCCATTTAGAAGATGGTAAACAAACCATATTATTTTTTGGAGGAGGAGAATTTGGCTTAGGGAAATCTAGAACTTTTGAAATTTTTGATTGTTTGGTTCGTAATTTTGACACGATACAGATCATTGCCATTGCTGGAAAAAATGAAAAAATGAAAACAAAATTTGAAGAAATTGTAAGAAATAATAAAGCATCTTACCGTGTTAATGTTCTTGAGTTTACCAACCAAATTCCAGAACTGATGAGTATTTCTGATTTAGTGGTAACAAAGCCTGGTGGTATGACAACAACAGAGAGTTTAGCCTCTAGCTTACCGATGATTATTATTAATCCAATTCCTGGACAAGAAGAAGAAAATGCCGAATTTTTAGAAACAAAAGGTGCTGGTATTTGGATTAAAAAACAAGATGATATTTTTTTAGCTTTTAAAAATTTGCTATCCCATCCTAATAAATTAAATGAAATGAAAAATAATGCAAAACTTTTACGGTCGACCAAATTCTACAAAAGATATTTGTGATATTTTATTGACCATTTAAATAAAGATACTTTTTTAAGAGTAAGGTTTCCTATCTTATTTTTGAACCACTGCGCAAACAATTAAATACACTACGTAAAAACAAGTCATGTGATAAAATGTGGATGAAATTTCGAATGCAACTGAAAAATAATTAAAAATTCTTAAATTATTTTATGGAAATAGTTCATTTTTAATGAAAGGGTGCCATAAAATAATTTTAGAATTTATTAATATTTGTAAGGCAGCCGAGAGATTTCATCCACATTTTATCACATGACTTGTTTTATAGTTCTCTTCTTCCTTCTAGTGCTTTTGTTAATGTAATTTCATCTGTATATTCTAAATCACCACCTACTGGAATACCATGTGCTATTCTTGTTACTGTAATTCCGTAATGGTTTAATTAATTTTGATAAATAAATTGCTGTTGCTTCTCCTTCTACTCTTGGGTTAGTTGCAAGTATCACTTCTTTTACTTGTCCATCCATTAGTCTTGCTAACAATTCTTTTATTTTTATATCATCTGGTCCAATTCCATTCATAGGGGAAATTGATCCATGTAACACATGATACACTCCTTTAAATTCATGTGTTTTTTCCATTGCGATAATATCTCTTACATCTTCTACTACACATATAAGTTTTGGATCTCTTTTAGCATTACTACAAATGGTACATGGATCAGTGTCTGAAATATTAAAACATTTACTACAATATCTTAAATTCTTTTTAGCATTTACAATTGCTGTAATGAATTCATTGGTTTGCTCTTCTGAACTATTTAATATATAAAAAGCAAGCCTCGCGGCTGTTTTATGCCCGATGCTTGGTAATTTTTCAAAACTTTCTATTAGTTTTTCGATTGATGGTGAATATAATGACATGTTCATTCCTCCATTTTTGTTACATAAGTCCTGGTATATTAAATTTTCCCAATTGACTTGCTTGCTCATTATCTACTTTTTTGAAGGCTTCGTTGATACATGTTAAAATTAAATCTTCTAACATCTCTACATCCTCTGGATCTACTACTTCTGGTTTTATTTTTATTTCTTTTATCACTTTTTCACCAGAAACTTTTACATAAATGGCTCCTCCTCCAGCAGATGCCTCAAATTCTTTTGATGCTAATTCTGCTTGTGATTTTTCCATATCCGCTTGCATTTTTTTTGCTTCTTTCATTAAGTTATTGATATTCATTCCTCCAAATCCTCCCATTCCTCCTGGGAATCCTCCTCTTTTACTCATTTTATTTATGCTCCTTTCTATTTTTATTTTAAATAAAATTAAATGGTATGTCTGATTCCTTTGCAAAATTCTGCAATGTCTCTTCATTTGTTAATTTGTGTTCTTGCTTTTCTTTTGATAAATATTTGATTTGCATTTCTTTTCCATATGCCATAGAAACTAATTTTGAAATTTCTCTTATATTTTCTTGCTTTTCTAATACTGCTTTTCCAAAAGGTGTGATCACATTTGGAAATTCAATTCCAATTGTCATATCATTTAGCTCTTTTGCTTTAGTTCCCATTAAGTTGGTATATAATACAATCTTTCCGTTTTGTTTTAACTCATTCATAATTTGTGGCCAATATTCTTCTGGGTTTTTGGATAAATTTTTTTGGGGTTGCACTTTGGATGGTGCTTGTTTTGGTAATGTTTGGTTGCTTTGGCTTGATGCTTTTGTTACTACTTTTTGATTTTTTGTTTGCTTTTCTACTTTTTGGTATTCGTCTATTGGTTTTTCTATTTGTATTTGTTTGCTACATAGTTTTATGATTCCTGCTTGAAATAAAATCGTTTTTTGGGTAGACCATTTTATTTGGTTTTCTAGTTCGGATAATTGATAGATTAAATCTACTAATTTGTTTTTGTCTACCATTTCTGAAATATTTTTTATTTGGTTTATTTCTTCTTTATGATATAATTCTAACTTTTTAGTTGCTTGGTATATTAAGATGTCTTTTACATATTTTATCATTTCCCAAATGAGATTTGTTATGTCTTTTCCTTCTTTTAATACATTTTCTACATTTTCTATTGCTTTATTGACATCATATTCAATGATTGCTTGTATGATGCCACTTACAAAGGTAACTTTTGGAATTCCTACTAAATCTTTTATTTTATCTTCATTTATTTTATTTTCACCATCTTGTATACATCTTTCTAAAATAGATAGGGCATCTCTCATAGCTCCTTCTGATAGTACAGCAATAATTTCTAATGCTTCTTTGGTAATTTCTATGTTACTTTGCTTACATACGATTTCTAATCTTTTTATGATGTCTTCATTTGCTATTGTTTTAAAGTCAAATCGCTGACATCTTGATAAAATGGTTGCTGGCAGTTTTTGCGGTTCTGTTGTGGCAAGTATGAATTTGACATGTTGTGGTGGTTCTTCTAATGTTTTTAGTAACGCATTAAAGGCTCCTGTTGAAAGCATATGGACTTCATCTATAATGTATACTCTGTTTTTGGCTTTTGTGGGTAAGAAATTAACTTCTTCGGATACTTCTTACGTCTTCTACACTATTATTGGATGCTGCATCCATTTCTACTATGTCTGTTAAAGATCCTGTTATGGCTCCTTTGCAAATTTCACATTCATTACATGGCTCTCCGCTCTTTGGGATTTAAACAATTGATAGCTCTTGCTAATATCTTGGCAGCTGACGTTTTTCCGGTTCCCCTTCCTCCATTGAATAAATAGGCATGTCCCACTCGGTTTGCTATGATTTGGTTTTTTAATGTTTTGGTTATGTGCTCCTGTCCTACCATTTCTGAAAAGGTTTGTGGTCTAAATTTTCGATAAAGAGCTGTATACCCCATATTTTTCACATCCTTTATCACTTGAAAATTAGTGAAAGCTTAATCTCTCTATGGAAAGTCTCCACATAAAGATTTCTATTTATTGCTGCTTCCTTCCGGATCTGACAAGGTTCATAGGTCTTTATTGGATTCTCTCCATACAAAGATTAAGCTTTCAACCGTTTTTATTATATAATGAATTTTTAATTTAATCAAGTATTTTTTTTATTTTCTCTTCATCTAATATTTAATTAGTGGTTACATTCTTTTAAAAACAAATTTTTTTAAGTCTGTTATTTCCCTAGATGTGGTTCCTTCTTCAATTACATTATCTACTGGAAAATCTAAATCAATGGTTGTTTTATATTGCTTTGCCCCTTCTAATTGGATTATCAAATCAAATGTCATTTTGATTTCTAAATCTTGCTTGGCCACTCCTGCTTTTTTTAATAATTCATCATGATTCATTTCTTCTTCTTCTGAGCTAACTTCTGCTACTTTTTCGTTAGAACATCGAATTGCTATTAATCCTCCTTGATTGGAAATTTTTAGTTTTTTGATATCGGATTCTAGGTCTCCTCTATATGTTATAGATGATACATTATTTTCTATTTTATTTTTAAAAATTACTTTTTCTTCTTGTTCGTCTGGCTTATATATTTTGATATATTCCTCTTTTTTGGTTTCTATTTGTATATTATTTATTTCAATATATTGAATGCTTTCTGCTTTATGGTAATTTTGATTTTTATCAATATATAAATAGATATCATTATTTTGACAAACATCAAATTCCCATCTACTAGAAGTATTTGCTTTGTCTATTCCTTCACAAGAACTTATGATTGAAATTTTAGATAATGCAAAAGGCATGTTGGTTTCTCCTTCTACTTGGTATCTTAAAAAAATCATTCCTAAAATAAATAACATAATAGTAACCATTATTATTATTGTTATTCTGCGAAAATATTTTTTTTGGGTTATATTTTTAAATTTTTTTATCATTTTTTCTCCTTTGTAATCTTATTTAAATTATGTTTTCTATGTTTTTTTCATTTTTCTTAAATTTTTAAAAAATTGTTTCATTTCTTTTTCACATTCTTCTTTTTGAATTCCTGTTTCGATTTCTACAAAATGATTAAATGGATAATCTTGTAATATATTTAAAACCGATCCACATGCTCCTGTTTTTTCGTCCATTGCTCCTATATATACTTTTTTGATTCTGGCTTGTATGATGGCTCCTGCACACATAGAACATGGCTCTAGTGTAACATACATTTCGCAATCGAGTAATCTCCAAGCTTCTAATTTTTTACTTGCTTTTTGTATGGCTATTATTTCTGCATGTCTGGTTGTATCTTGTTTTGTTTCTTTTTGATTGTGTGCTCTTGCTATGATTTCTCCATTTTTTACAATAACACATCCGAACAGGTACTTCTAACTTTTTAGCTGCTTTTTTGGCTTCTTTTAATGCTTCTTTCATAAATTTATTTTGCATTTAGTTTATCTCCTTGATTTTTAACATCTTTCTTGATGTTTTATGTATATTATGCTATAATTATAATATAAAAATGAAAGGAGTATAAGACCATGAAGAGCAAACGTGGGAAACGAAACAAAAGACCAAAAAGAACCTATCACCCACCTCGCACCAAAAGATATGACATAAGTAACTCTTGTGAGGCAAGACTTTTTCGCAAATTGCAAAAGTCTCAAAACTTATAACTTCTGTAATTGCCCCTAGCTGTAGCTTGGGGCACCTTTTATATTATAATTATTTCCTATTTTTATTTTTCTTATCATACCACTGTTTTATCAATACTGTCAACCTAAAAATAACTAGAGCTTAGTTTTTTTACTAATTTCTAGTTATTTTTCTATGCTATTTTAGTTCGGGATAACCATTGGTTCCCACTTTACTTAAATCCCAAATGGTTTCATCAAAATGTAAGGTATTTTTATAAAAGTTTTTATCTTGCAAATTGTTTGAAGTTGCTTCTTTTATACTAGTACCTGTATTGGCAGTAATATTTGCATTTTCTCTTCCGTCCATTCCAGTTACCACTGCTACATTATTTCTTCCTAATAATATTATGTTTTCAAATTTCATATTTTTGAAAGTTGCTGTATAGGATTCTTTGGTAAAGGCTGTTACAAAATCGCTTGTTTTCTCATTTGTAAAATTACTAATATTTAAATCTTGTACCGTTCCTCTAAAGTGAGTAAATAGGCTAGCATTTCTTAAGTTAGAAATCGTATGTCCATTTCCTTCTAATTTTCCTGTAAATATTCCAGTAATGACTGCATCTGTTCCTTCTGGTAGTACAAAAGATGTAAAATCAATATCTTTTGTTATCGTATAAATTGCTTCTAGGTTTTCATTTATTTTTAAGAAATCTTGTGCAGAAGTTATTTGTGTTTTTTGGATAATTGTCTTTTCGTCATTGGTATCTAAATTTCTTAATTTTGGTAATCCGCCAGCAGTCACATTTTTGAAATCCCAAATCGTATTGTCCCAATTTAAGGTGTTACTATAGAATGTAGTATTTAAGTTTGCCATATTAACTGGTATAACTTTATTTTCAAAATTAATACCTTCTCTTTCTAAAGTAGAATGTCCCATTGTTTCGATTAATTCATAGTTATTTGAGAAAAATCCTTCTATCATTTCTTTGGTGCTATTGGCGTCAAATTTATAACCATTGCTAACTCTTCCTAATGCAATACTGTTGCTAACCGTTCTTATGCTAGATGCATTTACTACGTTTCCAACTAGACCACCAGTTCCAGCTAAAATGTTTCCCTTTACTGTCGCATTACTAAAGGTTTTATCAATTTTAGTAGCAGACACATTTCCAACTAAGCCTCCTATAAAACTTCTTCCTGTTATGGTACCATTAAAGCTACTTTCTCCAATTCGGTAGATATAGTTTGCATTTCCAACAATTCCTCCAACATGGTTGTTTCCACTAATTGTGGTATTAACACCATGTACATTTTGAATACTTGAATAAGTTGCTACACCAAATAGTCCTCCTATTTCGTTTGAATTGTTACTAGTAGAAACGCTTGTATTTTGATAGGTAATGTCTCTTACCGTTGTTCTGTTAATGGTTCCTAATAGTCCTCCAATTGTTGTTGTTCCTGCCATAGATACTTGATTTAAGCTTATATCTTCTAGGGTACTAAAATCTGCTGTTCTTGCCACTACTCCAGCTTTATTATAAGCTACTGCTATATTGATATTTTCTAGTTTCAAATTTTTAATACGAGCAAATACCATGTTAGAGAATAATGGTTTGGTTAATCCTGTTATCTTATGTCCTTTTCCATCTAACGTTCCTACAAAAGTTCCCATAATCGTTTGTGCTTCTTCTGCTACCATATATCCTGTAAAGTCTATATCATTATTTAGAACAATACTAGCTTCTGGATGTTCATTGACCATGGCAACTAATTCTTCGGCACTATTTACACGAACTGTCTTAGATGCTACATCATAGATGCTACTTTCAAAATCATTGGTAATACGTTTTAAATAACCATACATTGCTTCACGATAAGTAGAAGCATAACTATTAAGATCAATTGGTGTATTATGCTCTACATCTAGTTGCATCGCTTTTAGCGTGGTTTCAATTGCTTCATTTACATCTATACAAGTAACTCTGCTTAGTTTTTCTTTCACTTTTTCATAACGACCTAATTGATATGTCTTCCAAGTAAGGGTGTCTTCTCCTGATATGATTTTAAGAATTTCTCCATCTGTGTTTCCACCATATTTGTTACCTGCATAACCAACATAGCCATCATAACCAAAGTCAGCTAAGAATTGGTAAGCATTTAAAACGAAAAATCCTTTATTCGCAGCACCAACTGCTTCATTTTCTACGATATACCACATACTTCCTGTTGTATAAGCTTTATTTCCTCTTATAATCACTAAGTGATTATCCCAAATATCTTCTATTGTTTTTAAGTTCATGTTCTTAAAATCTTCTTCTGTTTTCCAAGTTTCTTTTTTACTTAGGGATTTTTAGATTTTATTATTGTATGATTTTCTTATTAAATTTTAATAACAATTTTGTTTCATTCTTATTTTTTTATCATGAATCATTTTAATGATAACTTTCTATATATAAAACTTTTGCAATATAAGGAATGACTTCTTTAAATTTATACCAACCCGAACTTTTACTGTCATTTATTCCTCCGGTTTGGATTAGAAATATATACCATATCTTTATCATCTGTCGCAAGTAATACCATATAATGTGATGCTGTTGTCCAACGATTATCATGAGGCTGATTCCATACACAAATCAAAATAGGTCTATTGGTTTTCAAATGTTCTTGTAACTTTTCTTTAGACAAATGAACACTATCATAATAAAAATTAGTATTTTTAATATGAAATGTATTAGATAATTCTTTTGAAAGTAAATCATAATCTAATACTGGATAATATTTTTGCCTAAGATCTTCTGGTGTATCATTTTTACCGTATCCACTTAGAATAGTTGCAACTGCAGTAATTCCACAACCATTTTCTGCCATAGTACCACCCCAATATTGATGATTCCCCCAAGGAGAATCACCATTTTGTTTATATTCGATATAGGTTTTTTTATCACTTTCAATCGTTGTAAATGTAGTAAAATAACCATCTTTACCTTTTACTTTTTCTTGTCCTATTCCAGAATAATTTTTATTACTATCTTGTTTGATTGTTTTATATTCTGAATTATTCGTAATTTTAGAAATAAATTTATTTAGGTTATAAAATATATCACTAAATGGAAGGTTTCTAAAAAATAAAAATATCCCCAAAATTAATAATAATATTATTATTATTCTTTTTTTCTTCATTTGATTTCCTCCTTTTTTATCATTTATTTTTATTATAAAACGGAAATGGAAAAAAAGTTTTAAAAAGCCATTAAATAAATCTTAATATTTCCTTACATTTTAAGATAAGTTATAGTAAATATTGAATAATTATGGTAAAATACAATAAATAGAAAAGAGGAAAAAATGAATATTTTAGTATTAGATGATGAAAAAGAAATTGTAGATTTAGTAGAAGTTTATTTAAAAAACGAAAATTATAATGTTTTTAAATTTTACGACGCTAAAGAAGCAATAAAATGTATGGAAAATCAAAAATTAGATTTTGCCATTTTAGATGTAATGATGAAAGATATAGATGGATTTAAAATATGTAAAATGATAAGAGATAAAGGACTAAATTTTCCAATTATAATGCTTACTGCAAAAATTGAAGATAAAGATAAGATACAAGGTTTAGCAGTTCGGAGCAGATGATTATATTACAAAACCTTTTAATTCAATAGAGCTTATTGCAAGAGTAAAATCTGCTTATAGAAGATACACAAAATATAATGAAAAACATGAAGAAAATATTATTGATATAAATGGATTAGAAATAGATGAAAAAAAACATATCTGTAAACTATATGATAATACTATTGAATTAACTCCAATAGAATTTGATATCTTATTGTATTTAGCACAAAAAAGGGGAAATGTAGTAAGTTCTGAGGAATTATTTGAAAAAGTATGGAAAGAAACATATTTAGAAAATAATAATACGGTAATGGTGCACATTAGAAGAATAAGAGAAAAATTAAAAGAAGATACAAAAAATCCTAAATTTATAAAAACTGTATGGGGAGTGGGATATAAAATTGAAAAATAAAGAATTGTTTAATGAAAAAATGAAATTAGTAGGTAGGTTAATCCTTATCATTGTACTTTATTATAGTATAGCAATAATTTTTTATATTACAATTTTAGATAATCTTTTAGGAAACTTTTTAGGAAATACCTTATATAAAATCAATTATAATTTATATGAGTGGTGTGTTTATAATAAAGAGATGATTTTTCTTCTTTATATGATAGCTATTTTAGTAACTGCGTTATATAGATTTTTTTCTAAAAAGGTTGAGCATATAAAAAAACTATATCAATCATTTGATAATATTTTAAAGGAAGATAACCAAAACATAGAATTGCCAAATGAGATGACTAAATTTTCAGAAAAGTTAAATCAAATTAAATATGAATACATTTTAAGTGCAAAAAGAGCAAAAGAAGCTGAGCAAAAGAAAAATGACTTAATAATGTATATGGCTCATGATTTAAAAACCCCCCTTACGTCAGTAATAGGTTATTTGTCGTTACTTAATGAAGAAAAGGAAATATCTAAAAAGTTACAAAATAAGTATATAAAGATAGCACTTGATAAGTCATTGAGATTAGAGGAACTTACCAATCAATTTTTTGAAATTACTAGATACAACTTAAATGATATGCCTATCAACAAAACAAATATAGATTTAGTAATGCTACTAGAGCAGTTAATAGAAGAATTTTATCCAATGTTAGAAGAAAAGCATTTAAAGTTAGATATAAATAAACCAAACACTTTAATGTATCATGCAGATGGAGACAAATTAGCTAGGGTATTTGGAAATTTAATAAAAAACGCTATTCATTATAGTTACGAAAATACTATTATTACAATAAATATGATTGAAACGCAAAATAATGTAACCATCCTATTTAAGAATAAAGGAGCTACCATTCCTAACTATAAACTTGAAAGAATATTTGATAAATTTTATAGAACAGATGAATCTAGGCAAACTAATAGTGGTGGTGCAGGATTAGGACTTGCCATTTCTAAAGAAATAGTAGAATTGCATAATCGGAACGATTGATGTAAAAAGTGAGAATGAAATCATAGAATTTGAAATTAAACTAAAAAAATAAATTTTAATTTGTAGAAAATGATAAACAATGGTGTACCAGAAAGGACTCGAACCTTTTACCTTCGCCTTAGGAGTGGTTGGGTACACCAGTTTCCCATAACTTTAATTTTCCTTATATTATCACTATTTTGCAGTGATGTCAATTATTTGGTGGAATTTGGTTTTATGGCAAAAAAGAGTAAATAAAGGTATTTAATTGTATGTTATATCCAAATGTTGGGGAAAAAATCACTAAAAGTTGGGGGAATTATCAGAATAAAATTCAATAAAATTACTTGTCATATTTTAAAACTTATAAGATAAAAATATATTATTTTTCATTTAATAACATTTTATAAAACTATTTTAGGAAAAAGTTTTATATAACAAAATTTCACTTTTTCACTTATTATATTATTTAAGTGAAAAAGTGAATTTTATTTTAGATAAATTAAATTAATATTTATGCAACCATTGTTTCTAATTCTTTTAATTCTGCTTTATATTTATAGTAACTGTTTCTTGAAACACCTGCTAACTTTCTACATTCTATGTCATTTAATGTACCATTGAATAACTTACTATGTTTTAAGATTATTTCTTTAGCTTTCTTTTCTTTTTTAGTTGTTAGTTTACTTCCTTTTGATAATCCTACTCTTTTCCCTTCTAATTTTGCTGTTAGTATTCCCTCGGAAGTTCTTGTATGTATATCTTCTAATTCTTTCTGTGCTTGGTCAAATACTTTCTTTATTTGTTCTTTGGCTAATGCTATTGTATAATCATTCAATGCTTTTATTACTGTATTTATTAGTTTATCTGTTGCTTCATTTCCAGTTGTTACTTGTAGTTTTATTTGATTATCTAATGCCTTCTTAAAAACTTCTGTATTTATATGTGGCTCTTTTAGAAATTCTATACTAACATTATGATTAAATAAATCTTCATATAATTGACAACCACCTTCACTATCCCTAGACATTCTACTTGCACTATCAAAAACTAATTTATATTTCCTATTTACTGTTCCTGCCTTAGCTTCATTTATAACCTTTTGAAAATCTTTATATCCTATAACTGTTGCTCCACAATGTGTAATTCTAACAATTCTTGCATTAGGATATTTTGCTAATATATTTCTAACTTGACGCTCAATGTTCTGTTTCCCTGTGCTTTTTCTTACCACTCCTATAATTATTTCTTCCATGATTAAATTCCTCCTACCTCTTATTAGTACCAAATCTAACCTTCGTTTCTTTTGGTACAGTTAGCTTAACACAGCTCTCCCAAGCTATTCAATAGCTTTTGGTACATTTTTTTAAATCGTTACTTTTGGTACTAATTGCATGACTTATAAATAGGTTTAAAGCTATAATTATGTATTATAAGAAACTACTTCACAATAAGTAAAAATAGTAGGTACATCTCATGTATCTACTATTTTTATTTTATTTTTTACATACAGTTTCTTTAATAGTAATTATAACTCCGTTATCTTCTACATCTTGTGTTGATTCTTTATAGTAATCAATTTCTATACTTCTTTCTGTATCATCATTAAAAATTTGTGTAATTCCAATAAAGTCTTTATATTTCTTTATTCTCTGTGTATAAGTGAGATTTTCTACTGTTTGCTTAAATTCTTCTCCATTGCATATTGCATTTTCTAAATCTGCCTCTTGTTCAAAATCTGTATAATCTATTCTGTTATTATCTAACCATTCCTTTAATAGTGCTATTTCAAATTCTTCTGCAACTTCATATTCTGATATATCTTCTCTATCTGCTATTGTAAGTCCACTAGAGAAGTTCAAAATTGTTTGAATATTACAGACATTATAATATACTATATTTTCTCTTGGAATCTCTATAACATCTCCATTTTCAAAAACAAGTCCTAATTTTACAAGTCTTTTCATTTAATCTCCCTCTTTCTAATTCTTTATTATTCCTTCATTAATATTTTATTTAAAAAATTTACTAACTTAAAAATCAAAAATAGTAGGTACATCTCCTGTATCTACTACCTTATTATTATCTTAATTATTAAATCGCTATATCTATCCTTCATATAGTTGCCTTTTCCTTCTAACACAATATCTTGTCCGTTCTTTATTCCTGATGGTATATTAAATTGTATATTTGTTTCTATCTCTTTATGAAATCTGTTTAATTTCGTATATGTTAATGTTTTAGTACAACCAGTTATTGCTTCATTTCTAGTAATATAATATTTTTCTTGTATATTTCCTGATGTTACTATTTCTATTCCTCTGCCACCATCTATATCGTTTATTTGAAAAGTATTTGTAAAATATTCTTCCTTATTTATTTTAGGACTAGGTTGTAATTTCTGTCTAAATTTGTTTGCCCTATCCAATAAATCTTGTATATCCTCTAAATTACTCATTTTCTTTTGCTCCTTTATCTAAATTATAAATTCAAATTACTTATACCTTTTATATTCTCCTTTTTCTTTTAGTGCATTTATCAAATCTTCATCATCAAATCCTGCTCCATTATTTCCATCATTATTATAATGTTTTAAGAATAAACCATAATTTCTTGCTACATACTTTATTCCTTCTTCTAATTCCTGTTTCTGCTCATTTGTTATATTAGGAGTTTTTGCTATAATTTTAGGATTAGGAGAAATTGTTACTACTACAATATATCTATTCCAATATTCAGCTCTGCCAATTATTATATTAGGTTTTTCTTTTGATATTTTGGTAAAATCCCATTTACTCCAAATATTTACTTTTAAACCTGTTCTTCTTATACTTAACATTGCAGTCCAGTCAAAAAAAGTTTCTAGTAAATCTGTATTATTAAAATCTAATATTTTAATTTCTTGTTTCATTTACTACCTCTTTTCTTTATACTATAAATCCTATTGTAGGTTTAGATGGTTTAGTTTTAATCTTTTCTACTACTGCTGTTATATCATCTGCTATTATTAAATCTAAATCTTTTGACTTTTGCTTGATAATTCTATTTGCTTGTTCCATCTTTATTTTCTCTGTTAAATTTCTTACTAACCTACCATTACTGAAATTATCCTTATTATTATTTATTTCATTTCTAAAGTAATCTTCTACTATTGCCTTACAATTTCTGTTTAGTTTAAATCCTTCATCTTTCAACATATTTTTAAATATCTGATATAGTTCCGCTTCTTTATAGGAAGGAAAATCAATTTTAAATGCTATCCTACTGTCAAATCCAGAGTTACTTTTCAACAATTCTTCCATCTCTTGTGAATAACCTGCTAATATTACACATAAATTATCTCGGTGATCTTCCATTTCTTTTATTAGTGTACTAATGCATTCTTTAGAATAATTGTCAGTAGAGAATAGGGAATAGGCTTCATCTATGAATAATACTCCACCCATAGCTTGGTCTATAACCTTTTGAGTTTTTATTGCTGTCTGTCCTACATACCCTGCTACTAAATCTGCTCTTGATACTTCTGTAAAGTTTCCTTCTAGTATTCCATAATCTGAAAATATCTCTCCAATTATTCTTGCAACTTCTGTTTTACCTGTTCCGAGGATTTCCTTTAAACATCATGTGTAGATTAGGCATTGTTCCTCTTTGTTTATGTACTTGGATATAATTTATAATTTGTTGTACCTGTTGTTTTACTTCATCTAATCCTACTAATTGATTTAATTTCTTCAAATCTTGTTTATTATTAGGTCTTTTCATTATATGTAATTCTTCTTTACTAATGTAATCTATTTTCTTTTTATTTGCTCTTAAAATTGCACCTATTAAACAACTATCTATTGTTTCTATATCATATCCAGTTAATGCTCCTAGTTCTGCTGTTGTTACTTTACATTCTAGTCCATGTTGTTTTATTGTATTTTTTATATATTTAATCTTTTCTTGTTCTGTAGGTTCATCAACTTGTATCTCCCAAGTGAATTTACTTTTTATATTATCTATAAATTCTTTACTATCACTATTATAAATAAGTATAAATACTGCATTTGGATAATCTTGTAATAATTTAGTTACTTTATATTCCTTCAAATTTTCACAATTTATAACACATAAATCATTTGCTCCTATATTGTTCCTGTTATAGTTTACTTCTGTTAATAATTCATAATTTGAAAACTTTGTTATCCCTTCTTTATATAATAATCTGTTTATTATATTTACTATTTCAGAATAGTTATTATTGCAGTATAAAATCATATTTAGATTTCCTATTTTAATTTGGTTCTTTTTGTATAGTTTAATATAATCTGCATACATTTTGATTACTTCTTTTGTTCTTTTAGGAATACCTAAACAATTATTTAAACTACTCAATATTTGTTTAGTTGTTTGTTTTTCTTCTATTGATTCCTCTTTAACTTCTGATTTCGTTCCTCTATCCATTTATTACACCTTCTTTCTAGTAATATTAGCTGATAGCTTATATTACTTTCTATTTTTTGTCAAAACTATATTATATCTATTTTTCTAAAAATAAATTTAATTATTATAGTTTATATTTGAAAATTTATTTATTAACGCTTGCTTATACATTCCCATATTACAACTATGCACAACTGATTTCTTAACAAGTTCTTGCTTTTTAGGTGTGTAATATTCCCAACCTATATTTTCATCTAATGTTAATATCTTTTTATTTCTTTCATAGGGAATTTTTAATAAACATTGTATATTATGTAAGTTAGTAAAGTATTTTTCAATAACTTCTGTTGTTGTATCAAAATAATTTTCTAATACATTACCTGTTTTTACATCAAATAAATTAGATTTAATTTTCATCTTAGGTGCATTATCTCCTAATGTATCTGTTATTAAAACAGTATTTATATTATATTCCTTAACTAATTTGTAAATATCTTGCTTAAATTTTTCAGGATTTTTCTTTTCACTAAATATAATAAAAAACCTCTCCCTTTGATATGTATCCTTTTCAGTTTTATCCTTCCAATTTCCTATTGATGTTGTGAATGAATATCCTAACCTTTTTATCTTACTTGCTAATAATTTATTTTTGTTTCTATAAAGCTCTTGTGCTTTTGCAAAGCCATCTTCCATTCTTTGTATTATAGGGCTATTCCTATTTATTGGATTATAGATTCCAACAAATGCAAGTTGCTCATTAGGAGAGAGAGAGTAAACTGATAATGATATTGTATTCATAACAGTTCTTATATCATTTTTCCTTATAATTTGTCGTGCGTGTATGAGATACTCATAAAATTCTTCAGCTTTTTCCTTTCCTAAAAAATTATCAAGATACATAACCCAATAACACATAGGAATTTCATAATCTAAATTTTGTAATAAATAATTGCTATTTGTTTCCATATAAAAAGTTCCTCCTTTAATTTTTACTTATAAAGAGGAACAAATAACTACTATTTTATTCAAAAAAACACCTAAGATAACTTTCCTAAGTGTTTAAAGTTATCCTTATCATTCTAGCTTTAGCACCTAATTTAATAGGTTGCTGCGTAGTCAACGTGCTAGTCACTCGTACGCTCTTTATAAGGTTATTATTTAATTTTTATTTTAATTATTATAAACTATTTTGTAGTTTTTTTCAATACTTTATTTAATATATTTTATTTTCTAATTCTTCTATTTTCTCCTCTAATTCAATCTGTTTTTCTTCTCTATTATATATATCATCTCTTATTTTCTTTAATTCTTTTTCAATATTATCAATATCTTTACCATATCTGCCTCCTAATCTTAAATCCAATTCAAGTGAAGACTGTCTTTGTTTATCTAATTTTGTTTGGTATTCCATATCATCCCATTCTTTTTGAAGTTTTCTAATTTGTTTTTCTATATTAGGTCTTTCTTGTTCAATTTCTTTCCTTTTTTTTGCATTAGATTTGTTATTAAATGCTCCTTTAATTATTGAAATAATAGGAATTATTACTAATATTCCACCTACTACATAGTATGGTATATTGCCTAAATCAACAGGTAACTCTTTTTTTATCATAGCATACATTGGTAGAAATACAATACTAAATACAAATATCATAATCCATATAAAAAGTAATTTACTACTATTAAGCTTATTTAAAAATGGGTCTAAACTATGCCCATATTCAATATCATCTGTACCTCCATTTGCTTTCATTTGATTATACAACATATTATCTCTTGTTGCTTGTCTTTTAGCTTCATTATATGATAAATCATTATATCTTGGGTCTGATGCACTAAATTTTGGCATTTTCATCACTCCTTTATTTTATATATTTTCTTCAATTTCTTTCCAGTCTTTTTCAGTAATTAAAATCTGTCTAGGTTTATCTTCTGCTTGGTAAGAAGATATTATACCCAATTCTCCTATCTGGTTAATTATATTTTTTGCTCTATCATAATCTATTTTTAGTTTTCTTTGTAGTGTACTACATGATACCATCTGATTTTCTACTATGATACTAATTGCATTTATAAGATATTTATCGTATTCATTTTCTTTAGATTTATATTTGGCATAGATTTCTAAATTAGATTTTCCCTTTTTATCTTCTTTATTTTTTACATATTCTTTTAAATTATTTTGAGTTTTATTTTGTAAGTTACATTTATTAAGTATATTTCTTAATATTCCTAATATGGGTATTATTACTAATATTCCTATATAAATATATAGTGGTATATTACCTCCAGGAAGTTTAATCTGTATATCAGTAGTATAATTTAATGCAATAATTAGTCCACCAAAAACGAGAATACAAAACCACAAAGCAAATAATTTTGACCCATATAACGCTTCTTCTACTGGTGAAAGTGGAACTTCTCCATACATTTCTTTTTCTTTTAAATCATTTGCTCTTTTTAATTGTTCTGTTTGTTCAAATAATAAATTATCTCTTTCAGCTTGCCTTATCTTTTCATTTGTAGATAATCCATTATATTTAGGGTCTGTTGCACTAAATCTTGCCATTTAAAACACCTCAATTCCTTTTTATAAAAATTATAACACTAACTAATATTTTTTACAATATATGCGACTATTTTTTATTAGTTTATGTTCTAGTACTTATACTTATTCTTTATATAATTTATAGTACTAGGAGGAAAATTATGGATAACAGAAGTTTTAAAATGGATAACCTAAGAAAATTAAGGGAAAAGAAAAAGATGACACAAACAAGATTATCTGTTGAAATAGAAGTGTCTCAAGAAATTATATCTCATTATGAAGTAGGAGAGAGTAAACCTAATATTGATAATTTAATGAAAATAGCTGACTTCTTTCATTGTTCCACAGATTATTTACTTAATAGAACAAATAACCCTGCAATACCTGAAAATTTAGATAATAACGGTCATAATGACATTTTATATAAATATAATTCTTTATCTGATGAAGATAAACACCATCTAATCTGTTTTTTAGATTATTTATATAACAAATAAGAGTAAGCTACAACTTACTCTTATTACAATATCTATTACCTGTTAATTTTCCTTTTCTAAACCTTTATATCATTCATAGTTTCTTTTTCAATATATAATTCTTTGTCTAAACACACACCATATATAAAAGCATTTTCTGCTGTATAATTAGTTAATCTTTGTTTGTAAAATTCCCATTTTTCTATTAGTTTCTTTTGTTCATCTGTTAAACTATTATCTAATTCTTTTTCTATTTCTAATATTTTTTCTGAAACTTCTTTGTATAATTTATTTGTTTTATATATTTGTTCTATGTAACTATGAAACATATCTAGTATTACTGGTGTATTCTTTAAACTATCTTTTAGCTTACTTCCAAAATATTCATCAAATTGTTTAATGTTTATATTTATATTTTCTATTCCCATATTATTTGTTCCTTTCCTAGAACTTATTTTAAACCATTTTAACTTCTGCTATGTCAAATTATATTGCTGATAATTTCATCTTTCAAATATCGTAATCCTCGTTTGAATGCCATATATAGCTTTTTTATATATTAAATACTTCTTGCACTTTTCTATTTAATGCAGTTGCTATTTTAGTCATTACTTTGTAACTTGGATTTTTTCTAGTTCCTTTTTCTAAATGACATATATATCCTTTTGAAAGTCCTGTCATCTTTGCTAGTGCATATTGCTTTATTCCTTCTTCTTCTCGTATTTTTCTAATATTATTCTTCATTCATACCACCATTTTTTAATAAGATATTATATGTGACATATTTTTATCTAGTTTAAATATTTTTTTGTATTTCTTTATTTGTTTTCTACTTAGTGAAATAGTCTCTCCTTCGTGTTGACCTGCAATAAAGAAAGTACCACAAATAACATCATATCCTACTTTTCTGTTTAATGGTAACCTTAGTATTTTTCCTTCTTCATTACAAATTAAATCTACATTATGTTCTAATTGTATATACTCTATTAAACCACCAACTATATTTTGGAGATTTTTTAAAGTATGTTTTACTTTTAATTGGTATGGCTCTTTGTAAGGTTCTACTACTAATATTCTAATCTTATTCAACTTTTATTACATCTCCTTATCCTACTACTTTGCATATTTTACTTGTTTCTAACTTGTACTTTAAAATACTGGACTTGGTATAAATATTCCATTATCTATAACTTTTGTTTCAGTATTTATCTTTAAAAGTTCATCATTTGTAAGATTTTGAGTTTTAATAATCAAATTATTTATATCTTTTCTTTTATAACTGGTTTCTTCTAATACTTTACTTTTTCCTAAACCTTCACTTGTTGCAGTTCCTATATGCTTTTGTGTGTAAAATTTACTAATACGTAGCTGTATTTGATTTTTAGAATTATAATTTAGTTTAAATTGTAAATAACTTTCATCATCTATTATTATTCTTTTTATCAATGTTTTCTCCTGATGATATATATAATAAGTAGTGTCAAATTCCCAATTATTTTTACATTTATTATTTATTTCTTGTACTTGTTGCTTTGTCATCATCTGCATTATTCATCATCTCCTTTTTACTTATCATACTTTGGGTCTTTTTTTACATATTTTAGTTCATCTATACATTCTTGTTTTGTATCTCCAAAAATTGATACTGTATCATATTCAGTTATCCAAGGCTCTTTTAGTGCTAAACACCATCTTCCATCTTCTGTTTTTTCCCAATATTCAATTTTTTCTTTATCTGATTTTTTCATATTACTTCTCACAACCTATCTTTAATCATCTATTTTGACAGTTATAAATTTTATAATGTTTTCATTTATTCTATAATTTCTCTCTAATTCTGCGATTATGCTAGGGTCAGCTTCAAAATAAATTACTACATAATGACCTTCTTTGCATTTATTGATTTCATAAGCTAATTTCTTAATTCCCTTTTTATCTATTGCTGTTACTTTTCCATCTTGTTTTATTAAATCTGTTATTTCTGTTATTATGCCTTCAATTTCTCCTTCATCTAAATTTGGACTGATAATTATTACACTTTCATATTTATTCATTTTTCAAATTCTCCTTTACTTTTTCTCTAAAAACTGTAATATTAAAGTAATTATAATAATCTGTATCATGTGCTTCTAATTCAATATATTCTCCCTTATCATTTATAGTTTCATTGAATTTCAAATCGTGAGTACGATATTCTTCATAATCAATTTTATAGTTCCTTTTTAATTCTTCATACTTAACTTTTGCTAATTCATAATTTGAAAATAAACTTACATTTATTCCTTTTTCTCCTGTGTCATGTTTCCAATTTTCTAATATTACATATACAGTATTTCCACTAGACATTATTTACTCCTTTTCATATTTCAATTTTAAACAACTTTATTTTTTACTGGTATAAGTTGTTGCTTATGATTTATTAATTCAAATGTCCTTGAATCTCGTTGAAAGCTGATATACCAGTATTTTGATGTTTTAATATTATTTAGTGAAATTTTTGAAATCCCCACTTCTTAAATAACTTCTCTAGCTTGTTATATTCTGCTGTTCCTCTTGCTGTTGTCCTATCTCGTGGATAATAACAATTTCTTTCTGCATTGTATATTCCATTATGTATATAGTGGTATCTTGATAATTCTAAAATTTCATTGTTACTGTTACTACTACTGCCAATACCTCTAATGCCTAATGATATTTCAAAGTTTCTTAAACCTAATTTCTGCAAATTAGATGGTGTAACTTCTTTAATATCTGTATTGAACCATGGCTGTTGCATTTCTTGTCCTTCCTCATCATAGGCTTTTACTATATATCCATTATCTTTAAGAATTATCCAACTTTTAGTATATCCTGTTAGTGCATAATTAACTAAAGAGCCACTTGGTCTTTTTGCAAAATCCTGATACATAACTTGCGACTTCTTCTTAAAGTCTTTTGCAATTTTTAAGGCTACATCTACATTATTTATAAAAGCTAACCTATTACTTGGAACGCAAAGAAATAGGAGTTTTAATCTACAAATTAATTCTCCTATTTCTCTAAATTCATCATCTGTTATACTATCCAATAGAATGATTACTGGACTTTCTTTTTGCTTACTATAATTTACAACTTCTTCTAGTGATACTTTTTCTAACGGAACATTTCCCATTTTTACTCACCTCATCTCTGCTGCATTTTGTTGATAAAATCCTGATTTTCTTACTCTCACAGCTGATGAAGTAGCTTAACACAAAATTTTCTGTCAGTAAATAGCTTTTTTTAAAAAAGTGGATAAGTTTTAAAATATATCAAGTAATTTATTCTTCTTCGTTAGAAACCATTTCTAATATTTCTTTTAGTGATTTCTTAATATTTTCACTTAAAATATATAGAAATATAAAAGTTTTATTATCATGAACACCATCTTTTAGACTTCCTTCAATTTCACTTGCCAAACCTTCTATATCTAAAAATTGGCTCTCTAGTTCTTCTATTTCTAAAAATATAGTTTCATCAATTTGGTTATTGAATTTCTCCATCTTCTACCATCTCTTTCATATAAACATCAAATATATTGTATATGATACAAATTAACTTTTTAGCTTTAGATGAAAGAATAGAAATATAATCGCTGTCATCATGATTAAGCTCCTGCACGAATTCTGTATAAAATGTTAATTTCTGCAACATTCTACTCATATCAAAAATATCTCTATTTACATTTGTATTTTGGATATGTTCCTTAACCTCGTAAACTCGCATTCTATCCTTCCTCTCCTGTTATACTTATTTTGTATCATCATTAATATTTTACTGACAGAAAATAAAAAATAGTAACTTACATTTTTATAAGTTACTATTCAAAAAATCTTTTTATTTCCACTCCTTATATATCATAAAATCCTCTAATGCTTCTAATGTACCACAATTTGAACACATTTCTGTTTTATTATCTTTTCTTGATAATGCAGGATAACCTGATATTGCCTTACCACATCTTGCACATATTTTAGATACTCCTACATAATAATTTGTTTTACCTAGTACTTTTTTGGCTGTACTTGAGTTTGTTTCTATATCATACCTTAAAATCATTATTTACCATCTCCAAACACCTTAAATTCATCTATTCCTATTACTAAGCCTAATGTACTGCCTGTTTCCCAATTTATATGAATAGTTCCTATATCATCTACATATTGTACTATTCCTCTTGTTCCTTCTGGTACAGGATTTATTAAATCATACATCTTAACTAATTCTATCTTAGTTCCTGCAACATATTTTTCTCTTATGTATTTTATTTCTTCTTGTGTATGATTTTTAGACTTGCTTTGTTTATCTAAAGTTAGAATGACATCATCTAATTCAGATACATCAATTATTCCTTCTAATCTATCAGGACTTACTCTAACCTTTAGCTTTCCTTCAAATTCCGTTATTGTTAATGTTTTGTATACATCTTGTTCTCCGCTTCTATTGTATAAATATTCTAATGTTAAAGAGTTGCCTGATATTATTAGATTTACTCTATCCATGTACTTATCTGCAACTTTTAGTATTACTTCTATTAAAAGTTTCATTTTATCACCCCCTAGAATTGTTTTAAATCAATTCTTATTATTTACTAGGCTAACTTGTTGATATTAAATATAAATCTTAAATTTCACACAATGTCGTTGTGATTTCACATATATAATAGTAGGTAATATTATATAAAATCTCCATATCCATTGTAGCTCTAGCTATTAGCAGGATAAATGCTAATATGTATTTTGTCAAGCATGAGCTACTGGATCATTTCATATTTTATAGCACAAAAAAACTCCACCCTTTCACTAATACAATATTATGTAAAAGTGAAAAAGTGGAGTTTTAAAGTTGAAAAATTATTTTTTATTTTTAGATTCATTATTACTTATATAAAAATTCTTTAATGCTTCTCGTATATAGCAATTAAAAGTATTATTAATTGCATTACTTAATTCTTTGGATGAATATATCTCTAATACATCTACAATATCTTGATATGGTATTGTTTGTGATGGATATTCTTTTAAAATTTTAGATATTACTTTGGTGCTTTCAGTCTGAAAAATAGTATATAAGTCTTCATCTGCAATTATTGTATTTGCTATATCTAGATGTTTTATCATTTTGGGTGTATTAAATAATGGTCCAACATCAATATCTTTCTCAGGTAATTTGGCTAAAGTATTAATAGCTTCATCTGTTAAATGAGTACGGTTTTTTATTTCTTGATTACTAATATTTTGACATTCAATGTCTCCTCGTAAATGTGATATTGTATATAATGGTAAATTTTTCTTTTTAGCTTCTTCATTTAGAACATCTAGTATTTTTAATAATTTTGCATATTTAGGTAATTGTATTCCAGCAGTCCATGCAGAAATAGTTGACTTATCAACTCCAACTTTTTCTGCAAAATCAATAGGTCTTAATCCAACATCTTTAATAGCTTTTTCTAATATCTGTCCACATGCATTTCTATATTTTTCATTTATTTTCTCTTCTTCTTTTTCTATTTCTTTTTTTGATTTTATGTTTTGATTTTCAAAACTTTCCATTTAAAATCCCTCCAATGTTTTGTGTTTAAAATCCATCAAATTATTGTAGCTGTAAGTATTGACGAGTTGTAAAATTCTATGTTAATATAAAAAGCACATTAAAACTGTTGCTTAATTTCACAGCACATTTGCTACTAGATTATATCACAAGTGCTATTAAAAAACAATTTGAAGAAAGGAGATAATGCAAGATGGGAAGTACGACAATAAACAAACTAGAAAGAAATGCTCTGGCATTTAGGCAGGAAGCTAATGGATACATTCAATATATGATGTATACGCTTTCTGCCAGCACATTGAAAATTAAATAGGAAAAGAGGTGAGAAAAATGGCAATGTCAGAGAAATACATGCGAGAGTTTGCTCAAATGATTGCAAATTCTGATGATAACTTCGAGATAAACTTTCCTGATTGTGATAATCACATTCAAGAAATTCAAAAATTTTATACTATACTTATCGAAGAACTAACAAAAAATGAAACCCAACAGATTCGAGCCTAAAGGGTTTCAAAACATAATATAGGTGCTGTTTGCAAATATATTTCACTTACTATTATACAACAATGGTCCATAATATACAAGCAATAGCACCTATATTTCAAAAAATTATAAGAAAGGTGGATAAATCTTATGTATGAATACGAGGATTTAATTAAAAATTATGCCAAAGGACCATTTACAGAAAGTGGCTCACAACTAAAATGTATATGTCCTTTTCATAGAGACCACAACCCAAGTTTAAGCTTCAATATGGAAAAAGGTGTTTACTTTTGCCATGTTTGTGGAGCAAAAGGAAATATGACATCTTTTCTAGCAGAAGTAACAGGAAAAGACAAGAAAGAAATATGGAAAATGCTAAATCCTATACAACCATATACATTAGAGGAGTATGCAAATGAAAAGAAAATTCCTATAAATGAATTAAAAGACTTAGGATTAGCCAATAGTGATAATGATGTAAGAATTCCATATTTGGGTATAGACAATAAACTTATTGCAACAAGATTTAGACATAATCCTGACAGTAAACAAAGGTTTACTTGGGAAAAAGGCTCAAAAGCTAATTTATATGGTCTGTGGAAACTAGCAGACTTTACAGATGAATATATTGTCTTAGTAGAAGGAGAGTCTGATACTCACACACTTTGGCATTATGGAGTACAAGCTATTGGAGTACCTGGAGCAACAAACTTTAAAACATCATATAAGGATATTCTAAAAAGATTTAAAAAAGTTTATGCACACTCTGAAGAAGATGAGGCAGGAAAAGAATTCGTAAAGAGTGTTGCTAGAGTACTTAATCCAAAAGAAGTATTAAAAGTAAGTTGCACTCCATTAGGAGCAAAAGACCCATCAGAATTACATTGTATGGATAAATTTGATATTACCGCATTATTGAATACAGCAGAAACAATAGACATATCAAATAAAGAAGATAAAACAGATGACACTTCTCCTAATACATCTGCTGAAGGTGGACATAGTATTACCACAAATACACCGCTAAATGAAATTGCTGAGTATATTGATGAAGTAAAACAAACTGCTTTCTATAACCAACAATTTTATAACTTTAATTGTGGAGTATATACTCCTGATAATGGAGATATAGAAGAATTTATCTATAATCTTAGAAGTGATTTAAAGAAAAATGATAGGCGAGAAGTATTAGAGTTCATGAAAATCATTTCCAAAGTAAAGAAAGTTCCAAGACACGATAATTACATCAATTTTCAAAATGGAATTTTTGACTTGAATACAAAACAGTTGATTCCACATGACCCAAAAATCTTTATGATTAATCAGGTCAATGCCAGTTATAATGAAAATGCTCCTAAAAATGGATATGTTGATAAATTTTTAGATGACATTACTTCTTGTAATGAAGCTAGAAAAAAGACTATATTACAGATAATAGGCTACTGCATGACAACAAGTGTTAAACTTCAAAAAGCCTTCATCTTCTATGGAAAGACAGCTGAAAATGGAAAATCTGTATTAGTTGAAGTCATTACCGTACTAATCGGAGATGATAATACTGCTCATGTTTCATTACATGATATGCAGAATGGAAAATTCTATTCTTCTGAATTAACAGATAAATTATTAAATGTTGTAGCAGAGTTACCAAGAAATAATTTAAAATCTGTTGAAGTGTTTAAAAGTCTAGTAACAGGAGATAAGATGGCTGTTGAAAAGAAATATAAAGACAGATATACAATAAAACCTTATGCAAAAAATATTTTCACAGCAAATGAATTGCCTCGTGTTGATGATACAACAGAAGGATTTTATAGAAGATTAAATATTCTGCAATTTGAAGCTAAGTTTAGTGATGAAGCTAAAAAGAACTTCAATAAAGAAAATCTTTTCACACAAGAAGCACGAGATTATCTAGCTTCTATAAGTGTTAAAGCATATTTAGAATTATTGGAATCTGAAAGTAGAGATTTTGCTAATGAAGAAGAAAGTAATTCTATGCTTGACACATATAGAAAAGAAAATAATTCTGTATTGTCATTTCTTGATACAGATAGTATTAAAGATAGACTTTCAATAGGTCAAAATATAGATAGACCTGAATTATATGCAGAATATAAGAGCTGGTGTATAGAATGTTGTTACAAGCCAAAAGGCAGAAATAACTTCTATAAAGAGCTTAGAGAAACTGGACTTATAGAGGAAAAGCTAAATAATGGTTATCCTAAAATTAAAAGAAATAAGGTAGTTCCTTTTAATTCTAAAAGTAATTCTGCATTTTAAATAATATATGCCTTATCTATTACAGGTAAGGCATATAAATAAATTAATTTTAGAGGAGATTTTGTCATGGAAAAAAACAAATATAAAATAGAAAAAGATTTATTTTCAACTATGTTTAAAAAAGTTGATAAAGATGAAACAGGATTTAGTGGATTAATTGAGTTGACAGATGAAGAATTGCAACAAAAGGTTAAACAATGTAAAGAACATGGATTTGAAGCAATAACCTGCCATCAAGAGCATTTTGGAGATGGTATGAGATTTGTAAAAGATGGAGAAGGACTAGAAGATATAAAAACAATGAACTATTCTCAATTAAAGAATTTTCTAAATCAATGCAAAAAAGAAGTTGAAAATATATGCAAAAAGGAAATTCTTAATGGAAATATAGAAGAAATAAGACTAGGTAATTATCCATTTTATATTGGAGATAGAGTTTATGATATTTTATCCCAATATTTTATATCTCGTGGAATCGCTGTACGAAATATTATGCCCTTAGAAAGTCTACTATATCTTATTTCATGCATAGGGAATATATTTGAAACACTAGAAGTTTTATATAGATTAAGAAAACAACATATATATATTTATTTTATTAATTCTGGAATTTTGTCAGCATACTGCGAAGATACATGTTATGATTTAGATTATTTAAGCACTCTTTTAAATGAATATTATTTAGAAGATTTATTGACTATAATGCAGAAAAAAAATCAATTAACAAATGAGCAATATGAAAAATATTCTTGGTTTCCTTATAAATATGATACTGATATGAGTGTTATGGATACTAAAGAATTTGAAAATTGCATGACTTATTGGGGGTTATAAACCTCAATATATAATTTAGTAATAAAAACAAATAAAATTGAATGAGCTTACTATTAGATGAATACTCTTTTATCCCTCATTCCAGTTTGGAAAGAAGGAGAAAATGGAAGATAAACCAATTTTAATAACAGTAAAAGAATGTAGTAAATTATTGAATATGGGAGAGAAAATTATTCGTAAATTTACTAAAATGAAAGGATTTCCTGCAATTATTTTACCTCATAAAATCCTTATAGATAAAAATCAGCTACCAACATGGATTTCAAAGAATTATGGAACTTTTAAGAACTAAATTTATGTTATTGAGTTTTTAAACAATTTGATATAAGCTAGGAAGGAATTTATTTTGGTAATTTTTCCTAGCTTATTTATAAGAATAAGGAGGAAATAATTAAATGGAAAAGATAAAAGAAAGAACAGAACAATATTCTGTATCTGTTCGTGTTACAAATAATGGATATTTTGAAGCAAGAATATCCATCAAGATAGGTGGTGGTAGAAGTCCAAGAATACAGAAAGGTGGAAGGACAGAAGAACTGGCAGTATTAAATCTTTTAACTGCATTAGAAAATCATATTGATACTTGTTATAACTCTGGAATAATAACTACTAAAATAGATGACTGCATTCCACAAAGGTTAATGAAAAGTATAAATGATTTAGGACTTATAACACCTGAAATTAGCACTATAGCTTTAGCAATATTCAATAAAATAGCTTTTATTAATTCTAACATTATGAATACTATTGCTATTCCTAATAATGTTATATCATTCTATCCACCACAAAATAATATACCAAATTCAGTTGCTCCTGTTCCTGCTAATGTTTTTACAACTGCTCCTGCATTAGTACCAACTAATAATTTAATAGTTGAAACACCTAAGGAAAAACAGGAAATATGTGTTATTGAGGATATTGCTAATGAATGGCATATTTATAGATTATCATTATGTAAAAAGACAGAAGATAACCCTAAACCATTAAGCCAAACAACAGTTGATAATAATTATAAAAGACTAAAAAATGATATACTTCCTTTTTTTAAAAAGAACAAAATAATCTATTTATCACAAATAACAGAAGACTGGGTTAAGTCATTACTAAAAAGCATAAAATGTCAAAACAGCAAACATAAGGCATACATAGCTTTAAATATGTTGTTCAAATATGCAATAAAGAATAAAAAAGCTACAATTAACCCTTTAGAAAAAATAGATAAACCACCTGAAAAAATTGATACAGGCAATGAGGAAGATGATGACAATTACATTGAACCTGATAGACAAGATATATGGTTAGATAAGTTTGAATCAGAATATGAAGAAAGCAGACTTCAAGACCAAAAAAGTGATATGTCTATTCTTTTTGAAACAATGCTACTTACAGGAATTAGACCTGAAGAAGCCTGTGGTCTTAAATGGACTGCACTCGACCTAAAAAACAATGAATTAATCATCAATAATGCTCATAAAGATTTTATCAAATATGATGAAAACGGAGAAGAAAATGGGCATTATAGAAGTGATGATAAACTAAAAACACCACAGTCTTATCGTAGAATACCTCTTAATCCTAGACTTAGAGAGATTTTACTAAAACATAAGAAATATCAACAAGAACTATTTAAGAAATCAAGAGCAATAAAAAGTAGAAAATGGAAATGGTCTGAAAATCAATATATGTTTTTAGGGAGAAACTATTATCCTTATGTTTCTGAAGATTTGGCTTATGGACTTCGTAAATTCCGTAACAAATATAATTTAGAGTATTGTTCTCCATATCGGATTAAGGCATTCTTTTGCTACATACTGCTCTGAACATGGTATGGAAGAAATTGTACTTATGAAATTGATGGGACATTCTAACTTTGAAACCACTCAAAAATACTATATTAAAGTTTCTGCTAAACGAAAGAGATTAGCAATGCAAGAAGCATACAAAGTAGTATTTTATGAAAGAAAAGCAAGTTAATAATAAAAAGAACTTATATAAACCAATATATAAGTTCTCCTACTATTATAATTTCTCTATCTCCTATCTAGCAAATATGAATAGAAAAATTATATAATGGTGTACCAGAAGGGATTTGAACCCCCGACCTGCAGTTTAGGAAACTGACGCTCTATCCTACTGAGCTACTGGTACATATCTTATTAAATTGTACTATAAATTAATGGTACTTATTTATTTTTTCCCCAATTAAGTTGGGGAAACTTGGGGAAATGCTAACTTTATATCTATATATTGCTAATGGCTATCCCCTTACATATAACAATACTTTAAGACTTTTCACTCTCCCCCTAAAGTGCTTGTTTAGGAGGGCGACGCTCTATCCTGGTGAGCTACTGGTACATCTTCCAAAATTATTATATTATATTTTATAAAAAAAAGCAAGTAAACAAAAATAGTATACCATTACTTTTTTCCTTTTTGATAACATTCTTTTGCATTGGTAAATCCTATTAAATACATTTTTTTCATACATTCTTTATTATTAATTACACATTCCCATTCTTTTTTTGTAAATAATTTTTTGTTTTCTTGTATTCTTTCATATATAAAATTATCTAATGTTATATCTTTCATAAATGAAACCTCCTCTTTCGTATAAAGTCATTTGACTTTCACACTTAAAAAAGGTTATACTGATAATAGATATAAGACATACTTATCTTGATTTTTAAGTGTGTATTTTTGAAAGATAGCAAGGTTTTGCGGTCTGGCTATCTTTTTATTTTTCTTGCATTGTATTATACTATATATTATTTTAAAAAACAAAACCCGTTTTCGACAAAAAATTTCGCATTGCCTTGAAAACACTGCGAAAATTTTGAAATTTTTTTATTTTATCTTTCTGATAAGATTCTGTTTCTTAAATTATGCCAATTACTTCCACTTATGTATTTCAAACTTTCCGAATTTAATAAGTTATTTTCTTTAGCATAATAATTCCATTCTTTAATGCTTGGAAATCTAAAAAAAACTTTTGTTATTTTTCTTAAGTTTTTTATGGATTCTAAATATTTTATATAGATAAGAGCGTCTTTGTGGTATTGCCTTTCCTTTTGATAGTAATCATTTACTAATTCATTATATCTTTTACTTATTTTTCTTGTTCTTTCTGAATGTAATCCATGCTTTTCTATTATGTTGTTTAATTTCTCTCTTAATTTTTTAAAATCACTTATCATTTGTATTACTCACTTTCTTTCTTTTTATTTTTCTTCTTTTTTTTAGGTATATTATAATTGAACTTTCGATGTAAAAAAAAGAAGCATTATGTTTTTTACATTTCTTTGTAGTTATTTCTAATATTCTTATTTTCATTTTTTCTCCTTTCAAAGTTTCTTTTGATTGAACTTATTATAATATATCTCAATAAAACTGTCAACAATTTTATGAAAAAATTTTTTGTCGTTTACTTTCACTAAACCGTATGATATAATAATATAAATAAATAAAGTGAGGTAACTATGGAAATAGATAAAATTATAGTAGGAAATCGAATAAAAACACTTCGTAAAGAACTAAATTTGACACAAGAAGAGCTAGCTTTAAAACTTGGTTTAAAAGGAAAATCAAGTATAGCTAACTACGAAAAAGGCTCCATTTGCCCTAGTGATGATATTAAGCTACAAATGTCAAAATTATTTAATTGTTCTATTGATTACTTAATGGGTAATTCTAATATTCGCAATTCTTCAAAAATAAATATGGATAACTTAGACATTGCATTTGCCAGTGGTATTAAAGGATTAAATAAAGAAAATCAAGAAATTGCAAAAAATATTATTGAAGGTTTACTTGCCAAACAAAAAAATGAAGAAAATAAAAAAGGAGAAATTTAAAACAAATAAAAAATAGCATGGATACGAACGAATTATATAAAAAGATGGAAAACGAAAACATTCATTATATAGATCATAACCTGTATGGTACAGAAGGAATGATTACTCATTACGAAGATGTAACAGCCATTATAGTAGATGAAGAAAAAGCAAGTACACAAGTTACAAAAAACACTGTTTTAATACAAGAACTAGGGCACTACATGGCTGGTGCCTATTATCGCACAAACAGTCCATATGAGTTGATTGACAAAATGGAACATAAAGCAGATAAAAAAGCTTGGGAAGAATTCTTTCCTTACGAAGAAATAAAACAATTAATGAAAAAAGGATTAACAACCATAACACAACTAGCAGAATATTATGACGTCGAAGCTCCTTATATGGCTAGATGTATAAATTATTACTATAATCAGTACCATGGTTTTGAATAGGAGGTATTACCATGCAAAAAATATTAAGTCATATGAGAAAAGCCATTGAAACATACCAAATGATTGAGCAATCAGACAAGATCGCTGTATGCCTATCTGGAGGTAAAGATTCCATTACGATGCTACATGCTTTAAAAGCCCTTCAAAAATTTTATCCTAAAAATTTTGAATTAATTGCTATTAGTATCCATCCAGGATTTGAATTTTTTGATATCAAATTTTTACAAAAAATCTGCCATTCTTTAGAAATTCCATTATTCATCGAAAATAGTCATGCAAAAGAAATTGTATTTGATATTCGAAAAGAAAAAAATCCATGCTCTTTGTGTGCTAACTTGCGAAGAGGTGTCATTAACTCCATTGCCATTAGAGAAGGTTGTAACAAAATCGCCTTAGGACATAATCAAGACGATGTTTTAGAAACTTTTTTACTAAACCTACTTTACACAGGAAATATTAGTACCTTTTCTCCTTGTAGTTATATGGATCGTTCTAAAATTACTCTTATCCGACCATTTGTCTTCACGCCAGAAAAAGAAATACGAAGATTTATTCGAAAAAATAATCTATCTGTTATGCCTAAAATCTGTCCTATGGATGGTACTTCTAAAAGAGAATATATGAAACAATTAATCTTTACCCTAACTAAAGACATCCCTATGATTCGTGCCAATTTATTTGGTGCCATTCAAAGAAATCTAAAAGATTGGTAACAACAAAATGAGCTGTAAGTTCCCTAAAATGTTTTGATTTTTAGACCAACTCACAGCCCTGTCTTTGTTCTTCCACCAAATTTGCTTTTTATTCGTTACAATTTAGATAATCCTATTTTGACTAAAAAATAATTTTATTCTACTATTTTTAACATCGCTTCTTTTAATATTTCTAATTTTTCATTAGCTTCTTTTTGAGTATTCCCCTTTACTCCCATATACAGCTTAATTTTTGGCTCTGTTCCAGATGGTCTAATACAACACCAACTATCTTCTTCTAATTCATAATATAATACATTAGATTGTGGTAAGCCTGTTTTAGTAATTTCCCCTGTTTGCATGTTTTTTACAAAATCTTTTTGTATATCTTTAAAAGTTAATACTCGATAACCACCTACTTCTTCAATTGGTGTATTCCTCATTTTTGTCATCATATCTTTAATTTCTTGTGCTCCTTGTGCTCCCTCCCTAATAATAGATGGTTGTGCTTCTTTATAATATCCATATTTTTCATAAATGTCATTCATGGCATCCCAAAGTGTTTTATTTTGTGATTGATAATAACAAGCCGCTTCACACAATGCCATAACTGCTGCTATTCCATCTTTGTCTCTTGCATAATCTCCAATTAGACAACCATAACTTTCTTCATATCCAAATACATAAGTCTTATCTTTATTTTCTTCTGCTTTTTTCATTACTTTACCTATGTTTTTAAATCCTGTTAATACTTCTATACATTCTAAATGATAATTTTTAGCTATTGCTTTTGCTAAATTAGAAGATACAATTGTTGTAATTAACATTCCATCAGATGGCAATATTTTCTTTTCTTCCATTTGTGAAATTCTATATTCTGCAATTAATAAAGCAGACATATTTCCTGTATAACTCATATATTCTCCTGTTTTTGTATCTTTTGCAAAAATCCCTAAACGATCGGCATCTGGATCGGTTGCTAGTACCACATCAGCATCTACTTTCTTGGCTAGTTCTAAAGCTAATTTGAATGCTTTTGGATCTTCTGGATTTGGATAATCCACTGTTGGAAAATTTCCATCTGGCTCACTTTGCTCTGGTACTACATACACATTTTCTAATCCTAATTCGTTTAAAAGTCTTTGGGTTATGGTATTTCCTGTTCCATGTAGAGGCGTATATACCACTTTCAATTTTTTTCCTTGTTCTTTCATCATTTCTGGATTTAATATAGAAGCTTTTAGTACATTTAAATATTTATCATCCATTTGAGAACCAATTATGGTTAGTAGTCCTTTTTCTATTGCCTCTTTTTTTGTCATTTGTTTTATTTGGCTAAAACTTTCAACTGCTCTTACTTTTTCTATAATATCTTTATCCCTTGGCGACACTATTTGCGCTCCATCATCCCAATATACTTTATATCCATTATATTTAGGTGGATTATGACTTGCTGTAATCATAACTCCTGCTGTACATCCTAAATCCCTTACGGCAAATGATAGTTCTGGCACTGGTCTTAGATTTTCAAATAAATACGCTTTTATCCCATTTGCACATAATATTAGTGCAGTTTGCATGCTAAATTCTTTTGACATTTTTCTAGAATCATAACTAATAACAACACCTTTTTGTTTAGTTCCTTGTTCTAATATATAATTTGCTAAACCTTGTGTTGCTTTTCCTACAGTATATTGGTTCATTCGATTGGTTCCTGCCCCTATTATTCCTCTTAATCCTGCAGTTCCAAATTCTAATTCTTTATAAAATCTATCTTCCACTTCCTCTTTGTCTTCTTTTATTGCTAATAACTCTTCTTTGGTTTGTTCATCAAATTCTGGACTTTCACACCATTTTTTGTATTCTTCTAAATAATTCATAATAATGCCTCCCTTTCTTTTTACATTTATCTTATTATACTTCATTCATTTTAAATTGACAACAACAAAAGGGTCATAATTAAAAATTTTTAACTTTTAACTAACTTACATGCCCCATCTTTGTTCGCCCGCAAAAATTCTGAAAGAATTTTCTGTGGATTGTGTTTTTGTTTGCTTGCCAAAATTGTTATACAATTTTTTTGTAGCTTGATTGATGTTATAGGAAAAGAGTAAAATTTTTCTTTTTTAAGAACTATTTTACTCTTTTTTATATTTTTATTTTATTAAATTAAATATTAACCTATTTTTACATTACAACTTTAAGTATTTTTATGTTTTAATTTAAATGATAAAATTTCTTATACAGTTCTCTTGCCGTTTTTGGACAGTCTACTCCTGCTTCATCTGCATTTTTTACTGGAGCAAATTCTTCTTCTCTTTTTACGCGAAGAATTGCCATATCATCTACTTCTCCAAAAGCATCAAATAAAAATGCTTCAAATTTATAGGCGTTTGGTGTATCTGGTTTGATTCGCTTTCCGTTTTTGTCTAGGTAAGTTGCTTTTTTATATGCTATGTGATAAGGCAAAGGATTTGCTCCCATTCTTTCTACTGCACTTACACTAAATAAGTTGCAAAGAAGGTGCGCTTCTCCATATAGCAGTTCTCCATTTTCATCTGTTTTTTTTGCCATTTCTTCCGTTATTTCAGAGTATTCTATTACATTTGGCTTTCCGTTTCTTCTACAAAATACACCTACTTTTTCTTGCGGATTTGCTTTTACTGCTGATTTACATGCAACTGTTACTTCTTTTTCTATGGCTATTCCCATTAAGACTGGGTCTACCATTTTTACTAAACAATTGTCTACTCCTCCTATAAATACCCATTCAATTCCCATTTGTTTCATTTTTTGTGTCATTCCACTTTTTACAAGTGATTCATAAATTCCACCATGTCCATCTGCTGCTAGTTTGATTAGACCATCTTCTCCAATTAGTATTTTCCCTTCGGTGTCTATCATTGGTAATTCTCCTTGAATAAAAAAGAAGATGTTTTTATCTTTTTGATAACCAAAGTATTTGTTTTTTTCAAAAAATTCTGTGGTTGCTTTGTTGTTTTCTCTACTTGTCATGATAAACCATGGTATGGTTACTCCATATTTTTTTCCCTCTGCTTTTAAATTGTCACATAATAATTCGAATAGAGATTTGTGTGAGTCTAATCCTATGTCATAGGTTCCTTTGGGTCCTTTATGTCCTAGTCTTGTTCCTTGCCCTCCTGCCATGGTTACGGCTGCTAGTTTTTTTGCAATTATTGCTTTTTTCCCTATGTTTTCATAGTGTTTATAGTCATCATATAATTTACTTTTGTCTAAATATTCTATTGGAGTAATGACATCTTTTTGTGTTTTTACTTCTTTTTTGGTTTTTTGATATAGTGTATTTATTAATTCAAAGTTGATGTTTTCTATTTGTTCTATTAATTCTTTTTTTTGTCTTTCTTCTAATGTTTCGTAATGGTTTAATAAGTGTTCTTGACCATATTTTTTTAAAATAGTTTTTATTTCTTCTATTTTCTTACTCATATTTCTCTTCCTTTCTGATACCTATTAATACATATTTTATTACTTTTCTTATTATTTATATACTATTTTAAAAAATTTAGCAACTCTTTTTTCTATTTTTTATCTTCTATTTTGCTGTTACAATTTAATTTAGTGCTATCAAAGCCTAAATGCAAAAGTTTGTAATTCCTAATTTTATAGTATTTTTATAAAATATTTTATTAAATTAAGATGATAGGTTTTTGAATTTAGGTTATGTTTTGTATTCTACCTGTTTTTAATATTTCTTGATATTGCCCTGTAATTTCTTCTACTTTTTTTCCAACTTCTTCTATATTATAACAGTCTATTATTTTTACTTTTTGGTTTTCTTCTACCCATTTTTCTATGTTTTGATTGATGTTTTTTATGTAGTTTTGGTTTCCTTTTATGAAAATTGTGATGTCTTTTTCTTGATCTATTTTTGTTTTTATCGTTTTTAATTTTTCTAAGTTGTTGTTTTTCCAATTTAGGTTTAATATTTTTTCCTTTTTTTCTTCTTTTAAATTGGTTTTTTCTAATAGGGTTTTTATACTTTCTTCTAAATTGTTTTCGGTTAGGATGATAATTTCATTTTGATTTTTTATTTTTTCTTCTATATAAGGTAAGCTTATCATTTCAAAATGATAGTCACTTGCATAAAATGCACATGTTTTTTCTTTTGTGTTTTTTTTCATGAAAATTCTTCCTTTCATTTTTAATATTATATGGATGGTTCTTTTTCGTATTTTTGATACTGGTAAATTTTACCATTTCTTTACAAATATGTCAATATTATTTCAAAAATATTTCAAATATTTCTTCTTCTTTTTTCGACATTTCAATTTTTCTCCAATTTTAGTATAAATTTTTCTAATTTGTTAATAATTAATAGTAAAGAATATTTTTGATATTTTGATTTTTGGAGGTAACTTATGAAAAAAAATTTAAAAATGGTAATAATTTTAAGCTTTCTTCTTTTTATCTATTGTTCTATTTGTGCTATTTCTTATGCACAAAATATATCTTATGATATTGCAAATAGTGTTTTTAGATTACATGTTATTGCAAATAGTGATTGTACACAAGATCAAGATTTAAAATATGTCGTTCGTGATCGCCTATTAGATTATATGAATTCTATATGCAAAAATTGCACTTCAAAAGAAGAGGCTATTTATATAGTAGAAGAAAATAAGAATACTTTTGAACAAATTGCTATTGATACAATTAAAGAACAAGGATATGATTATCCTGTCAAAATAAATATTGGTAATTTTGAATTTCCAACTAAAAACTATGGGGATATTTCTTTACCTGCTGGCTTTTATGATGCTTTACGAATTGAAATTGGAGAAGCCAAAGGACAAAATTGGTGGTGTGTCATGTTTCCTCCCCTATGCTTTGTGGACATTTCCTCTGGTGTTGTACCAGATGAGTCAAAAGAGTTAATTGAAAATAATTTATCAGAAGAAGAATTTGCGCTTGTTTCTGAGCCACAAAATAAGGAAATTCAATTTAAATTTAAATTGCTTGAATTTTTTGCAAATAATGGATTAATTACTGCTAAAAAATAGTTGCAATCCTGTTAAACTTATGATATATTTTTATAAACAAAAGAGTGTTATGTTTTTCATACACTCTTTTTTCTAAAGTTCATAGACATCCCTATGAAACAAAAAATATATTAACTCATCATATTGGAGGTTATCTAATGGAAAAATTAGTAATAAAAGGTCCTACCCCTTTAAAAGGCGAAGTAACAATTAGTGGTGCCAAAAATGCGGCTGTTGCCATTTTACCTGCTACACTTTTAATTAATGGTAGCTGTACCATTGAAAATTTACCAAATATTAGTGATATTAAAATATCTTGTGAAATATTAGAAAAACTAGGTGCAAAAATAACCTGGAATAATAAAAATAGTATTACCATTGATACATCAGACATTTCAACTACACAAGCTCCTTTAGATCTAACTAGTAAATTTAGAGCTTCTTATTATATTATTGGGGCTATGTTAAGTAGAAAAGGAGAAATTGAAGTTGGCATGCCAGGTGGTTGTAAACTTGGTGCAAGGCCAATTGATCAACATATTAAAGGATTTGAAAGATTAGGTGCCAATGTTTCTGTAGAAAAAGGAACTATTATTGCCAAAGCAAAAAAATTAAAAGGTTGCCCAATTTATATGGATATTGTTTCTGTTGGTGCTACTATTAATGTAATGTTAGCCAGTGTTCTTGCCAAAGGTACTACTATTATTGACAATGCGGCTAAAGAACCTCACATTGTAGATGTAGCAAACTTTCTAAATACGATGGGTGCTGATATTAGAGGTGCTGGAACAGATGTGATAAAAATAAATGGTGTAGAAGAATTACATGGACATGCTACCTATTCTGTCGTTCCTGATCAAATTGAAGCTGGTACTTTTATGCTTGCTGCCGTAGCAACTAAAGGAGATCTTGTCATTAAAAATTGTATTACCAAACACTTAGAATCCATAACCGCAAAAATTATAGAAGTTGGTGGAAATGTAGAAGATAATATTGATTCTATCCATGTCTTTTGTAATAAAAGACCTTGTAAAGCTACTATAAAAACATTGCCCTATCCTGGCTTTCCTACTGATTTGCAACCTCAAATGGGCGTTGTATTATCACTTGCTAATGGAAACAGTATGATTAACGAAAGTATTTGGGAATCTCGATTTCAATATACAGATGAATTAAATAAAATGGGAGCAAAAATAACAGCTCAAGGAAAATCGGCTTTTTTTGAGGGTGTAAAAAAATTGTCTGGTGCTCCTGTGTACTCTTCTGATTTAAGAGCTGGTGCTGCTCTTGTTATTGCTGGTGCCGTAGCAGAAGGTACTACTGAAATTTATAACTTAGAACATATTGATAGAGGATATGAAAACATAGAAGAAAAATTCAGAAAAATCGGTGCTAACATAAAAAGAATAAATGAATAAAAAACTTAAGAAAAGGAATCAAAAGTCATGTTAAATTTTTGTAGTTTATATAGTGGAAGTAGTGGAAATAGCTTATTAGTAGAAACGTCTCACACAAAAGTGTTGATTGATGCAGGTGTTAGTTGTAAAAAAATTGAGCACGCTTTATTAGATATCAATATTGAACCTTCTTCTTTAGATGCTATATTAGTTACCCATGAACATATAGATCATGTACAAGGATTAGGAACTCTTTCTAAAAAATTTAATTTACCTGTATATGTCAATCAAGAAACTTTAGATGCGATGCCAAAACAAAAAGATAAAATAGCAAGCATTAATCAAAAAATGTTCAAAGTTTCTGACAAATTTTCTATTGGTGATTTAGATATAAAACCTTTTTCTATTCCTCACGATGCTGCTAACCCTTGCGGTTTTAATATTTGGAATCATAAAAAGAAAATAAGTATTGCCACTGATATTGGTCATATGACAAATTCTATTTTAAAACAGCTAGAGGAAAGTTTGTTTATTATGTTAGAGGCTAATTATGATCCTGAAGTACTTCGTTGTTCTTCTTATCCTTTTCATTTAAAGTCAAGAATTTCAGGACCTACAGGACATTTGTCTAATGAAGTTGCAGGAAAAACCCTTTCACATTTATTGTCTTCTGGTTTAAAAACTGCAATGTTAGGACATTTGAGCAAAGAAAGTAATTTTCCAGAACTTGCTTATCAAACTGTTTTTGATGAATTAATAGCAAATAACTTTTTTGATACCAATAAAATTCAACTCAGTGTTGCAAGCAGAGAAATACATAGTAAATTAATTTCCATATAATAATTTTTAGTTATATTTTTAAGGAGTATATAATGCTTTCTATTCAAATTATTTGTGTAGGTAAATTGAGAGAAACTTACTTAAAATCTGCTATTTGTGAATATAGTAAAAGATTATCTAGATATTGTAAATTAGATATTTTAGAATTACCAGATGAAAAAATTCCAGATAAATTGAGTGCCAATTTAGCTAATGAGATAAAATCTAAGGAGTGTAACCAAATAATTCGTTATTTAAGAAAAGATTCTTATGTAATTGCTTTGGATTTAAATGGTAAACAATTTTCTTCTGAAGCGTTTTCTTCTTATTTAGATTCCATTACTATGTCTTCTAGCCATGTTACTTTTATTATTGGTGGTTCTTTGGGTTTGTCTGATTCATTTTAGAAAAGCATAACTT
>CASUIT010000002.1 GCA_949455995.1 uncultured Clostridia bacterium
CATGGATGTATCAACAATATGGTATCGACCCAAGTACATTAGGACAATAAAGTTACTACTAAGCAACCAAACAAATACATATACCGAATGTAATGAGAGCAACCTAAAATCTTTTCAAATTTGAAATTATGATACACAAGGTATGAAAAAAATAAAAAAACAGTTGACAATGGGGTAAAGATAGGGTAAAATAATATATGTGTTCATTAATTGAATGCAAAAAACGCAAATGGTGGATGTAGCGTAGCTGGTTAACGCGCCAGTTTGTGGCACTGGAGACCGTGGGTTCGAGTCCCATCTTCCACCCCATTAAAAATAAATATTGGGCTGTAGCCAAGCGGTAAGGCACGTGACTTTGACTCACGCATGCGCTAGTTCGAATCTAGCCAGCCCAGCCAATAAGCGTTTTTGTCGAACTTTTTGAAAAGCTTGATATAACTAAATTTTAAGACTATCAAAAAGTTTGATGAACACAAAAACTTTAAACCGTTTCAAAAGAAACGGTCTTTTTTTTACATTAATTACAATTAATAGGAGTACCAGTTGATTTATCAAATTTAATAACATGATATAAGCCATCGTATAAAGAACTTCCTAAAGAATTAAAAAATTTTGTTATATTGTTTTAATTTTTAAATAATTATGATAATATAGATATAATAGATTAATAAAAAAGGTTAGGTAATATATGAATTTATACATAAGTGCAAGTAATAGAAAACACAATAGTTATAACTTATTGAACAAATTAAGAAATGAAAATGACATTTTTATTTCGTTAGCAGATTTAGATATTAAATATTGCATAGGATGTAACGCTTGTCAAAATAATGAAGAAAATCAATGTGTATTAAAGGATGATATGAATAAAATTTATGGTGCAATCAGCAAATGTGATAACATTATAATAATGTCTCCAATTTATATGAATCAAATAACAGGTATTTTAAAGAATGTATTTGATAGATTTAATCCTTATTGTGCTAGTGAAAACTTAAAAGAAAAGAAGATATATTTAATTACTGTTGGTCAAATGAGTGAAGAAGAACAGCAAGAAATATGCGATTCCATTGATAATTGGTTTAAGAGTATATCAGAATTTTTATATTTTGACTTTGAATATCTTTATAATTTCACAAGTGGAGATATATTAGAAATAGATCGTATAGAAAAAATGTATAATGAAAGCCAATTAGATAGTATTATAGAGAATATAAAAAATAAAATAAATAATTGGATTAGAGGAAAGAAATATTAAAAAGCAAAAGTAGTAAAATAATAAATATATCTAGTACTAATAGAATAGATGCATTTTTTTCAACAAGTATAGATTATGATGCTTCAAAAGCAGGATTAATAAATCTAACTCATAATTTGGCAATCCAATTTGCACCATATATAAATGTAAATTGTGTTGCACCAGGTTGGGTAAATACAGATATGAATAAAGACTTGCCTAAAGAGTTAGTTGAAGAAGAAACCAATAAAATTTATAAAAAACGATTTGCAGAGCCCAATGAAATTGCAAAGGTAGTTACATTTTTAGCTAGTGAAGATGCAGATTTTATAAATGGTGAAGTAATAAAAGTTCATGGAGGTTATTAATAAATTGAATGGAAACTAAAAATATGGAAAAACATGAATTAGTTGATATAAATGGGAATAAAACAGGTGAAATTTTAACACATGTTGAGGCTCGTGATATTAACAATGTGCCTAGTGGATGTTATATATCAGTAGTTGGAGTAGTTATCATTAATGGAAATGATGAAATATTACTTCAGAAACGTAGTAGATTTAAAAGAGCAAATCCTAGTAAATGGGGTATTTGTGGAGGAAAAGTAGATTTAAGAGAAACACCACTTGATGCAGGAGTTCGTGAAACTTTAGAAGAGATAGGCATTCTTTTAAATAAAGAAGAGTTAAAATTTTTAAGTATGGATACCAATGAAAAATTACATTTTACAGTATATTATGTTAGAAAGAATGTAGATGTAAACGAATGCAAATTACAAGAAGAGGAACTTGAAGAAGTCAGATATTTTAAAATAGAAGAATTAGAAGATTTAGATAATGAAGGCTTTGAATGGCTAGAAAATTTAAAAAAAGTAATAAATAATTAAAGAAGAGGAAAAACAAATTATGTTAGATAATTTTGAAAGTATTAGTCCAACAGCAATAGTTACTTCTTATCCAAGAACGTTTACAGATATACCTTATGAAAAGGAAATATACCAATGGTTACAGAAAAATTGCAAAGGTAATGATGTGAAATTAAATAAATTATTAGCACCAGAAATAGAAGCAAGGTATAAACTAACTAACAAGATACTTGATGATTTAAATATACAACAGGTAGTCGAAATTGCAGCAGGATATTCTTCAAGAGGTATAATATATGCCAAAAAAGGATATGAGTATATTGAAATGGATTTAGATGAAGTAGCTAAAAATAAAGTTAAATTACTAAAGGATATTGTTAATATTCCCAATAATTTACATATAACAAGTGGTAATGCATTAAACTATGCAGACTTTGAAAAATGTGATGAATTTCTTGATAAAAATAAAGAAGTAGCAATAATAAATGAAGGATTACTTAGATACTTAACATTTGAAGAAAAAGGAATTGTGGCAAAAAATATTTATAATATATTAAAGAAACAAAAGGGAGTATGGATCACTTGTGATGTTACGCCTAAAAAGTTTATAGAAAAGCAAAATGTGTGCTTACCAGACTTTAATAAAAACTTAAATCAAGTTACTTCAAGAAATGATTTACAAGACAGATTCAATGATATAGAACATATAAAATCATTTATGATGAAAATAGGGTTTAAAGATATTGAGATTCATAGATTTATTGAAATGAAAGAACAGTTAAAATCGTTTGAAATATTGGACGTGGCAAAAGAAGAATATGATGAATTATTAGAAAATGCAGTAGTAGCTGTTATTAAAATATAAACTTTTCTAAAAAGTATTGCCAAACCTGAAAAATTAGGAGGTACAAAATTTTTGAAAATGTTTGGTTTCTAGGTCAAATTAACAGAAAATTTGAAGTACCAACAAAAAACTTACCAACAGTTTTAGAAAATCAAAAAATTGATTATTTATATGATGATTGTGGTGGAATTGTTGTAAAAACAGAAAAAGGGATAATTGTATTTAGTTCTTGTTCTCATTTAGGAATTGATAATATTATTGAGCAAGCTAAATGTATCACTAGTGATTGTAGAGTGTTAGCAGTTGTTGGTGGATTTCATTTAAAAGAAATAAGTTTATATACAGAAAAAATATTACAATATTTCAAAGATAATAAAATATAAAAAGCCTATATGGGTCACTGTACTTCTGATGAAGTAATTGAATATTTCGAAAAGCAATTAAATGGAATTACAGAAGTTAAAAAGCTATTTGCTGTAGCACAATTTGAAATTGAATAGGCTTAGTAATATATATATATAATTTGTTATTAGAAAGCTGATTTAATAGATAGTTATAAACAAAATGAGTTCCAAAAATGTGTCCCACTAAGTTTAGAAGTCGATTTTTTCGCAGAAATAGAGGCTTTGAAAAGGGTTATTTTTTTGACAGCCCAGCCCAATTTCCCTCACTTTTTGTAATAATAAATAAAAAAATGATAGAGTTATGATAGGTATAATATTAAGAAATAAAGGAAAACAATAAAATATATTCAATGGATGAATTATTAAAGGGAATGGACTTTTAAGAAATAAAAAATAGAAGATATTACTATTTTGCATCTTCTATTTTTGTTTGTATAATTAAAGAACAGCACTAAAAGCAATAAATATTCTACCACCTAAAAGAATAAGTCTTAAAATAAATTTCCAAACTGGAATGGGTTTCCCATTCATTCCATTATTAAATTTTTTCTCGATTTTCATGTTTGATTTTCTTTACTGGATTAATAAAAGAATGTGTTTCTTTCTCAAAATTTCTAACTAATTCTTTAGATTCGCCAATACCAAATTTATTACAAATCCAATCAATAAATTTTTCAACAGTATCATAGAATTTATCAATAATTTTGTGTAAATGGTTATTATCTTTTTCTATTTTCAAATCTTAAATCCAGAGTATTACTTTTCTTTTTATATTCGTGTTCTAAATGTTCTACAGTATTGTGCAATTCTTCATTATCAGCAAGTATAAAATCTCTTTTTTATCTTTTGTATGAATTACTGGTATATATACTAAATGCATATGTGGTGTAGTTTCATCTAAATGTACTGTTGCAGATATGATATTTTTCTCCAAGATTTTTGTAATTACATATAAATTTATAACTTTCTTTAAAATATTTTTTAGTTTGATGTATTATGTTCATTTTGGGACATTTTTAAAAGTTACTACTTAAGACATTATCATAAATTAATCATACTGAAAATTATAATAAAGTAAACCCACAGCATATGGGAATGCGAGTACCATATTATTTTTGCCTCAAAATTTAGAAGAAAAGAAATCAGCAGTACAAAGAATAGAAAACTAAAAAATAGTTGATATCTAAAAAAAAATCGTATATAATAACAAAGGAGGAATACTAGATGGAACTAAAAACAAAAAATCATAAAAAAGGATATTTTATAGTATTGGCAATATTATTCATCATTTTATACTTTGCCTATCAGTTTTATCAGAAAAATAATTTTAATGACTTTGTAAGAAGTGAAACCAATATTTACAAATCAAAATTTATCAGAGACAAAGAAACAACGTACCATGATAAAAAAAGTTATAAAATTGAATCTAACCAATATAATGATGCTATGTTTTATAAAAAAGTAAAGGTAAAAAAAAATCAGCCCTATAAAGTAACTTGTATGGTAAAAACAAAAGATGTAGAGGCAAAAGAAGAAAATTCAGGAATAGGAGCTCAAATTTCTATTGAAGGAACAACAGAAAGATCAATAGCCATATCAGGAACGCAGGATTGGCAAAAATTAGAATTAATTTTTAATAGCAAAAATAGAGAAGAAGTAAACATTGGTTTTAGATTAGGAGGTTACCTAGGAGAAACAAAAGGAGAGGCATGGTTTGCAGATTTTTCAATCGAAGAAGGAGTCTCAGAGGAAAATAATAATTGGAAATTTGCAAGTTTTATTTTTAAAACAACAGATGTAACCATAAATCAAAAACAAGTAAAATTAGAAGTAACCACAAGTGATATAAAAGACATAAACAATACCATAAAATTTTTTGAAACATCATGTAGTAATCTATCAAATGGAAAAATGACAGCCAAATGTGATGTTTATGAAATTGATATGCCATTATCTAAGTTATCTTATGATAGCGAATTTGGATATTATGTATCAGCAGAAGATATAGAAAGTCAAATAAAAGACATAATAACCGCAAATGACTATGATCATATATTTGCCATTGTACGACTTCGGTGATGAAAAACATGAAAATGATATTCAAGTAAATGATTGGATAGGTTTAGGTTCAATGGACTATTATGGAATTGGTTTTTCTAATATACGTTTACCAAATGATTCAAAAAGTTATATATACAAATACAATAGAAGAATTAATACATTTCCAGAAGAAGTATTATTACATGAATTTTTACACTCATTAGAAAGAAATGCTCAAGAATATGGATATGAAAGACCACAATTACATGATTACCAGAAATATGGCTATGAAAACGAAATTTTAGTAGGGCAAAAGAAATGGTATACAGACTATATGAATAAAAATATTAAGACAAGCAGTGGAAAAATAGGATTACCAGAGGAAATATACACATTAAAGCCAGCCAAAAATAGTAATTTTATATATTCTTATGAAGTAAAAGATATATTCAAAGAACCAGAAAATATGATAGAAGTAGTAATAGAAATTATTCAAAATTTAATATATAAAATAAAAATAATTGGCGAAAAATTAGTTACAAGTTAACAAATGTCTAAATAATTTTCAGTATAAAAAATAAAAAGAAAGATGGAAAAATAAATGAAAGTATCAGAATTTAATTATGAACTGCCAGAAGAATTAATAGCACAAACACCAATCGAAAAAAGAGACGAAGCAAGATTAATGATATTAAACAAAAATAAACAAACCATAAAGCACAAAACATTTAAAAATATAATAGACTATTTGCAACCAGGAGATGTATTAGTCAGAAACAACACAAAAGTAATACCAGCAAGACTATATGGAAAAAAGGAAACAGGAGCCAAAGTCGAATTTTTGCTATTGAATCAGATAGAAAAAGACACATGGGAATGTATCGTAAGACCAGGAAATAAGTTATCAATTGGAACAAAAGTAATATTTGCAGAAGGACGATTAAAAGCAGAAATTTTAGAAATCATGTCTGGAGGAACCAGAAAAGTAAAATTTCAATATGAGGGAATATTCAATGAAATATTAGACCAAATTGGACTAATGCCATTACCACCATATATTCATGAAGAATTAAAACAAAAAGAAAGATACCAAACCATATATGCAAAACACAAAGGATCAGCAGCAGCACCAACAGCAGGATTACATTTCACAGAAGAACTAATCCAAAAAATACAAAAAAAAGGAATAACAATAGCCAATGTAACCCTACACGTTGGAATAGGAACATTTCGACCAGTAAAAGAAGAAACCATAGAAGCACATAAAATGCACACAGAACATTACTATATAAAACAAGAAGATGCACAAAAAATAAACCAAGCAAAGAAAGAAAACAAAAAAGTAATAGCAATCGGAACCACATCATGTAGAGTATTAGAAACAGTAGCAGACCAAAATGGATATATACAAGAAGCAGAAGGAGACACACAAATCTATATCTATCCAGGCTATCAATTTAAGATACTAGACGGTCTAATCACCAACTTTCATTTGCCACAATCAACCTTGTTAATGTTAGTATCAGCACTAGCAGGAAAAGACTATATCATGAAAGCCTATAAAGAAGCAATAAAAGAAAAATACCGTTTCTTTAGTTTTGGTGATGCTATGTTAATAATGTGACAAAAGGGGCGTCCCTTTTTGTCACAAAAATAAAATAGGGGCAATAATTATAATTTAGGAAGGATAGGATAATTATGCCCAAATTTATTAGAGAGAATTTGAAAGGAATAGAATTTGTACATGTTACTACACATGGAATTGATGGAGAAAATATATATCAAAATATAAAAGAAAAAAAGGAAATTAGAAAACTGATTTTGGAAAATCAAGAAGAATTTAACATTAATATAATGTCATATTGTATAATGAATAATCATTTGCATTTATTAATTAGATTAAAGAATCCACAAGATTTATCTAGATATATGCATAAGGTAAATACTTTATATGCTATATACTATAACAAACGACATAAAAGAGTTGGTTATGTATATAAAAATAGATTTTATTCACAAATAATAAAAGACAAAACACATCTTATCAATGCTATTATTTATATACACAATAACCCTGTCAAGGCAAAAATATGTGATAGTGTAAAAACATATGAATTTAGTAGCTATAAGAGTATTTTAAGTACACAATGGAAAGATTTTATAAACATATTTCCATCTAAAAAACAATACATAAAGGCTCATGTAAAAAATAATAATAGTTTATATTCAGTAGATTTTGAGAAAGTAACATTAGAAGAAGCAAAAGACATTTTTATTAGATACTTAAAAAATAATGGATTAGATAAAGCAACCTTAAAAAAAGAGAAATTGTATGAAATTTGTAAAGAATTAAAGAAAAATTATAAAATTACATATAGAGAATTAGAAAAAATTACAGGAATAGGGCGAGAGACCATAAGGAGGTTATTAAAAAATAAGTAAGACAAGCATGAATAAATGTTTTAAATAAATAAAATAAATGTGACAAAAAGGGACGCCCCTTTTGTCACAAAGGAGGAAAAATGAAAGTAGCAGTAACTTATGAATTATTACATGAGTGTAAACAAACAGGTGCAAGGAGAGGGGTTATTCATACTCCTCATGGGGATATTCAAACACCAGTGTTTATGCCAGTGGGAACACAAGCGACGGTTAAATCAATGACACCAGAGGAATTGGAAAAAGAGGTGAGTGCAGAGATTATTTTGGCAAATACCTAACAATTGTATTTGAGACCAGGTAGTAACATTGTAAAAGAAGCAGGAGGATTACATCGATTTATGAATTGGAAGAGACCTATTTTAACAGATAGTGGAGGTTTTCAGGTTTTTAGTTTGGGAGCGTTAAGGACTATTTTAGAAGAAGGGGTTGCGTTTAAGTCTCATTTAGATGGTAGTAAGCATTTTTTTTCACCAGAATCTGTGATGAAAATTCAAGAGGATTTGGGTAGTGATATTATGATGGCTTTTGATGAGTGTGTAGAGTATGGGGCTAGTTATGAATATACGAAACAATCGATGGAAAGGACGACAAGATGGGCAAGAAGATGTAAACAAGCTCATACTACACTAGAAAAACAGGCACTTTTTGGGATTATACAAGGAGGTTTTTATAAAGATTTAAGAAAGAAAAGTGTAGAAGATTTAGTTGCTTTAGATTTACCAGGTTATGCCATTGGGGGAATTAGTGTAGGAGAACCAAAGGAAGAATTTTTAGAAATATTGAAGTATACAACGCCAATGATGCCAAAAGATAAGCCAAGATATCTAATGGGGGTGGGAACTCCTGATTATTTAATACAAGCAGCAATGGCAGGAATTGATATGTGTGATTGTGTATTACCAACTAGAATTGCTAGAAATGGAACAGCTATGACATCATGTGGAAAAGTAGTTGTTAGAAATGCAACATATGAAAGAGATTGGAATCCACTAGATTCACAATGTGATTGTTATACTTGTAAAAATTATACAAGAGCTTATATAAGACATTTAGTAAAAACCAATGAAATATTAGGTGTTAGATTATTATCCATTCATAATTTAAGGTTCTTGACTAATTTGATGGAAAGAGTTAAAATAGAAATAGAGAATGATAATTTAGCGAATTTTCAAGAAGAATTCTATCAAACATATGGATACATAAAATAATCAAAAAATAAATAGAAAAAGGGGGAGTTACTATGAACTTAATTGAAGAAAATTTTCAAAATAAAGAAGAAAAGAAAAAAAAGAGAACAACCAAAATTATATTAAGCGCTATCATTTTAGTAGTAATAGTTATTATAGCAATTGTAGGTTATTTAATGTATCTTCAAAGTACAGTTATGACATTAACACTAGATGGTCAATCTAATGAAAAACTAAAAAAATTATTGGTATTTAGAAATGATGGGATATATGCACCAATCAAAGAGATTGCATCTTATTTTGGATATGAAAGTTATAATGGAGAATATAGTGAAAAGTCAGAACAAAAAAGCAAATGTTATGTAATAAATGAAAGTGAAGTCGTAAATTTTGAATTGGGACAAAATAAACTATATCGATTAGATTTAACGCAAAAAGATGCTAATAATTATGAATATACTTATATAAAAGATCCTATAATAGCTATTGATGGAGTTTTATATATTTCAACAGAAGGACTAGAAGAAGCATTTAATATTAGTTTCCAATATAGTCCAGAACAAAATGAGATTGTTATATGGACAATGCCATATTTATACCAAAGCTATGTAAATAAAGTGTTAGATTATGGTTTTGTTGAACTAAGTAGTGAATTTGTAAATCAAAAAGCCATATTAAAAAATCAATTAATTGTTTTAAAAGATGGAGGAAAAAAGCAATATGGAGTAATACAAACAGATGGACAAGCAATATTAGAGCCCAAATATGATAACATTACCTATCTTCCGAATACTGGAGATTTTTTAGTAGAAGTAGATAAAAAAGTTGGTATATTATCTTCAAATAAAGACACAAAAGTACAAATTATCTATGATAGCATAGAGTTGATGGATAGTGATGCAGGTTTGTATGTAGCACAAAAAGAAGGAAAATATGGAGTTCTTGATTTAAAGGGAAATATAAAAATTCATATAGAAAATGATGAAATAGGAATTGACAATTCAAAATTTACACAAAATAATATTAAAAATAAATATATATTAGCAGACAATTTAATACCTGTTAGAAAAGATAAATATTGGGGATTTTATGATAAAAGTGGAAATCAATTAACAGAATATAAATATGATAGTTTAGGATATATTGCATCTAGTAGTAAAGACGCAATTAATTTATTAGTAATACCAAATTATAATGTATTAGTTGCATGTAAAGATAAAAAATATACATTAGTAAATACAATAGGAAAAGAGTTATTTGCAACAGTAGCAGATGATATTTATATGAGAATTAGTGGAGGAGAAAAACATTATTATATTACAGTAAATGATCAAATAATGGATGCAGAAGAATGGTTAAACAAAAATGGAATAACCGCAAAACAAACAGAAAACACAAATGAGCAATCATCTTCTAATACAGAAAATCAGCAAGGCAACAATAATGAAAAGCAATCAAACAATAACGAAGAAGGACAGCAAAATGGCAATAATGAAGAACAATCAAATAATAACGAAGAAGAACCACAAGAAAATAATAATGAAGAGCAATCAGATAATAACGAAGAAGGACAGCAAGAAAACAATAATGAAGAACAATCAAATAATAACGAAGAATAATTAGTTAAAAATTATATTAATGTTCCCATTTAAAGTAGGCACTAATAAAAAAGAGGTGTATACTTTAAATGGGATATTTTTTTCATAAAAATTGCAAAAAATGTTTACTTTTTTTGAAAAGTTGTATACAATAGAAAAGAAAAAAGAAAAATGTCAGAAAACAGAGAGTAAAACAAAAGAAAATGAGAAAGAAAGGAAGTAAGTCCATGAAAATATTAATGCTAACATGGGAATACCCACCAAGAGTGGTAGGAGGAATTTCTAGAGTTGTATATGATTTATCAAGAACCTTATTAAAAGATGGACATGATGTAACTGTAATAACCTATCGAGATGGAGATATTCCATACTTTGAAGATGACAAAGGAGTAAAAGTATATAGAATAGACAATTATATGATAAATCCTAACAATTTTATAGACTGGGTAATGCAAATGAATTTCAATATGCTTGCAAAAGCAAACGAAATTATAGCCAAACAAGGAAATTTTGATGTTATCCATGCACATGATTGGTTAGTAGCATACAGTGCCAAAACATTAAAAAACTCTTATAACATTCCAATTGTTTCAACCATACATGCAACAGAAGCAGGAAGAAACAGTGGTATTCACGATGAGCAACAAAGATATATCAATGACACAGAATGGATGTTAACCTATGAATCAGCAGAAGTAATTGTAAACAGCAATTATATGAAAAATGAATTACAAAGGTTATTTGGATTACCATATGAGAAAATCAATGTTGTACCAAATGGCGTAAATATGAGTTTATTCAATGGAATAGAAAGAGACTATAACTTTAGAAGAAGATATGCAATGGACAATGAAAAAATCATTTTATTTATGGGAAGGCTAGTATACGAAAAAGGAATACAAAATCTAATTGCAGCCATGCCAAAAATATTAGAAGGTTACCATGACACAAAACTTGTTATTTGTGGAAAAGGAGGAATGTTAGAAGAACTAAGGCAACAAGTAAACACGATGGGAATTTCCAATAAAGTATATTTTGCAGGATATATGAATGGAAAGGACGTACAAAAAATGTATAAAGCAGCAGACATTTCAGTATTTCCAAGTACATATGAACCATTTGGAATAGTAGCCTTAGAAGCTATGTTATCCGAAAATCCAGTAGTAGTATCTGACATAGGACGGACTAAATGAAATAGTAGAACACAAAGTAAATGGAATGAAAGCATATTGCGGGAATGCAAATTCAATAGCAGATTCCATATTAGAATTATTGTACGATCATAAACTTTGTAGTGAAATAATCAAAAAAGCCAAAAATAAAGTAAGAAATGAATATAATTGGAGTAAAATAGCACAAGATACGCATTTTACTTATCAAAAAGCAATATGTCAATCCATGGCAGAAAAACAAAAAAGAGAATTGGAACAAGAAAGAGCAAGAAAAACCAAAAGTGCCAAAAATGAAATTACCAATTTACTTAGTTTCAAAAAACGTCAAGCATATGCTTAATAAAAAAGAAAAAAGAAAACAAAACTATACAATAACAATATATATAGTTTTGTTTTTTTCTTGTTGTATAGGAAAAATCAAATTTCCAATATAACAAAAACACATTCCACACAAAATTCTTTCAAAATTTTTGTGGGCTAACAAGGAAACTTTAGTTTTGCAACCAAAAGCAAAAATAAATTGCAAAATATATAAAAAGCTTGTATAATAAATCAAGCAATGGTATAAATCCATTAGAAAGTGTTTGAATATATGAAAACGATAGTAAAAAGACTTTAAATAAAAATAGAAAAAAATTAAAATTCTACAAATTTAGCAAAAAAATAGTGTATAATATAGAAATAGTTAGTTTGCATCAGCCCCAAACATATCAAAAAGAAAGAGGAATAATAGATGGAAGAGATAAATTTTAAATCAGGTTTTGTAACATTAATTGGAAGAACAAATGTGGGAAAGTCTACTTTGTTGAATTTATTAGTAGGAGAGAAGATTGCTGCGATTGCCAATAAAGTACAAACAACGAGGACAGCGATGAAAGGCATTGTGAATCGCCCCAATTGCCAAATCGTTTTTATTGATACACCAGGTATTCATAAGCCAAAAACAAAGTTAAATGAAACAATGGTAGAGACTTCTTTTTCTAGTATTTTGGATGCAGATATTGTTTTATTTTTAATAGAGGCAACAAGTACAAACATTGGCAAAGGAGATAGTATTATTTTAGAGAAACTTAAAGAGAAAAAATTAAAAACCATATTAATAATCAACAAAATTGATTTAATAAAAAGAGAAAATCTTTTGAAGCTAATTGATATTTATCGTAAAGAATATCCTTTTGAAGCGGTAATTCCTATTTCGGCAACTAATAATAAGTATAAAGAAGTTATTTTAAATGAGATTGAAAAGAACTTAAATTTTGGTCCAGCATATTATGATATAGAAGAGTATACCGATCAGACTTTTAGACAATTAGCACAAGAGATGATAAGAGAAAAAGCTTTGAAACTATTGCAAGATGAAGTGCCACATGGAATTTATGTAGAAGTAGAGAAAATGAAACAAAGAAAGAATAAACAAGGCGAACCTATTTATGATATAGAAGCAACTATTTATTGTTTAAGAGAGTCGCATAAAGGTATCATTATAGGAAAAAATGGAGAAATGTTAAAAAAAATTGGAAAAATGGCAAGAATAGATATGGAAAATAGTTTTGAAACCAAAGTAAACTTAAAAACTTGGGTAAAAGTAAATTTAGATTGGCAATCCAAAGATAAAATAGTAAATCAGTTTAAATTAAAATAGTTTAAAAGGTATAAAAAATAATAAAAATGTAAAAAATACGATAGAAGAGAAACGAAAAGAATAAAGGAAGTGAACGTATGATTAAAAAAATAGCATGGGAAACCTTTAAAAATACAGGAGATATAAATGCTTTTATAGAATTAAAACAAATAGAAGATATAGAAAAAAAGATAGAACAATGTTGCACGAAAAGAGAGGAATAAAAGAAAAAATGGCAAATATAAAAATAAACGGAATAGTATTATCAGAAAGTAATATGGGAGATTTTGATAAAATGTTAACCATACTAACACCCAATATACGGAAAAATTTCATGTATAGCCAAAGGAGCGAGAAGACCAAAAAGTGCTCTTTTGGCAGGAACCCAAATGTTTTGTTTTGGTGAATATTTAGTATACCAAGGAAGTCAAACATACCATATCAACTCAGTAGAACCAATAGAAGTTTTTTACAATTTAAGAATAGACTTAGACAAATTAAAAATAGCAGTACATATTAATAAAATTGTACAAGATATAACATGTGAAAATCAAAATTGTTATAAAATTTTACAATTAGTATTAAATACACTGTATACCATATCAGAAACCAAAAAAGATTTAGAAATGGTATTAAGTGTATTTAAATTGCGTATGTTATGTATTTTAGGATATACCCCACAAATCATGCAATGTGTTCATTGTAAAGAAAAAGAACCATTAACCTATTTTAGTATAAAAGACAATGGATTAAAATGTAAAATATGTGGAAAACAAGACACCAGTAGTATACAAATAAGCAAAAGCACCTTAAATGCAATAAAATATACAATAACAGCACCATCTAAAAAATTATATTCCTTTAATTTAAAAGAAACAGGATTAGAAGAATTTAAACTGATAAGTAAAATCTATTTTAATGAAAAATTAGAAAAAGAATATAAATTAGAAGATTTGTTTTAATGTGACAAAGGGGGCGTCCCTTTTTGTCACATTATTAACTTTAGCGTTAACCCACTAGCTATGCTGGGGAGTCAAATAAAATTTATAGTTATTACGACATATGAATGCAAATATCACATAGTATTCTCACCAAAATTAAGTGTATCATCATTCATGGGATATTTGAAAGGAAGAGGTTTCTATGTAAGTACAGTAGGAAATAACAAGTCATCAGTATATAATTATGTAGAAAATCAATTGAAAGAAGACATGGTGTCAGACAAATTGACAATCAAGGAATATAAAGATTTTAGTTTTTTTATTTGACAATTAAAATATTAATGTATATAATAAAATCGTAAGAAGAAGGGAGAGATAAATATGAAAATAAAAATAACAGGAAAAGAATTAAAAGTAACACAAAGTATAAATGACTATATAGAAAAGAAAATGGAAAGGATAGCAAAATATTTTGAGGAGTTAGAAGTACAAGTAACCTTAAAAACAGAAAAAAACGAACAAATAGCAGAAATTTATGTTACAGCAAATGGAGAAAAGTACATAGCAATAACGCAAGACAAAGATATGTATGCCTCTATTGATAAAGATATTGATATTTTAGAAGGGCAAATAAGAAAAGCAAAAACGAAAAGAGAAAAAATGATGAAAGAAGCATCGATTAAAACAATGGAGACAAAACAGGAAGAAAGCATGGAAATAAAAGATGAAATTATAAAAAATTCTTATTATGAAATTAAGCCAATGTTACCAGAAGATGCCATTTGTAAGCTAAAAGAAAAGCCAACACATAATTTTTTAGTATTTGTCAATATAGAAACAGAGAAAGTAAATGTGATCTATAAATTAAAAGATGGAAAGAATTATGGATTAGTAGAACCAGAAGCATAAGGAAAAGGAGAAAAAAGTTGAATGTAATAATTATTGTAATAGCCATTGTAGTATTATATATTTTTATAACCTATAATTCATTTGTTAGTAGAAAAAACAAAATAAAGCAAGCAATCTCTGGGATTGATGTGTATCTAACACAAAGATTTGATTTAATACCCAATTTAGTAGAGTGCGTAAAAGGATATATGACTTATGAAAAAGAAACATTAACAGAAATAACAAAAATGAGGCAATCCTATTTACAAACAAGGAATTTGCAAGAGGGTGAAAAATTAAATAATGAATGTAATAAAATAATGGCAGTTGCAGAAAACTATCCAGAGTTGAAGGCAAGTGAACAATTTTTAAACCTTCAAAAAAATCTAACCAAAATGGAAAGTCAATTACAAGCAGCCAGAAGAATTTATAACTCAGAAGTGAATGTTTATAACAATAAAATTCAAATGTTTCCAAATGTTATAATAGCTAATATGTTTGGATTTAAAGAAGAAACATTTTTTCAAGCACAAAAAGGAGCCCAAAATAATATTTCAGTAAAATAGGAGAAATTACCAATGAAAAATTTTAATGATATATATGAAGAAATATACAAAAAATGTGCACAACCAATGGAACAAATGAGAAAAACAACTAGAAATGGATTTGTTATCGTTTTTACCATATCTATTTTTTTGGGAATCCTATTAACTGTTTTAACAAGTTATTCCATTTTTTTAGTAATAGCTATAGTAATAATGGTATTATATATCATTTTATCAAAGAATAATAAAAAATACAGACAATTTTTTAAACAAAATGTAGTAAAAACATTTATCAAAGAATATAGTCAAACGTTAGAATACATACCAGAACGAGGAATTTCACCACGTATTTATGCAAATGGAGAATTTGAATCCTATGATCGATATTATTCAGAAGACTTAATAACAGGTGTGTTAAATGATAAATACAAAATTGCAATGGCAGAAGTGCATACAGAACAAGAATCTAGAGACAGTGATGGAGATACTACATATACAACTGTTTTTTATGGATTATTTGCAGAAATTCAATTTGAAAAATTAGTAGCAACCAATATGAAAATACGAAAAAATAAAATGATATCTTTTAATAAAAAAGAAAAAATAGAAATGGATTCAGGAGAATTTGAAAAGAAATTTGATGTATACTCCATTGACAAAATAATTGCAATGCAATTATTAACTTCAGATATCATGCAAATGTTAATAGATTTTAGCAAAGAAAATAAACTAATACCAGAAATGACCCTAAAAGGCAATACCTTATATATAAGATTTGCAACAGGAAATATGTTTGAACCCAAGATATTAAAAAAATCATTAGATTATGATACCTTAAAAAAATATTACGATACCATTAATTTTACTTTAGGCATAACAGAGAAATTCTTAAAAAATATAGAAGAAACACAAATATAATAAAAAGGCAGGAAATCAAATCCTGCCTTTATGTATTAAAAAATAGATAAAAGCAAAATTTAATTTCCTACCAAAAAACTATTTCATTTGTTGTTCAGCTTGTTGTATCATTTTTCTAACCATGTTACCACCGATTCTACCAGCATCTTTAGCTGAGATATCTCCATTATATCCGTCTTTTAAATTAACACCAACTTCACTAGCTACTTCATATTTGAATTTATCTAAAGCAGACATAGCTTCTGGAACTAATTTCTTGTTTGAACTGTTTGCCATTGTTTTTTCACCTCCTGTAATATTACATATAGAAAAAACCATTGCTTTTTCTAATACTATCATTTGCTAAAACACATAAAAATAAACAAGCAATTTTTTCCAAACGATTATTAAATAATTAAAAGGTATTGACATATCAGAAAAATTAAAGTAAAAAATAATAGAAAGACAAAGGAGGAAAAATAAAATATGTATAAATTAGTAGCCATTGATTTAGATGGAACCATGTTAAACCAATATGGGATAGTTACTCAAAAAACAAAAAAAGTCATCCAAAAAACTATACAAAAAGGAATAGAAGTAGTAATTGCCTCAGGAAGACCCATCGATTCTATTGCTACCATTGCAAAAGAAATTGGAAGCAAAAAATATTTCATAGCAGGAAATGGAGCACTTGTTTATGATATACAAAAAGATGAAATCATTTATGATAAATTTTTACCCAAAGAAAAAGTATTAGAAATCATCAAATTATGCGAGCAAAATAGTATTTCTTACAATGTATATACCGATCAAACGATACTTGCTAAAGCTCTAAAATACAATGTTTTATATTATCAAAAAGAAAATTTAAAAAAAGAAGAAAATAAACAAACTAAAATTAGTATAATCGAAAACATTTATGAATATGTAAAAAATAAAAAAGAAGAAAAATTTTTAAAAGTAACCATTTGTGACGAAAACAAAGCCGTATTCCAATCTATTATAAGAAAATTAAGAAAAATCAAAGGAATTGATGTATTAGATGTATCACATATGTCTAGAAAGACGATAAAACAAGGAACAGAAGAGATAACCATTGAATATTACTATACAGAAATTATGTTGCAAGATGTTGATAAATGGAATGCATTAGCCTATTTGCTAGAACACTTAGAAATAAAACAAGAAGAAGTAATAACGATAGGAGATAATATGAATGACAAAAAAATGATACAACAAGCAGGAATGGGAATTGCAATGGAAGGAAGTACGCCAGATGTGACTAAAATAGCAAATTACATAACAGCCTCTAACAAAGAAGAAGGGGTAGCAAAAGCATTAGAAAAGTTTTGCTAAATATAAATATTACAAAAATATTACAACAATATGAATTTTTGATAACAATAATTAAAAAAGTTGATTTTAGGGTGTATTTGCGTTACAATAAAAGAGATAAATATTTTGTAAAAAAATAAACAAAAATATAGTTTAAGGGAGGAATTTGTCATGGCAACAAATCCAATGCAAAGAAAAGCAAAAATTTCATTTTTTCTAGGAATGTTAATCATGTTATTAATAACAGGAGCAATCATAGCAGTATTATTTATGCAGCTAATGAATAAAACCAAAAAGGAACAAGAACAATTAAGAATGCAAAAAAATGTTTATGTACTAAAACAAGATGTTAGTTCTGGTCAAGTCATTACAAGTGATATGATGGACAAAAAATCTGTAAATGCTGATCTAATACCAAGTAATGCTACTAGTGATATTAGTTTAATCCAAAATTATGCCTTACAAGATAAAGAAGGAAATGACATTGGAACCATATATGATAAGAACAAAAACACCTTTTTATACATGAAAAAAGGAGACAAGGATTGCCTAGTAGAAAAAGAAATGGAAACAGATGACAATTATTACTTACAAAAAGATGAAGAAAATAATTATATTTACATCAAAAAAGACAACAATGAAAATGTTGCACTTTATATAGAAAAAGATGGAGAACATGAAATAAAACTAGACGACCAAACTGGAAATTACTATTATGAAGTAAATAGAAGACAAACACAATTAAATATCAATAAAGAATATATAGAATTAAACAGTGTACCATTAGTAGCCAAAATAACCATGAAAAAAAATACAGTAATGACAACAGAATTAGTGAGTAAAAGTGATAACATTGTGCAAAATGATGTGAGAAAACAAGAATATAACATGTTAGTATTACCAATGGATCTAGTAACAGGAGATTATATAGACATTAGACTAATGTTACCATCTGGACAAGATTATATTGTAGTTGCCAAAAAAGAAGTAACCATACCAGATGCCAATGGAGTAAATGTAGAAGACACGATTTGGGTTAACTTATCAGAAGATGAAATATTACATATGAGTTGTGCTATTATTGATGCTTACCAAGTAAAAGGTGCTAAACTATATGCAACAAAATATACAGAAGCAGGAATGCAAGAAGCAGCAACACCAACCTATCCAGTAAACGAAAGTACACTTACATTATTAAGAAGAGATCCAAATGTTTTAGAAAGAGCCATGAGTGATATAATAAATAGATATAATAGAACTAATGGAGATAACCTAAGAAATGACTACATCAATAGTGTTATCAATGCACAAGGAGAGCAAACACAATCTAACATAGAAACCAACATGCAAGAAAGCATTACAAATTCTAAAAATTCTAGAAAAGAATACTTAGATTCCTTAGCAGGAGTAGTAAAATAAAAAAGGAGAGAAATAGACATGAAGAAAATAGGGTTTATAGGGGCATATGATAAAACAGATTTAATTTTATATATTGCAAAAATTTTAACGACATTAGATAAAAAAGTATTAATCATAGATTCTACCATTAATCAAAAAGCAAGGTACATAGTACCAACTATAAACCCTGCGGTAGAATATGTTACAACATTTGAAGAGATAGACATAGCCGTTGGATTTACCAAAATAGAAGATATCAAAAAATATTTAGCAATATCTGGAGAACAAGAATTAGAATATGACATCATATTGGTTGATGTAGATAATTTAGAAGGATTTCAAAATTTTGAACTAGAAGAAGCCCAAAAAAATTATTTTATAACATCTTTTGATAATTATTCTTTAAAAAAAGGATTAGAAGTATTATGTCAATTGCAAAATGTAATAAGTCTAACAAAAGTCCTATTTTCTAAAGAAATGTTAAAAGAAGAAGATGACTACTTAAATTTTCTTTCTTTAGGATACAAAGTAGTATGGAATGAATATAGAATATATTTTCCAATTGAAAATGGAGATTTAAGTGTTATTTATGAAAATCAAAGAGTAGCTAAAATAAAATTTAAAAAATTAAGTATTCAATACAAAGACGGTTTAGCGTATCTTGCGGGTGAAATACTAGGAGATGTAAGCGAATCTAACATTAGGAAAGCCATTAAGATAATTGAAAGAGGAGTATAAAAATGTCAATTGTAACTTTTTGGAATGATGGAAAAGAACAAACAGGGAAAACATTATCGTTAGTAGCAATTTGTACACAACTTGCTATTGAACATAATTATAGAATATTGGTTATTTCAACAGGATATCAAGATGATAATTTAGACAATTGTTTTTGGGAACCAAAAAAAGCCAAAAAAAACAGAGGACTATTTGGACCAAATACAAATATAGGAATGAATGAAGGATTTTCTGGATTAGCAAAAATCATGAAAAGTAATAAACTAACACCAGAGTATATTACTAATTATACGAAAATTATATTCAAAGATAGACTAGAAATATTGCCAACCTTTAAAGGAGAAAAGGACGAATATAGGGATATTATAAAATATTATCCAGACATTATTGGATTAGCCAATAGTTATTATGACTTAGTTTTTGTAGATTTAGATAGAGAAGTACCAGAAGATATTGCAGATTCTATTTTACAAGCTTCTAATTTGATTATTGCTAATTTAAGTCAAAGAATAACAAGTATGAATGAATTTATGAAAATAAGAGAAGAAAAAACTATTTTTAACTCTAAAAAAGTATTATTATTAATAGGAAGGTATGACAAATATTCAAAATATAATATTAAAAATTTAACAAGATATTTAGGCGAAAAAAACAAAGTATCAACGATACCATATAATACACTATTTTTTGAGGCATGTGAAGAAGCAAGTGTACCAGATTTATTTTTAAGACTTAGAAAAGTAGATGAAGATGATAGAAATGGCTTTTTTATAGCAGAAATAAGAAGAACCATAGAAAATATCATATATCGATTAGAAGACTTAGCAATGAAGATGTAAGGAGGGAGAACTAAATGACCATAGCAAACATCATATTAATACTAGTGGTAGTGTCAATTTTTTCTTATGTCATTTATTACACTATTAAGAAAAAGAAAGAAGCAGAAGTAGAAGTTCAAGTAGACATAGATGACAAAACATATACCATAGGAAAAATGATAGAATTTATCAAAAAAAGACTAGATGAAATTACAAAAGTTAATTTATATGATATTGGGCTTTCTGAAGAAGAATTAAAAAGAAGAAAGAACAAGAAATATGAATTAAAAAAAGCCTTAAAAGGCTGTACATATGGTGATGTCAATGACAAAAAATATGTAAAAGAATTGATATTTGATTTATTAGAAAAAGAATATGGAGTAACAGAAAGTAACATATCAAAAGCCATTCCATTTGATATTCCATCACAGCTATCTCCACAAGACAAATTTGATATTTTAATCTATCGTTATAAAAAAGAATTTGGTTATGAGGCACTAACAGAATTAATCAAAAAATATAATTTAGCAACCTTAAAATATGTAGCAGGAGAAACCAAACCTTCTTATGTCATAACCGATCAAGAAATAGAAGAAATTTATGAAAAAGAAAATATAGTATTATCTTTTTCAGACAAGCTAGCAGTTGTTGTACAAAGAATTTACCAACACTATAAAGGATATAGTTCAATTGATGAAGTAAGAGATATGAATATAGATGGAATTTCTGGAGGTGTATCTGGACTTCCAGAGAGTTTTTTGAGCCAAGTGGCACAATCAGATGGAGATTATCTAGAACAAGTAGCAGAACATAAGGTGCCAAGAGCATGTGATAGTATTTGGATCTTTTTCCAAGGTAAATCTATTCGTTTAGCCTTTTTGTCCTTTGGGACAGAAGCAGAACTAAAAAGAGTATGTCAAAATATTTATAAATATAATAATCCAGGACAATTGTCAGACACCAATGGTTACAAAATTAATGAAATGAAAGACGGTTCTCGAGTTGTAGTAGTAAGACCAAGTTTTTCTGAAACATGGGCATTCTTTGTAAGAAAATTTGATGTAAAACGTTCTACATTAGAGCAATGGTTTAAAGGAGAACCAGGATGTGAAGAATCCATAGAACTATTAAAATACTTAGTAAAGGGAGCAAGAATTATATCCATCACAGGTGAGCAAGGTTGTGGTAAAACCACCATGCTAATGGGAATGATTGAAAATATTTATGAAACCATGAACATCCGTGTACAAGAAACCGCATTTGAACTTCACTTAAGAAAAATCTATCCAACCAGAAATATTTTAACCTTTAGAGAAACAGAAACCATATCAGGACAAGAAGGTTTGGACGTTCAAAAGAAAACCGATGGTTCGGTAAATATAATCCGGAGAAGTTGCAACAGACCCCGTAGCATCTTGGATGATCCAAGCAGCACAGGTTGCATCTAAATTTACCTTATTTACCCACCACGCAAAAACCTTTCCAAACTTAGTAACAGCACTTCGTAACTCTATGTTAAGAGCAGGAGTATTTAAAAATGAAAAAACAGCAGAAGAACAAGTCGTACAAGTATTAAACTTTGATATACACTTAACCAAAGACTTTAGAGGAAAAAGATATGTAGAAAGAATCACAGAATGTATTCCAATTGAAGAAAAAAATGAATATACCTTTGACCATAGAAATGAAAAAACATTAGAAGGAAAATTTGATAAATTTTTTGACAATGCAACACGTTATTTTGAAAAAATAACAGATAGACAATTATACATACATCGAAATGTATTAGAATATGTAGATGGAGAATATGTAATAACCAATCCTATTACACAAGAAAACTTAAAAGAAATGAGAGCCAATATGGATGATACGGACTTAGAAAGCTTTGACAAATTTGTGGAAAGACATTGGGGAAACAAACAAAAGCAAACTGTATTAGCAAATAGAGTAGCAACACAGGAGGAAGAAGAGGAAGAACCAAAAAGAAGAAGAAGAACAAAAACAGACAAACAAGTATAAAAGAGGTGAAATAAGAAGTGGATAATAATATTATGATATTTTACTTAATGGGTGGTTCAGCAGGTTTATTTGTAGTAATTGTATTAATTTATGTAGCATTATCAAAAAAGATGCAAAAATCAGAATACCAAAAAATACGACAACTACAACAAGGAACCAAAGCAAGTAATTTTTCAACAGAAATATTATGGCAAAAATTATATCTAACTTATGTTAAAACACCATTTATTAAACGATATGTGTTAAAAATAAGAAGAAGATTAGAAATCATAAATATTGATGATGAATATAACACTAGAAAAGGAACTGCTAAAATATTAACAAAAGCACTTACTATTTTAGTACCACTATTTGTAATCACCATTATGCTAACCACTTCTAATTTGCTTTTAATGTTTATCTTATTGATATTTGAAGTATTTATGGTAGATACTTTGATTGATGGATCAGTAGATAAAATAGATAACAATATGTTAAAAGAACAAATCGATTTCTTTTCTGAAATTAGACATGCTTACCATGAATTTAACATGGTAGAAGAAGCAATTTATCAAGTTTCGCAAGATGACGAAAAAAATGTTTCGAGCCAAGGAGAAAAAATATATGAAATATTAATTTCCGACGATCCAGAAATGGAACTAGAAAAATATTATGACATTGCACCAAATAGTTTCTTAAAAGAATTTGCAGGAGTTTCTTATTTAACCAAAGAATTTGGTGATAGAAAAATAAATGGAGCTTCTTTATATCTACGAAATATTAATAACATAACACAAGAAATGCAATTAGAAATCTTAAAAAGAGATAAATTGAATTATGTATTTCAAAGTTTATCTTTAATATCGATTGCACCAGTATTATTACTAGAACCACTAAAAAAATGGTCTATTAGCAACTTTTCTTTTACTACAAGTTGGTATGAAGGAAAACCAGGAATGATTGTACAAATTTTAATTTTAATTTTAACATTTGCCTGTTATATCTTAGTTAGAAAATTAAAAGACAATGGTTCTACTGGAATCAATAATGCGAAAAATACAGAAAAACCATGGCAAGAAAGATTATATAAGAAAAAGCCAATCAAATTAATTGTTGATTTATTTTTACCAAAGCCAGGATCCAAAGAAGATAGAAAAATTCAAAAATATTTAAAAGATTCAGCATCTCCTTTAAAAATGGAATGGCTATATATTAACAGAATTACTATGGCAATTGTAACTTGTATTGCATCGATTATTTTATTTTCGCAATTACATGTAATAGCTGTCAATTACATCTATACAGAACCAACAACCGATTATGACATTATTGGAGGACTGTCGGAAAAAGACAAGAAAAAAGCAATGGAAGTTACCCAAGAAGACAATAAAATATTAGATCAATTTAGAGGAAAAACCAAAACAACAACAAAAGAAATAGAAAGAGCAGTAAGAAAATTAAAATTTTATGAACAAGCAAAAGACGAAGACATCAAAAAAGCAACCGAAAGAATTGAAGGAAAACTAAAAACCATCAATAGCGAATATATGCAATGGTTTGAGTTATTATTAGCATTTGTATTTGCAATCGTTGCCTATATGGCACCAATTGGATTACTAATTTTCCAAGTAAAAATGAGACAATTAGAAATGGAAGATGAAGTAATGCAATTCCAAACCATTATCTTAATGCTTATGAGAATTGAAAGAGTAAATGTGGAAATTATACTAGAATGGTTAGAAAGATATTCTAATATCTTTCGAGCACCAATTACGAGATGTGTTAACAACTATGAAGCAGGTGCATGGGAAGCATTAGAAAAAATGAAAGAAGAAGTAAGTTATTTACAATTTATTCGAATTATTGAAAGTTTACAAGCAGCAGTGGAAAAAATACCAATTACGGACGCTTTTGATGAATTAGACTCAGAGCGTGACTATTACCAAGAAAAACGAAAAGAATCCAATGAAAGACTAATCAAAAGAAAAGGAATGATAGGAAAAGCAATCGGTTTTGCACCAATGGTATGTATGTTTTGTGGCTATTTAATTGTTCCATTAGTATTTATTGGACTAACTAGTATGTCATCATCCTTTAGTTCCATGTCAGCAATGAAATAACCAAAAAAGGAGGAGCAAACCATGGAAAATGCGTCAAAAGCCTTAATTTTTGCAGGAAGTGTTTTAATATCTTTAATGATTATTGGAGCATTGGTATTAATGTTTAATGGATTATCCAATTATCAAAAATCAGGAACGATAGATACAAGAGGAGCACAAGTCATAGAATTTAACAACCAATATGAAACATTTAATAGAAATAATGTAAGAGGAAGTGACATCTATTCTTTATTAAACAAAGTAATAGACTATAATAGAAGAAAATCAAGTGAAGGAACAGGACAAAAGGACGAAGGGCAATTTTTAGCCTATGAACCAATGACCATTACTTTTGACTTAGGAGATGATTGGGAAAATAAATTTAGGGCAACCAATGAAAATGGTTTTATACATTTAATACAACAAAGAAACTATGAACAAAATGCAACGCAAAACACATTTGAAGCAGGAATTAAAGATAGAGTAAAAGAACTAGAAAATCGTTATGGTGCTGATTCGATTAACAGTTTAGCAATCGTAAAAGAAAAAATCTTTTTAGAAAATAATCCAGATGAAGAAAGTAAAGAAAGAGCCCTTAACACATTTAATAAACTTTCCAAAAAGCAATCTGTAACTAGAACGGCTAATTTAAATAATGATTGGAATCAATTATTAAATAAACATAGAGTGCCAGTATATCAATATTATGAATACATGCAATTTAAAAGAGCAAGATTTAATTGCACCCATGTAGACTATAATAACCAAACAGGAAGGATAATACGAATGGATTTTACATTTTCAGGAAGATTTGAATAACCATTATGAGGGAGAAAAATTATGGAAAATGCATCAAAAGCCTTAATTATGGCAGCAGGAACTTTAATTGGAATGTTAGTCATATCATTAGCAGTCTATTTATTTACTTCTTTTGGTGCTGTTTCTGCGCAACTGCATCAGCAAAAAGCAGCACAACATTTAGAAAATTTTAATAGTCAATTTACTTCTTATGAGGGCAAAGAAGGAATTACGATTTATGATGTTGTTTCAGTAGCCAATTTAGCAACCGAAAGTAATCGCTATTATAGCTATTCAACCAGAACTTTAAATACAGTAAATGGAAAGGACAGTTATATTCAAGTAATATTAAGAAATGGAACGATTGGGTATGGTGGAGTAGGACAACCCATAGAAAAAGGAAGTAATACCAAGACAGAAGATATCACAACATTTTACAATGCCTTAATTTCTAAAGCATTAATCAATGATATGGTAACCAAAACAGACACAAAGCCAGATGGTACAATAATTCGTACCTATCAGGCTCCAAGAGAATATACTTGTACTGTCAATATAAGTCAAGAAACAGGAAGAGTTTGGAGAGTAGAATTTATAGCCAAGTAATCATAACGAGTACCATAAACAAAAGTAAGATATAGGAAGACTTTGGAAGCAAAATTTTAAAATAAAAGCTTGAAAAATTTAAAATAAAATTATATAATAAAAAAGGGTAAGCAATGAAAAAGTTAGCAATATTTTTCTTAATCTTAATCATCATCATAGCAGGAATTTCTTATCTATATATAACCTATAAAAGAACCTATTATGAAGCACAAAGAGAAAATAAGCAATTTGCAAGTTATGATGGACAAGAAATTTATGGTGCAGAAATAGCAACCATTATTAACAAAGCAGTAGACAACAACAAAAATAATGAAGTACCAAAAGATGAAAAAGGAAAATACCAAAACAATGAAACCAATTCCATACAAATAGACATAAAAATGTTAGACACTGACAAAACCTATGCAATGGAAACACTATATCGTGGTGGGATGGACAAGTTTGTACAATATTACAATGAAATTAAATTCCGATGTAGTAAATTAGATTACCATAAAGCAACAGGAAAAGTAAGTTATATGTTATTTGAACAAATAACACAATAAATAAGTTATTTATATTACTAACCAAAAGTTAGTTAAAAATAAAAATATAAAAATTCAAAGGAGGAAGAATTATGGAGAATGCATCAAAAGCTTTAATTATAGCAGGAGCTATCTTATTATCCATATTATTAATATCATTAGGAATTATGATATACAATCAAGCATCAGGAGTGGTAAATAATAATGCCATGACAGAAGTAGAGGTAAGTTCATTTAATCAAAAATTTGAACAATATTTTGGAGGAAATGTAAGAGGGGCAAATGCGAGAGCATTAGTAAATGCAGTTTTAAATAATAATAGATCAACAGATGATAACTCTAAAAAAATTTCTATTACAGGAGCAGCAACTGTAAATGATACAAACCTTACTGCTAATAATATAGCAACAGGTCAAACATATAATATAATAGCAGCAGGTAATACAACTGGTGGGTTAATATCAGATATTACAATTACAGAAAATTAATAAATAAAAGAGTATAAAATTGAAAATTAAAAGGAGGACGATACAATGGAAAATGTAGCACATGCCTTGCAAATAGCAGGATTTGTATTAATATTTGTCTTAGCATTATCCATTAGTATCAATGCCTTTGGAGAAGCAAGACAAACCGCACAAATTATACTAGACAATACAGACAGAGAATATGATTACACTTATGTAGAACAACAAACAGATGCAACAACAGGAAACTTAATAACACAAAGAATAGTAAGAGCAGAAACAATCATACCATCTATTTATAAGGCATACAAAGAAAACTACAAAATAGTATTCAAATTTAAAACTGATAATCCATTAGCACAAGATGGACTATATAGAAAAAAAATAAGTCAAACAGAAACAGTTCCCATCTATTATATTGACCTAGAAAAAGAAGTATTAGGAAGTAATAAGCGAAAAGAATATTTTATTGAAGGCATTATTCATGGAAGTGATCAATTAAAACTTAAATATAGTTCCGATGTTATACAAAAATGGATAAATTCCAATATAGTCTTGAATAATTATTCTATGTATGATATAATAAAAGGGAGAAATTTTGTAGAAAAACTAGGTGTATATTATCAAGAAGAATTACAACCAGATATCAATACACCAGATGCCAATAAAACCAAAAAAAGAGTTATAACATATGAAGAACAATAACCATAAAAATAAAGGAGGAAAATAAATGGATGGTGAAGTATTAATAACAATAATAGCAATTGTATTATCAGCAGGATTAATGATTGTATTTCCAGTTATGACAATGGCAGACAGAACAGATGATATCTCACAAGCAATCATAGAAACAGCCACAACAGAATTTGTAGATAATGTCAGAACCACAGGAAAACTAACACTAGACCAATATAGTAAATTTGTAGAAGAAATATCCTCAACAGGAAATAGCTATGATGTAGAAATGGAAATAAAAGTATTAGATGAAAACCCAGGAAAGAAAACAACCCAAGCAGAAGCAACCAAAATTGGAGAAAATGTCTACTATTCTAAATATACATCACAAATATTAGACGAATTAGAAGGACAAACCATAACATTAAAAGAAGGCGACATATTTATGACAAAAATAAAAAATAGCAATACATCCTTAGCCCAACAATTAAAAAATGTATTTTACTCTGTTAGTGGAAGTGATACCTATACCAATGCAGCAGAACATGCAGGTATCTGTACCGCAAATGGATCTGGAAATTAACAAAAAAGGTAGCTTGTAATATTTATTACAAGCTTATTTAATAATACAAAGGAAAGATGAATATGAAAATACAGAGTTTAGCAGTAATATTTATTATCATCATATTACCAATTACCATCATTTTAAGTGAATATATCGGAAATCAAGCCAAAACATTACATTTGCAAACTTCTTATGATACCAAATTAAACAATGCAACCTATGATGCTCTAAAAGCCTTCCAATTAAATACAGTAAATAGTGGAACATCGGATTTATCCAACTCCAAAATAAGAGACATAGAAGCATCTGCCAATACCTTTTTTAATTCGGTAGCAAGTAACTTTAATTTAGCTGGATACAATCAAGAAATTTTGTCTTCTTATGTACCAGCTTTAGTATATACGATGTATGATGGATACTATATTTATTCAAATTATACCAATACATTAGATGATAGAAATCAAAACCAAGATGAAAATGGACAAAACTTAGGTAGTGATGCCGATCTTTTGGAAAATAATCCAAATGCAACCTATCGAAATGAGCAAAGACTTTCTGGTTTAAAACCTTATATCTATTATAGTTGTCGATATGTGCGTGGAGCATCTGATGACTTTGTTATTACCTATTCCTTAGATAATTATATTACAATACAAGGAGTAATAAAAGGAAAGTGGGTATTTGATTCTGGGTATTTGTTAAATGATATTAGTATAAATTCAAATAATAGTGTAACCTATAAAGGAGTTACGTTTAATACAAATGAAACATTAAGTGAATATATATGGGATCCAGAAGCAAATGCCATAAGAGATGTTCATTATAAAAAAATAAATGGTGTAAAATATTATTATGAAACAGATGGAAGTTGTTTTACTCTATTAAATGGAGAAAAGTTAAAAATGCAAGATACCATCGATTTAGGAAATTCTACCACAGCAGCTCATCAATATTATCAAAAAGGAAAAGAATTTACTGATAAGGTATTAGGTTCAGAATATAATTTAGCTACCCTAACAACGAGTCATGCAGTAGATGAAAATGGTATTTCTTTAGCAGATAAATTAGGAGGAGAAAATATACGAATATTTACGGATAACAGAAACCAAATAGAAGAGCCAAATTCCAATTTTAATCAACATAGATTAGCCGTTATCCGATATTCTATTGAAAAAAACTTATCCATAGCCATTGCAAACTATAACAACTATGCAACAGGACCAACTAACTTTCAAATGCCAAAATTAAAAGAAGATGAATGGGAAAAAATTATAAATAATGTATCTATTATCAGCTTTTTGCAAGGATTAAGTATTGGTGGAAAAATATATAATGGTTACTCCATTATTACCAATAATAAAAATGAAGAAGTAGTAAATGAAGATTCTATTTATATATTAACAAATGACAACATATACCATAGAGCAAATGCAAATGATATTGATAATGCTAACAATCCAACAGGAGTTTTAAATATAGATTTTGAAAGAAAATCCTATGTAACAACAGATGGAATAAAATATGTGATACCAAAACGGAGGAAACAGACAAATAGGAGGAAGTGAGGTAGTAATAGGATCGTATACAAGTATAATGGGACAAAATGCTATTACACCAGCCCCAAACTTTTATGAATATATGAAGAATATAGTAGCTAATAAACCTAACGTAGCAGAAGCTTATTTTAAAGCATTAGGAAGAGAACGTTACAGTATGTATAAGACAAATAATAATCCAGAAGTATTAAAACCAGAATTTGGTATTCCAAATTAATGCTACTATTTAAAATAGGCATTGCAGAAACAGTAATAATTCATTTCAATTGAATAAAAAAATTTTTAAAGTAAATACTAATAATAGTAAAAATTAAAGGAGATTTTCATGAAAAAAACAATAACAAAGCTATTATTGGTATTTTTTTTAATGCTAATTTATGCATATACCCTAACCATACAAAACCTTCCCAATAAATTAGTCATTTTCGAAGGAGAAAATATTACAATCAAAACATTATTTGGCATGCAAATAAAACTAAATCAAGAGACATTAGAAACTGCGTCATCTTCTAATACCAATGCGATAAGTCCCAAAACAGGGAAAGCAACCATGCAAGTAAGTTTATTAGATCATATTAAATTAAAAGATGTAGCAGTAGATGTTCTTCCAAAAACTAAAATCATACCAGTAGGGAGTATGGCAGGAGTTAAACTATATACCAGTGGTGTCTTAGTAGTTGGGATGTCAGAAATAGAAGGAAGAGACAATAAAAAATATAAGCCATATGAAAATACAGGAATAAAAGAAGGAGATACCATTACGCAAGTGAATAATATAGGAGTCAACACAACAGAAGAACTAATGCAAATAGTAAACCAAACACAAGGAAAACCAGTAGAAATAAAATACATTCAAGAACAACAAACCAAACAATGTAGTATAGAACCAGTAGAAACAGCAAATCACAATTACAAACTAGGACTATGGGTAAGAGACAGTGCAGCAGGAGTAGGAACCGTAACTTTTTATGACCCAAGTACAAAAACATTTGGAGCGTTAGGACATGGAATAACTGATATTGACACAGAAGAACTAATAAACATAGCATCAGGGGAATTTGTAACCACAAGAATTCTAAACATTACCAAAGGAGAAAGTGGAACACCAGGAAGAATACAAGGAACGGTAGAAAATCAACAAAACATAGGAAAAATAGCAAAAAACAGTAAATTTGGAATTTATGGAACCGTAGAAAATATAGCAGGTTTAAAATTAGACACCTCAAAAGAAATGGAACTAGCACTAAGAGATGAAATACAACTAGGAAAAGCAAAAATTTTATGTAGTTTAGACAATCAAAAAATAGAAGAATATGAAATTGAAATAGAAAAGATATACAAAGAAAACAACTATAATAATAAAAGTATGCAAATAAAAGTAACAGATAATAAATTATTAGAAAAAACAGGAGGAATTATACAAGGCATGTCAGGATCTCCCATCATTCAAAACAATAAATTTGTAGGAGCAGTAACACATGTATTAGTAAACAATCCGCAAGAGGGATATGCTGTATTTGGAGATATCATGTTAAAACAAGCAAAAGAGGTAAATTAGATGAGACAGTGGGGACAGGTCTTAAATGTCTCAAAAATGTTTAGAAGTTTTCAAAAAAAGAAAGTATGGCTAATACTTTCTTTTTTAGTGTACATTTTAAGGTAACAGTTTACTTTAACATATTATCTAATCATGCCCTTTTTGTAATAACATTGGACCAATTTGCGTTACTGTACCAGCTCCAAGAGTTATTACAATATCATTTTCTTTAACATGATTTTTTAGATAAGAAACGCATTGCTCAAAATCAGGAATATAGTTTGCCTCTTTTCCAATGCAAGAAAGTTGTGAGACTAAATCTTTTGAGCTAATATTATAAGTATTTTTTTCTCTTGCGGCATAAATATCCAAAATAATAATATGATCAAAGTGTAATAAAGCTTTTGCAAAATCTTCTAATAGATTTTTGGTTCTGCTATAAGTATGTGGTTGAAAAACAACCCAAGAATGGTTATATTTTTTATGGGAAAGTGATTTAGCAGTAGCTAAAATTTCTGTAGGATGATGTGCATAGTCATCATAAATGGTAACATTATTATTTAGGACACCTTTTTGTTCAAATCTTCTGTGGGCTCCTTTGAATTTAGAAAAAGCAGATTGGATAGCTGATTTTTCAATATCGTATTGGGAACATAAAGCAATACAAGCTAAGGCATTTAATACATTATGAATGCCTGGTATGCAAAGCTTTATGTGAGCCCAAAAGGCACTGTTATGATAAACATCAAACTGAGTAAAACCATTTTCATCATAAGTGATGTTTTGAGCATAAAAGTCAACTTTTTTATTTTCAATACCATAAGTTAGTATTTTTGCATTGGTATGGGTTGCTAAATCAAGGCAATTGAAGTCATCTCCATTTAGTATTAAGAGACCACTTTTAGGTAATAATTTTACATATTTAATAAAGGCATTTTTGATGTTTTCAAAGGTTTTAAAGTAATCTAGATGATCGTTGTCAATATTTAAAATAATTTCTGCTTTAGGACTAAATTTTAAAAAGCTTTCTACATATTCACAAGCTTCAATAATAAAATGTTCACTATTGCCAACTAGATAGTTGCCATCTAGTTGTTTTAAATAGGCTCCTACTTGAATACTAGGAGATTTTAAAGCTTCGATAAAACAAAGTGAAATCATGGAGGTAGTTGTTGTCTTTCCATGTGTACCAGAGATGCAAATAGTATCTTGATAACAACGAGTTAGTTCTCCTAAAAAGTCTGCTCTTTCAATAGTAGGGATGTTTAATTTTTTAGCTTCTAATAGTTCAGGATCTTCTTGCTTTACAGCAGCAGAATACACTACCATATCAGAATTGGCAACATCGCTTAAATTGTGACCAATTGTAATGTTAATTCCTTTTTGAAGTAATGTTTTAATATTTTCTGAATGACAAGCATCGGATCCAGTTACATGGAAACCAAAGTTTTTTAAAATGGCAGCAATGCCACTCATGCTAACTCCACCAATTCCAATCATATGTATATTTTTATATTTTTTTAAATTATTAATATTTGGCATTTGTAAACACTCCTTTTTATAAACAAAATAAATTATATAATGATATATTTAAAAATTCAATACTTTAAGAAAAATTTAATGAACTCTTTAAAAAAAATGTTACTATTTAGCCAACACTGTTAACCTAAACTATCTATATGATTTTTGAAATGTCGCTTTATATATATATTTTATGGGAACAATAAAATAATGTGATTGATTTTAATCAAAACATACTAGGGCTGAACAATAACTATGGTAATAGTTGGAAAAAATTTTTTTAAAAAAGTCTTGACTAATAATTTTTTTTAAGATATAATGAAAAATGTAAACGAAAGATATTAGTAATTATATATTTTTACAAAAATCACTTGAATTATACATAAAAAAATGGTATAATTAAAGGCGATTATAATAATACTAATAAAAAATATATATAAAGTAAGGAGAATGAAAATGAACAAATCAAATTTAATTAAACTATTTTCAATTTTATTAATAAGTGTAATGGCTATATTAATGCTTAACACAAATGTATTTGCTGCAGACAACACAAATGGATTTAGTGATTTAACAAATACCATTAATAACACATCAAGCGGTAATAATACAAATGCTAATAATACAAATAGTAACAGTAGTAATACAAATAAGACAAATTCTAATAAGACAAATTCTAACAATACAAATTCTAACAATACAGCAAGAAATACAAATAATTCAAGTACTTATAATACTAATAATTTACCCAAAACAGGTATAGAAGATTCTATTCCAGTAGCTGTTTTAGTAGTAGTATTTGGAATATCTGCTATCTATGCTTATAAAAAAATTAAAGATTATAGAAATATATAAAAAAGGCTTTTAAAAAGCCTTTTTATTAGTTTAGATGCTTTTTTAGGAAGAAGTTTCTAAAATTGCTTTTACAATAATACGTTTAGAATTAAGATTATTGCAAGTAACTAAGGTCAAAATTTTTTTATTTGATTCATATTGTAAAACAGGAGAAAGATCAGAAGGTTCTACTTCATATTTATCTGTAATAGAATAAATATAAGACCTTTCATCATTATCAAAGATATAAATTTTATCCTTAAGAGATAAAGAAGAAATTTTACTAAAAAATAAGGAATTATCATAATTATGACCAGCAATACAAAGATTTCCATTAACCTTTGGGGAATCTCCATAAAATTTACAAGGTGCAATTTTTAATAAATCTTCTGTCAAATGAGAAAATACAGGATAATATAGATTAATTTTAGGTATCTGAATAATTCCGAAATAAATCATTGTTTGTTTTTTGAGTAGTATCTTGGTTAGAATCGTTAGAAGAAGAACGATATAACTTATAAATATTATAATTGGCAATTAAACTATTTGAGAAATCTTCTTTTTTTTGTAAATAATAAAAATAAAAAATACCAAAGCCAATTAATAGTATTAAAATAAAAATAGAAAAAGTAAATTGAAATCGAAACCAATTTTTCTTTTCCTTTGTTTTTGAATTTGTTTCTAAATGGGTACTTAAAATTTGGTTCATCATAAATTTAGTTTATGTAGAAAATAAGAAAAAATACCTTAAAACAAAAAGGTATCTTTTTTCTTAATTTTAGGAGAAACTTCAAATTTTATTTCAAAACAAGAAAAATCATCTAATTCATTTTCATTTAGACAATCTAAGTAAATATCTAATTCATCTAGATTTCTACAAGCAGCAATAATAATAGGATTCAAATTATATTGAAACATCAATTCTAGTCCTAGATCTAAAGCTTTTGTAATAGAGCCATTTTCTTTATTTCGAATTAAGTGGAAACTTTCTCTAAATCTGGCAATAGAGGAATTTTTAAATTTACTTAAAGGAAGTACATATAAATCATTTACTACATCTTGTAAGGTTTGATATGATGACTTAGAATTTTCAAAAATTTTTTTTATATCACAATAAAAAAAAGGCAAATAAGCTTTTTGTGTTTTTTCGGAGATAATTAAGCGATTATGATCATGAGGTTCTAGTTCAATATCTACTTTTATATTATTTTTAGCATTAATATTATTAACAATAAAGTTTTGGTTTTTAGCTTTTTTGTTTATTAAGGTTAAACATAAAGAGATAGCAGAATTCATAATTGAAGCATTTCTATTTTCAAATTCTAGTATTTTATGTGATAACTCGTCTTTTTGCATATTATATTCTACTAAATTTGCCTTAATTTCTTCTTTATTCATTTCAAGGCTTTTATCGTACAAGCCAATGGTTTCTATTAAATTTTGGCTTAATTTAGTAGCTAATTTTTCAATATTATTTATTTGTTCAAAGCAATTTTTTAATAAAGAAACGGTTTCATAAAAATGGTCTAAATTATTTTTGGTAATAGCATCTGTTATTTCGATCATATTATTTGTAATTGCTAAAAGATTAGATTTTTTATTATCATATAAAGAAATTATTTGTTGTATATTTTCTTGTTCTATTTTTAAAGGACGAATTAAATCATTTTTTATAAAATTATCTAACATATCAAAATGATAAAAAAGCATAGCATCCTCCTAAAAGTATAAAATTTTTCTTCTTTTTTTATTATAACAAAAAAAGAAGTGAAAAAATATTACATTTTTATTACAAATAAAATCAATATATTAAAGCCAAAACTCAAAAACTTTCCTTAAGCCTAGTCATAGAAGGCGACCCTGTTAAAGAATAGGAGATAAAACATGTATTTTAAATATTGGAAGTGCTGTAAGGGCAGCTATGTGTGTGGCATCAAAGGTATGATACAAATATAAATGCAGATATAATCAGTAATGGAGTTGTACATACCCAAGTAGTAGAAACGGTAAAAAAATATTTACAAAGTAACAATTTTAAAAATTCCTAGAAATAGAAAAAATAAATAAAAACTAAGCATAAAGATAGGCATTTTAAAACCAGTTGCTTGATACAATTGAAAATAGCTAACACAAAAATTAAAAATTTCGCTAATTAGAATAGTCAACAAATAGCCAGTTAATCCCCAAACAGGTAATAAAAAATATAAAAAAACAATCGTTAAAAGTAAGTCTAAAATATTACAAATCATGACATTAAATTGTTTATTTAATCCTTTTAACATACTATCTAGTATAATATCTAGATACATAAATAAAATAAGAGGACTAAGAATTTGTATATATTTGTTACAAGATAAATTTTTAAAGAACAACAAACTAATTTCATTTGCAAATAAGAAAAAAATAATGGAAATCAAAATTGCAAATACAGAAGTAATAAAAAAAACTTTTTGACAAACCATTACTATTCTTTTTCTATATTGTTTAGTAAGTAATCTAGCTAGTTCAGGAATTAGTAAATTGCTAAAAGACAAGATAAATACAGTAGGAAAAGAAAGAACAGACATTGTCATTCCATTAATTTTTCCATATTCTGATAAAGCAATGGAATAAGGAAATCCAAATAATACCAAACGATCTAGGGTAATAAATTGTTTAACAGTGGACAGCCCAGAACGAATGTAGGAAGTAAGGCAAACAGGAAAAGTAATTTTTAAAATTCTTTTTTTAAAAGTTAAGTTAGTAATAGAACGTTTACAATATTTAGACTTATCTATTTTATAGAAAGCAAGTAATAAACAACAAGAACAAACCTCAGAAATAACATCTGCTAAAATTAAACAAACGCAAATGGTTTCTACATTTTTATTAGGATAGAAATGTAGCAAAAAGAAAGTAGAAAGAATTTTAATAAATAGTTCAACAATTTGAGAAATAGCAGTTTTAAATCCTTTTCTCACAGCCGAAAAATAACCATTTATCACGCAAGAAAGGCTAATAAAAGGTAAACCTAAAGAGATAAGGCAAAAAGGTAGGCAAGATACAACAGAATTTAGTAATTTTTGAGAGATACAATTTAAACAATCATACAATTCGAAAAAAATAGAATAAGAAAACTACTACCAAATCCTAAAAATAAGGAAAAGAAGGCACAACTTTTTACAGCTTTTAAACCATCTAAATAATTTCCTTTTGTAAATTGTTCAGAAACAAGACAAGTACAAGCAAGACTTAGTCCAGAAGTGGCAAATGTCACAAAAAAAAGGTAAATAGACATTACCAAGCTAAATACACCAACTGCTTCAGATCCAATTTTATTAGAAAGATATAAATTAAATAACATGCCAATGCTTTTCATAAAAAAAGCTGTAATAGTTAGAACAATTCCATTAATAAAGAAAGTTTTTGTTTTTTTCAAAAGATCACCTTTTAATAATATGTAACAATTTGTTTTGATAGAAGTTTTAAGAAATAGGGACAGGTCTTTTTGTCTCAAAATTCTTAAGATGTGCAGGTATTGAAAGAATTATTAAAAAACAAGGCAAAGAAAAAATAAAAAAATAAAAGAATAAATACTTTCAAAATTTACATAATTTCATATGATATATTAATGTATTATGAAAGGAGGAAAAGGTAAACTTTGGAAGTAAAAGATAAAAAAATAGGATTTGTTTTAACAGGTTCATTTTGTACATTTAAAAAAACTATACCTAAAATGAAAGAGCTTATAAAAAAAGGAGCACATATTATACCTATTATGTCTTATCATGCTTATTCCATGGATACAAAATTTGGAAAAGCAAAAGATTTTATAGAAGAGATTCAGGAAATAACAGGAAATAAGATTATTCATACTATTCCAGATGCAGAACCTATTGGACCTAAAAAATTGACAGATATTATGGTTATTGCACCATGTTCTCGGAAATACCATGTCAAAATTAGCCTGTGATATTATTGATACACCAGCAACAATGGCTGCAAAATCACATTTAAGAAACCGGATATCCATTAGTAATAGCACCATCTACCAATAATGGGTTAAGTGGAAATGCAGAAAATTTAGGGAGACTATTAAATAGAAAAAACTATTATTTTGTACCATTTAAGCAAGATAATCCCATTACAAAACCAAGATCCATTGTATTTGACTTTGAATCTTTAATAAGAACAATAGAATATGCCTTAGATGGTGAACAAATTAGTCCAATATTATTATAATTTTTGAAAAAGATAGAGTATCAATAATTGAAGTGAACCCAAATTATTAGACAAAAAAGTTTAATAAGGAGGGTTCATCTTTATGTCAAAATATTCAAATGAATTTAAACAAGAAGTTGTAGAATTTTATTTAAATAATAATGGAGGATATGAAACAACTGCAAATCACTTTAATATTCCATCATTTTCAACAGTAAGAAAGTGGGTAAAAAAATATCAAAAACATGGTGTAAAAGGATTAATTAGAAATCAAAAGACTTCATACAGTGGAAAATTTAAACAAAATGTGGTAGAATATATGCACAGTAACCATTTATCCAGACTTGAAACAGCAATACATTTTAATCTAGCAAATGAAAACATACCAAATAAATGGGAACGTGTATATTATATAGATTATTATAATAATAAAAGGATAAAAGGTAAATTAAAAGGAATGAGCCCTGTACAATACAGAGTTCATTCCAAAGTTGCCTAGTACCTAATCAAAAAATGTCCAATTTTTTGGGTTCAGTACA
>CASUIT010000003.1 GCA_949455995.1 uncultured Clostridia bacterium
CATTAATTATTGATTCAATAATTCTTATATGTGGTCTTTTACTAGCTTTCTGATAATCTCCCACTGTTGCTGTTTTTGATACTGGAAGTTTCTTTAATTCTTCTGAATTAACACCTGTATCATACACAAACAACATATTTAAGTCTAAATCAAATCTTAAAAATACTAAATCATCAAAGTCACACCTAGGTCCAAAACTACTTAAATCATACTCATAGTTACTTGTAGCTTTAAACTCTATTTTTCTACCATCAAGAGATTTGGCATCTCCTCCTGAACTTTTATTCCAAAGAAGATTTAAACAATAGCAACCCATAGGCTCACTTATTGCATCTGGCATATTAATACCTCTTGATACTAGACTTTTTACATATGTATTTAAGTCTTTCCATTTAAAGTATGCATCACATGTTTCTTGAATTCTTGGCTCGTCTATTTTTATTAAATATTCATCCTTCATTTATTCACCTTCAGAGTGTTATTACTCTAATGGCATTATATACTAAAATTTTAAATTTTTCTACTAATTTTTACAATTAATATATTTTTTATGTAGTGCAAGAATAGGTGTCTGACATACACTCATAAAACACTTAAAGGCAAAGCCTTTACCTTGTCAGATTTTCAAAAAAATGTCAGATTTTTGTCCGACATTTTATATAAGCATTTTTTTAATATTTTCTTACTCTCTGTATGTTTTTATAATTTTGGGACATATTGTCCAAATTACTAACTCATCTGCTTTATTGTAAATAAAATTATTATAGTTTGCTAGTTCTATAAAGCTATATGTATTAGGTTTCTTATATTTATTTTTTAATTCCATTATAATAGAATTCCTTAAATCATTATATTCTTTATTTTTTAATTCCAAAAAATCATTTATTGTTCCATTCATTATCAATTCTTGATATGTTATTGGCTTATATTCTTCTAAATATTTACTATATAAAATTCCATATTTACTTAACATTTTACTTTTCCCTCTATACATTCAATAATCAAATTAATTCCATCTATAAATCCCACTTTATAAAATTTTTCATTTTCATAACCACCAATATTAACTAATTTATTACAATGTTTATCTATTTTCTCTAATATTCTTTCCCTATCATTCTCTTTAGCTATTTGGAATATTTCATTTGCTATTTTTTGATAGGTATCTTCTCCTTTTGTTATTTCTGCTATTTTCTTTTTATCAATATCATTTAGTATATATAAAACTTCTGACCTAGTATTATACCAAAAATCAGTAACAGATTCTTCTTGAAATGATTTTAATTCTTCCTTATTTAACATTTTTCATCTCTCCTTACACTTATTTTTAATGTATACAACCTCATTTCATTCGGTTGCATAAGTTATTTGTAACTCAATTTGTTCAAACAACTAACTTAATTCTAACGTGCTCCATTTATAAAGTCTGCCCATTTTCAAAATTTTTTTACTTTTTTCACGTAGTGCAAGAATAGATGTATTACATCTTCCCTTACAACCTTTGAAAGCAAAGCTTTCTAATAGTATTACTTTTACAAAAATGTATTACAAAAAGGCATACATTTTTATAATATATTTTTATTGCTATAGCCTTACTCTTTGTAAAATTATATCAATTGTGGACAACCTGTCCACTTTTTTCTTTTATAATTAACTATTTATTTATAAAGCATATTTTTTTCCATATACCTTCACTCTCTGTAAGGATATACTCATCTAGGACAACTTGTCCCACTTTATATTTAATCGTACTTTTCAATTCAAACTTTACTGTGTGTGTTATTATTTATTATTTTTTTATTATTATTACTTATTATTATTTGTGTTAAATTTTTTAACATACTGTAGTTGATATTTTCAACACCTAGTTGTTCAAATTTTCAATCTCTTGTTGTCGATATTTTCGACTGCTGAATTTTTCAGTACTTTCATGAGTTTTTCTTCATTAATTTTATAATAAGTCTTTGGTGGAATGTCTATATGTTTTATATTTAAAATTCCTTCTGTTTGTAAAATTGATGTTGCTTTTCTTTGTTTATATGGACTTAATTTTGTACTATTTTCTATGCTCTCTTTCGTCGCAAAAAAGTAACCAAATTTTAATTCATTTCTTTTTCTAAAATAATTCATTCTCCCATATAATTCGCCTAGCATTACAGCTGAATTTACTCCAAATCTAGTTATCAAATCTCTGTTAGTCATTATAAAATTTGTACCAATAATATTTTCTTTTGACATAGCATGTCCTCCTTTTATATTTTTAAAGAGAAAGTAATTTATAAAACAAAACTACTTTCTCTTTGATTTGATTGTTCTATTTTTTGCCTAAATTGTAAGGCTTTTTGAATGTTGCTTAAAATGTAGCGACAAAATGAACCACACACCTCCTTGGTGTCCCCCCTCTCCTGTTGGATTATATAAAGTAACTAATACAACAACTTGTGGATTGTCAATTGGTGCTACTCCACAAAAAGAAGTAACATATTTATTGGTATTAACACCATCTTCAGAAGTACCTGTTTTTCCACCTATTCGATAACCTGCTACTTTGGCATTTTTTCCAGTACCTTCTGATACAACTGATTCCATCATACTTAATACTTTTTCTGATGTTTCTTTCGAAATAACCTCACCATTTGTTTTTACTGCTACCTCTTGAATCTCTCCGGTTTGACTATTGATGATTTGCTTTACTACTCTAGGTTGGATACTTGTTCCACCATTAGCAATTGCTGATATAGCTGTCACTAATTGAATAGGTGTTATTTCAAACCTCTGCCCAAAGCTAATTGTTGCAAGTTCTACAGGACCTGCTTTTTCTTCTGCTAAAAAAATACTATTTGCTTCTCCTGGCAGATCAATACCTGTTTTATTTAGTAATCTAAATTTATTTAAATAACTATAATATTTTGTGACACCTAATTTTTGACCTAATCCTATAAAAACAGGATTACAAGAATTCATTAAACCAACTCTTAAACTTTCTGAACCATGTGGTCTGTAATGTCTCCAACATTTAATTCTAACACCTGCCACTTCAATGGCTCCTGTACAAGAAAACGAACCTTCTTTGTCAATGTCTGTTACCAAACCTTCTTCAATAGCAGCAGATGCGGTAATTAATTTAAAAACAGAACCAGGCTCGTAAGTATCTGTAATTGCTTTATTTCTCCATACTGCTTGCAAATTTTTAGATTTTTCTGCTTGTTCTAAATTATCCCAATTTTGTTTTAATTCATCTGTATAGGCTTCATAGGGTTGATTTAAATTATAATTTGGATAAGTTGCCATTGCTAAAATATCCCCATTTTGAGGATTCATGACTAAAACATTTCCACCATCTGTACAAACATTGTCGATACAGGCTTCTTCTAAATATTTTTCAACAATAGATTGAATACTCAAATCAATGGTAAGTACTAAGTCATCCCCATCTATTGCTGACACATAAGTTTCACCTTCCTTCCCAATTTCACCACCTTTGGCATCTGTGTGACGTTGTATGGCTCCCTGGATTCCTTTTAAATTTTTGTCATATTTGGCTTCAATACCATCTAATCCTTGATTATCACTTCCACAAAATCCTATGATTTGTGAAGCAACTGTACTATATGGGTAATATCTTTTGGTATCTTCATCAATATTAATCCCTGTTGTAATTCCATTTTGTTCCATCCATATTCTTAGTTGATCTGTCTTTTCTTTATCTACCTTTTTTATAATAGTTTCAATAGAACTCCTTTTGCTAACTTTTTTTAATATTTTTTCATAATCTAATTCAAATACATCTGATAAAGTTTTTGCAACTTTTTCTTTATTTTCTTTACTAATATTTCCTGGATTTACAGTTACGGTTTCTACTGTGCTACTAACTGCTAGAATGTTTGTACCAGTTGCATCATAAATAGTTCCTCTTTTAGGATTTATGTTTCTATCTAATGTTTGCTGTTGATATGCCATACTAGATAGTTCTCCTCCTTGTACAAATTGAATACATCCTATTCTTACTATTAAACAAATAAAAATAAGAAAACTAATAAATAATGTATTTCTCATTTTCTTCTTACTTGAAAGTTTGATTGTTTTCATAAAAAATCCTCCTAAATCATTTTATTTAAAAAGATTTTTCTTTATTCAAGTTTTTACTTCAAAAATATTTAGACTACAAAATAAGCAATCTTGTCAACCCTAGTATGTTTTTTGTTATATAGAAAAATCTTCGATTTTTTCCTAAACATCAAAAAAGTCCCTTGAAATAGCGACATTTTTATTATATAATATCATTTAGAAAAAATAAAAGGAGAGAAGATAAATGTCATATAATTTTGAAAAAATAGAAAAAAAATGGCAAAACAAGTGGGAACAAGAAGGAACCTTTTATGCCAAAAAAGACTACACCATGAAAAAATGGTATGGATTAATAGAATTTCCTTATCCATCTGGTCAAGGTCTACATGTAGGGCATCCTCGTAGTTTTACAGCATTAGACATTATTGCCAGAAAAAAAAGATTAGAAGGCTATAATGTTTTATATCCAATTGGTTTTGATGCCTTTGGTTTACCAGCCGAAAATTATGCCATAAAAACAAATGTACATCCCAAAATAACCACTTCACAAAATATTGCACATTTTACTGAACAATTAAAAGCATTAGGCATTTCGTTTGACTGGTCTAGAAAAATAGATACCACCGATCCCAACTATTATAAATGGACACAATGGATTTTTATCCAATTATTTAAACATGGTCTTGCCTATAAAACAACAATGCCAATCAACTTTTGTACAGGTTGTAAAGTTGGTTTAGCCAATGAAGAAGTAGTAAATGGAGTATGTGAAAGATGTGGAAGTCCTATTGTCCAAAAAGAAAAATCAGAATGGATGTTAAAAATTACCGATTATGCGCAAAGATTAATAGATGATTTAGAAGACGTTGACTTTTTAGAAAAAATTAAAACACAACAAAAAAATTGGATTGGAAGATCTGAAGGCGCAGAAGTAGAATTTAAAATTTCAAAACTAAATAAATCATTAAAAGTTTACACCACAAGACCAGATACTTTATTTGGAAGTACTTATATGGTAATTTCTCCAGAGCATCCCATCATTGAAGAATTAAAAAATAATATTGAAAATTTAGAAGAAGTAAAAAAATATCAAGAATTAGCAAGTCAAAAATCAGCTTTTGAGCGTTCTGAATTAAATAAAGAAAAGACAGGTCTTGAAATAAAGGGAATAAAAGCAATCAACCCTGCTACCAAAAAAGAAATTCCTATTTGGATATCTGATTATGTATTAGTTACCTATGGTACAGGAGCCATAATGGCTGTTCCAGCACATGATGTACGTGATTATGAATTTGCAACTAAATTTGGTCTAGAGATAGTTTCTGTATTAGAAGGAGGAAACATTACAAAAGAACCATATTTAGGAGATGGTACACACATTAATTCTGATTTTTTAAATGGTCTTAACAAGCAAGAAGCCATTTCTAAAATGATTACTTGGTTAGAAGAAAATAAAATTGGTACAAAAAAAGTAAATTATAAACTACGTGATTGGGTATTTTCTCGTCAAAGATATTGGGGAGAACCTATACCTATGGTATATTGCAAAGAATGTGGTTGGGTTCCTATTGATGAAAAGGATCTACCTTTGAAATTACCAGAAGTAAATGAATTTACACCTGGTGAAAATGGAGAATCTCCTTTAGCAAAACAAACAGATTGGATTAATACAACATGTCCTCACTGCAAAAAGCCTGCCAAAAGAGAAACCGATACTATGCCACAATGGGCAGGTTCTTCTTGGTACTTTTTAAGATATATGGATCCTCATAATGATAAAGAGTTAGCTTCTAAAGAAGCATTAAAATATTGGTCTCCTATTGATTGGTATAATGGAGGAATGGAACATACTACCCTACATTTATTGTATTCGCGATTCTGGCATAAGTTTTTATATGATATTGGTATTGTTCCAACAAAAGAACCTTATCAAAAACGTACTTCTCATGGGATGATTTTAGGGGCAAATGGAGAAAAAATGTCTAAATCAAAAGGAAACGTTATTAATCCAGATGATATTGTTCGTGATTTTGGAGCAGACACCTTTCGTGTTTATGAGATGTTTATGGGACCATTTGATCAAATGGCAAGTTGGTCTATGGATAGTATTCGTGGTTGTGCTAAATTTTTAGATCGAGTTTGGAATTTACAAGACAAGCTAGTAAAAGGAAACACCTATTCAAAAGAAATAGAAAAATTAATACACCAATCGATAAAAAAAATTACGCATGATATTGAAGATATGAAGTTTAATACTTGTATTTCTACTTTAATGACAATGGTAAACGAATTTTATAAAATAAAACAAATAAATCATATAGAATATAAAACTTTCTTAATCTTATTAAATCCTTTTGCACCACATATTACAGAAGAACTTAATCAATTAGCTGGATTTGAAAAAGAAATTGCTAGTTGTTCATGGCCTAAATATGATGAAACAAAAACAATAGCAAATGAAATAACATTACCAATTCAATTTAATGGGAAATTAAAAGCAACGATACAAATCATTCCAGATGAAAAAGAAGAAATAATAAAACAAAAAGTCCATGATGAAATTCACTCTAAATTAGAAGGTAAAACCATTCTAAAAGAAATTTATGTAAAAAATAAGATTTATAATATTGTAGTAAAATAAATTATTTTTTGCCTATTAGTACTTAATTTTTAGTTCTAATAGGCTTTTTAATAATCTCCATTCATTTTAGACAACTGTGAATTGTAACATTAGAGTTACTTTTTTAAAATTATATTGTCAAGATACTGTCATTAAACTGTAAAAAATATTTAATATTTCTGAAATACACTATTATCATTTTTATAGTATAATAAAATTAAATGATAATAAGGAGATAATTATGAGCATAGAAACAGATTTAAAAAAAGATGGAATTGAAATTACACAATCATTAGACACATTAAAAATTAATTTAATAGCACGTAATATTTCTCAAAAGATTTGTGAAACATTTCCTAAATTGCGGTTTTAATCAAAATGAGTTATTTATTCGTTTATCTAGGCTAAATATGTATAAAGCAAAAATGCCAGAGCGGAATGGCTGAAGCAAAATACTTTTACAAAAATGCGTCTATTTATTTTAATGAACATATTTCGGATGAAGATTTAGAAGAATTTGCAGTTCATGAATGTATTCATTATCTTCAAGAAATAAAAGATAAAAGAAATTATTTAATAAGAATGGGGCTTTGTGATTATACAGAATTCAAAATATATGGCTTAGGATTAAATGAAGCTGCTGTACAGTTAATGTCCTCTAAAATTAATGGTATTCCAAAAGAATACGTGAAATATTTTGGAATTAGTTTTGAAACCATCAGTCCTTCTTATTATCCATTAGAGTGTTGCTTAGTTAATCAATTAGCATACATAACTGGAGAAGATGTTTTATTTGAAAGTACTTTAAAAAGCATCGATAAATTCAAAGAGATTCTTAGTAAGGAGATTTCATCAAAGGCATTTATGTCTATTCAAAATGCTATTGACGATATTTTAGAACATGAGGAAACGATTGTTAAAATAAATAATAAAATTTCTCAAATTGATGACAGAAATAAAAAAGTAGATGGTCTAATTAAAAAAATTGATGAATTAAAAAAAGAGATAACTTTAACTTTTATGAGGACACAAAATCTTATTATTTCTAGTTATTTTGATACAAGTTTTGATAAGATTATGGATTTAGAAGGACTTGAAAATTATAGAAGAAAATTATATACATTTAAAGATTTAATTGGTTCAACAGAAGGTTATACCTTTTTTAATGATTATTATATCTCAAAAATGGAACAACTAGAATATAAATATAATTTATTAGAAAGTGGACAGTTTGAAGTAGAAACTGCTCTTAAAGTAATTACCAGAAAAGAAAATGTATGGATGCGTTTCTTCAAAACACTAAAAAAACTTATTTTTGGTGCAAGTAGTAAAGAAGAATTTGATATAAAATAAAAAACACATTTTAAAGTAAAATTTAGGATAACTAAATAAACTTGTAATAGAATAAAAAAATAGTAATCTACAAAAAGATTTACTATTTTTTTATTCTACCACAAGCAATTTTAGTTCCAGAGTTCCCACTTGGTTGAGAGGTAAAGTCATCAGGAGAATCATGAATTATAATAACATGACCTAAAATATTTTTTATTTCAAATTTGTTTATTAAAACACTCATATACGCATAGCCATTATTTTCAAGTAAAGGAGGTAAATCTCCAATATGAAAAGGATGAGGGCAATTGGTAAGATTTAAATGTGATTTAGCATTTGCAAATTCATCATTTGCATTTCCTGTACAAGAAGTACCTTCATGAATATGAAAACCAAAAAATTTGCCAATACAATTGTTCGATTGAGGCAAATTAGTTACTTTAGCAGTAACTAATACACCATTTTTGGTCTCTTTAAAAGTAACAATTCCATTAATATTAGGATATTTTTTCCCACCTTTTATATAGGCTTTTGCATGGTTAAAAATATGTGTAAACATGGTAAACACCTCTTTTTTAATAGTATATTCCATAAATAAATTATGGTTACTACTAATATGTTGTGTTGTTATCATAAAGCCTAGGAAGATGCTTTGCCTATTTTAGCAATACTCATCTCTATATATTTTGCTGCCTCTCTTCCAGAGTATGCTGCCCAAGCTACTGTCGATTTTATTCCTGCAAGATCGCCACCAGCATATATTTTTGGATTAGAAGTTTGATAATTTTCATTAATTTCAATATTTCCCCATTTGTTTGTTTTTAATCCTAATTTTTTAACATAAGGTTCCACTTGTGAACCAAGTGCCATTATTACATAATCTGTTGCTATTTTATAATTGCTATTTTCGATATTAACAGGTACTAGTCTGCTTTCTTTTTCTTTTTGTACCAATCGTGTTTTCATTAATTCTAATTTTTCTACTTTTTCTGTTCCAATAATTTTTACGATATTATTTTGAAATAAAAATTCAATTCCTTCTTTTATGGCATCTTGTACTTCTTTGTCCTCGGCTGGCATTTGTTGTCTGGCTCTTCGATAAATAACTTTTACTTCTTTTGCTCCTAATTTTTTAATGGTTCTAGCACAATCCATCGCTACATTTCCTCCACCAATTACAGCAACTCTCTTCCCTTCATATTTAGGATGTAAGTTATATTCTAAAAGTTCATTTCCTCCAAATACCCCTTCTAGTTCTTCTCCTTGTATTCCCATTTTACAAGATTGATTGGCTCCTATACTTAAGAAAATAGCATCATATTGTTTTTCTAAATCTGGTATAAAAATATCCTTTCCTAGTTGATGATTGTATTTTACTTTTATGCCTAATTGCAAAATTTTATCTACCGTTTTTTGTACAATTTCTTTTGGTAAACGAAATTCTGGGATCCCATGTACCAATAATCCCCCTAAATAATGATATTTTTCATAAATAGTTACTTGTATTCCTTTTTTAGCCAAAAAAGCACTTGCGGTTAAACCAGCTGGTCCCCCACCTATCACAGCTACTTTCTTATTGTTTTTATTGTTTTTTAATTCTTTTTCATAACAATTTAATAAACTTTTTTCTTCTTTTGCCATAACATCAAAGGTGTACGCCTCTAACTCACCAATGGACACAGGCTCTGCTTTTATGCCTCTTATACAAGATCCTTGACATTGTTTTTTGTGTGGACAAATTCTTCCACAAACGCCTTGTAATACTGTTGTTTCTGATAATATTTCATAGGCTTTTTGATAATTTTCTTTTCTAATTTGTTCGATAAATTGTGGAATATGGTTTCCTAAAGGACACCCCTTTATGGCACATGGATTTGTTTTACAATTTAAACAATAATTTGATTTTTCTTTTATTTCTTCCATTTCTTTTTTATCCTTTTCCTTTTATTTTTACCACCATTTGCAAGTCACGAATAAAATCAATCTTTTTGGTTTCATCCCTTAATAATGCAGCTGGATGCCAAGTTGGCATATATCTAATTTGTTTTTTTTCAATCCACTTTCCTCTACTAGCTGTAATTCCATATTCTTTTCCTAAAATATTTTTTAATGCTACACTTCCGAAGTAACACAATTATTTCTGGTTTTACTAAAATGACTTGATTTCTTAAATAATTTAAACATGCAAAAGCTTCTTCTTCCTCTGGATTTCGATTTCCTGGTGGTCTACATTTTACAATATTGGCAATATATACTTCTTCTCTTTTTATACCAACTGTTTGAAATGCCATATTCATCAGTTTTCCTGCTCTACCTACAAATGGTTCTCCGTAATCTATCTTCATCTGCTCCAGGTCCTTCTCCTATAAACATGATGTTAGCTTTTTTATTTCCTACCCCAAAAACAATATTTTGTCTTGTTTTACACAATTTACATTTCTTACAATTTATAATTGAATTTTCTAGTTCTTCCCATGTTTCAAACATTTTCTACTCCTATTTTACACATTGTTCTATTAATTCTATTTTTTGTCTTTTGTTGGTATCTATTTTTGCTTTTGTGCCAATTGGGATCACTATTTTTGTTTCAATATGTCCAAAATTATTGGATTGAATGATAGGAAAGGTGTATTCTTTTCCTAAAACATCTTTTATAATTTGTTCTAATTTCACCTTACTTTCGTGTTCATAACTTCCAATCCACAGTCCTCTTATTTGGTTAAAGACGCCATTTTGTTTCATCTTATGTATATAATTATTTACTAAGGCTGGTGGACTTTCTAAACCAAATTCTTCTAAAAACAATATTTTGTTGGTAAAATTCAATTGATAACTTCCAGATATCATATTTGTGACTAAACTTAAATTTCCACCTATTAATTCTCCTTGTGCTTGTCCTTCCTGAATGCAAACATATTCTTCTTCTACCGTTCCTAATTCTAAACTTCCCTCTAATAATCTTTTTAAAATCTCTTGATAATTTTCATGAGATTCTTCCTTACTTATGTTTTTAAAATTTGCCCCATTAAAAGTTACTAATCCTGTTTTGGCTGTAATCATGTTAGTAATCGATGTAATGTCACTATAACCACAAATAATTTTAGGATTTTTCTTTATTAATTCATAATCTAAATACTCAAAAGTAGCATTTGAGTTAAATCCTCCTGTTGCACACCATATCATTTTTACTTCTTCATCTTGGAACATTTCATTGATATCTTCTGCCTTTTCTTTTGCGGTACTACTATATCCATATGTATTAGAAAATAAATTTTTTCCATATTTTACACAAAAACCTGCTTTTTCTAATTTGCTTTTAGCTTTTTCTAACTCTTCTATTTTATCTCCTATAATGGGATCCGAAGGTGCTACTACTCCAATGGTATCACCTATCTTTAGTTTTTGAGGAATCATCATTTTTTCATTCCTTTCTCTTCTTTCATTGTTTTGAATCGATATTTACTAACAACAATCTTGACATATATCAATAAGATGAGACAAAAAAGACCTGTCCCTACTGTCTCATTTTAATTCTATTAATGCTGTATTTAGTCCATACTCTTTTTTCTCTACTCGATAAGAATGAATTTGTTTACAATGGCATACACTACAAATTCCACTGTCTATTATATTTTCTGCTTTTAGCCCTTCTTTTTCTAATAGAATTTGATTTATTTTTATGGTATCAATATACCATTTGTTTTTTGTTTCATTTGCCAAAATGATTTCTTGTGCTTCTTCTATCTCTTTAAATTCTTTTTCAAAAAGCTCTTTTACGTCTTTGTCTACTTCAAAATGACATTTTCTAATACTTGGACAAATACAACATATAATGTCTTCTGGTTTGCTTTGAAATTCTTGTTTCATTTTTTTTACTGTTTCTACTGCTATTCTTTGTATGGTTCCTTTCCATCCAGAATGGGTGTTGGCAATTACCTTTTTTATTGGGTCTAAGAAAAGCAATAAAACACAGTCTGCATTTGTAGTAGATAGCATTATATTTTTTTGATTGGTTATTAGCCCATCTGTTTTATTGTATGTTTCTAAATTGAAGTCTGGCTCTGCCTTTTTTTCCTTTTCTTTTACTATTTTTACTTCTTTTGTATGATTTTGATTTGGCTTTACAATATGCTCTTTTTTTGAGTTTATTTCAAAACATAATTCTTCATAGTCTTTTAGTGCTTTTTGATAATTTTTGGTATCTAATTTTTCTTTGTTAGCTTTTGCTGTTCTATAATTTTTATCAATTCCTATGCTATAAGCATGATTGATTATGTTTTTATATTCCAACAATTTTTTAAATTGTAAATATTCTATGCCTTGTTTTTTAACATGTATTATATTTTCATTTGATAAATCCAAAAAACTCTCTTCCTTTCTATGTCATTTGTTTTATTTTTCTACTTTTTCCATATCTTTTTCCATTTTTGATAGTATATCATCTTTTGATTTTTTGTCAATATAATAGTATTTATTATTTTTGGCACAAAAACCACAAATTACCTTATATTCACAATATTCACATGGTGTCTTTCCATTTTTATTATATGGTTTTAAATCGATTTTACCACTCCATATTTCTTTTGCAATCTGTTTTATGATAAAATTAATATAATCTTGTAACACTTTAAATTCTTTTTCGTCTACACCATTTGTCCATTTTTCATTTACGTTTCCAGATGTGGTAATACTTGCTGGAACTAGTTTAGAAGTCCCATGGGTTAAGGTGTTATCATTCATTTTTATGATTTTAACATCTGCTAAAATTAATCCTTTCATTCGAAAATTTTTTTTAATTTGCTCTTCTATTTCCTCTTCTGATATTTTCCTATCTGCTTTTATCATTTGCTCTAATAAAGAAAAATAAAAAATTCCAGCAGGCTTTCGTTCTTCTTCTTGACAAATGGCATCTAAATAGGTTAATAACTGAATTTGAAGTCCTGCATAAACTTCATTTAAATCTACATTTTTGCTTGCTGATTTGTAGTCAATAATTCTTACATATTTCCCATTACTAATATCAACTCGATCTATTTTTCCTGTTATTTCAACTTTTTTTCCATCTTCTAATGTTAATTCAATTGGTTGATATTTTCCTTTTTTGGCAAATTCTACTTCTACGCCTTCTATTGAAAAATCACTATAAATTAAAGTTTGTATGATATATTTTAATGCTTTGCTAACCATTTTTTTCAAACGCCCTACTAATAATTTATATTTTGCTGTTGAACAAAAAATATAATTCTTGCTTTGTTGTAAGCTTTTCTCCATTATTTGAGAAACCATTTGGTAAATTTCTTCTTCTTCTATTTGGGCTAATTCTAAACCTTGTTCTTTTACTTGTTTAAAAAATTCGTCTATGGTCTCGTGCATAAAAGTTCCTGTTTGAAAGGTATGTATTTTTAATTCGTCTTTTTCTTTTAGTTTTAATCCATATTGCAAATAATAAGAAAAGGGACAACTTCTATATTTTTCTAATCTTGAAACACTGGTATTTAATGTGTTTCCATATAGTTTTTCCATACTTTGGGGTTGGATTTTTTGTGGTATATTGGTATGGTTTAAACCTTGTAAATCATTTGCTAATTTTTCTTGCCAATGGCTTTTTCTTTTATAATATTGATATAGATGATACCATACAGGATCTATTTCTTTTTTTTCTCTAAGTTTTGCAATATTTTCTAGTAATGCTTCATATACCACTTGTTTGTTTGCCATTACATATTGTTTATTGGTTAAATCACTTTTCTCTTCTAACTTAGGATAGAGCTTTTTTATTTTATGAATTAACATAGAAGGTCTTAAAGGTTTCCCCTCTTTGTCAGATGAAAGGTAGGATAAGTAGATACTATTTTGTGCTGTGGTAAATGCTTTGTAAATATTAAAATTATCCTCATATAACTTTTCTTTTGTCCCTTTGGCAAGCTCTATTCCATCTTGTTTTAATTTTTCTCGATCGGCATCATCTAAAAAACCTTCCTCCTTATTTACACTTGGAAAACTTCCATCATTTAAACCAATGATAAATACCGTTTTTACTTTGTGACTTCTTGACCTTTCTATATCACCAAAGATTACTTGATCTTGTGTTCCTGGAATTTTTGCTAATTGGCTATTTCTTAATCCTATTTTTAAAATTCTTATATATTGTTCTATGGTAGTTTTTTCTTCTCCTAATACTAAAATCATTTCATCTAATAAATTTAAAATAATTTTATAACTTTCTAGGTATTCTTGTGCTAAGTCTAATAAGTTTTTTTCTTCTAATTCTTGTATTTTTTTTGTTATGGTTTCTTCTATGTTTTGATTTTGTATCCATTCGTATAAACATTTTGTTATGTGTTTTATGGTTTTTTTAGAATCGATTTTTTCTTTTAACATTAACAATGGTTCTATGATTTGTTTTCTTAATTCATTATATCTTTCTATTTTTTGCTTTTTTTCTTCTTTTTCTATTTCATAACAAAAATCTTTTTTCCACTTATTTTGCTTAATCCCCCATTTATTGGCATAGTTTTCTAGTTCAAATATTTCATCAAAATCTATCTGGCTAAATCCTAATTTTAAATAATTAAATACACTATTTTTTGAGAAATTTTGTTTTAATATTTCTAATATTGCCAGTAGATATTGTATGATAATATTTTGAGTAACTTCTCTTTTTTCGTCAATAAATACAGGGATTTGATATTTGGCAAAGATAGCTCTTACACAAGGTGCATATTCGCTTATATTTTTTGTGATAATTGCTATGTCTTTATATCTTCTATCTTCCTTTTTTATTAAGTTTGTAATTTGCTTTGCCATATTTTCTATTTCTGAATAGGGATTTTGTGCTAAAAACAAATGTAGGTTTTCCACATCTTCTTCATATATTGTGTATTTTTGTGATTTTATATTTTCACTTAAGTGTTTTAATTCTTTTGTTTGAAAACGATAGTTCTTTTCTAAATGGATTGGCTTTTCTATTTCAAAGTTATTCTCATTTACCATACTCCAAATTTTAGCAATGGTTATTTTATTGGAATAAAATATGTCTATGTCTGGATTGGTATTTATGTTTAAATCATCAGTAGTTATTGTGATATTTACTTGTTTGGCAAGTTTGATAAATTGTTTGATTACTTCATATTCTTGTTTGGTAAAACCTGCAAATTCGTCTAAATAGATAATACTATTTTGGACAAAATTAGTACTTTCTATTGAATTGGCAAGTATTTCTAGTAACGTAGTTTCTTCTATATATTTCCCTTTTATTTGTTCTTCAAATTTTTCATAAATTAAAGTAATGTCTTTTAATTTAGTTTGTAAGTAAGTATCTTCTATCTTTTGTGTTTCTTTTTGCAAATCTTGGATGGTAATACTATGTTTTTTTAATTCTGTGATGGCTCTTACTGCTAAGTCAACATTTTCATCTGATTTTCCTAAAAATTTCAACTCTCCTTTATGTTTATTTAAAATATCATAAATAAGCATAGCTTTTCCACATTTGGATAATTGGGTTTTAGCACTTCCTCCTACTTCATTTAAAATACGATAAGCCATTCTACTTAAAGTTACTACTTCTGCATTCATAATGGCTCCAGAAGAAACTGTTTTCATTAATTTGGTTTCTGCGGTAAATGAAAATTGCTCTGGTGTAATCATATATATTTTGGTTTCTTCTTTCAATTGGTTTGCAATTTGTCTAAAACAATATTGACTTTTTCCGCTTCCTGGTTTTCCATATATGATTTTTAATCCCATTTTTATCCTCCAAACTCTTTTAAAAGGCTCCTCCGCCTCCGACCTTTTCCACCACCACCAGAATATCCTCCTCCGTCCAGAAAATCCTCCGCCTCCGCCGGCTAGAGTATCCTCCTCCAGAGGAAAATCCGCTACTACTACTTCCGCCAGAAGAAAAACCTTCTCCTCCTAAAGCAGAAGTGCTACTTATGATACCTCCAAATACGTTTCTGGTTGTTTCTTTATAACTTCTTATAAATCTTCTGTCTAGGCTAGCATAACGATAAAACATATCATAATCGGATTGGATGAATCCTGTTAATAAATCATTGTTAAGTAGTGTTGTTAGGTCATCATCTATATATAAATTCTTCATTTTTTTCATGATTTTTCCAGCTATTCCAAAACTGACGGCATAACTTAAGTATTTGTCCCATAATATAATTTGTTCTACTTCTCTATCTTGCATTAAAGAATAATTCTCAATTTTTTCTTTTAGGGCATTTAATTTACTAAAATCCTCTATCATAATAGCATTATTTTTTAACATTAAATTGTCAGTCAATATTAATATGGTTGCCATACAAATTAATATCTCATCTGCTACAATATATTTTACTGGAAAAAAGGCTATGGTTAAGATGATTATGATTCCAAAAAATACACATAAACTAATTGTTGTAGTTACTACTTTTTGTCCTGTTATTCGCTGTACCGTTTTATTGATTTTATGTCTTATCATAATAATTAAATTAATAGGGATGTATAATAATCCTATCAATAGTGGAATACAAAATAGTAAATAGATACCCACTCCTGTTAGAATTTCATTTGCTTTTTGCGTATTATATAGATTAAATCCATTAAACATAATATGTTTTGAAATTACAACAACTGATAGGATAAATAAAAACACATTAAATGCTCTAATAATAAGTGGTACTTTTGCTTGATTTGCACCTTTTTGAGCCAATTTTTTTTCTACTTTTTTATTCAATTCCCTAAATTTGACATTAGCTTTACTTTCTTTTGGTAGTTCTTTTAACCTTTTTGTTAAATCTACTTCTTGTCTATTTCCAAATATCCAATGATAGATATAAGCTTCTATCTCGTCCATATTTTCTTCTTGTTCTATATTCTTTCTTATGATATACACATAATTTTCTTTTCCCATTGATTGCTTAATCTCTAATTCGACAACTTTTTTAGATATTAATCCCAATATTACTGCTATTATGTCTCTTGCCAGTATCGCTCTACTTCCTTGAATACAACCTGCCATCATTGGATTATATTTTGCAAATAATTTTTCTTCCTCTATATTGGCTACCTTATATTTTTTGTCTTTTTCAAATAATAACATTAAAATAATCCAATAGATTAATAAACAAATAGCAAAAATAATTATCTTTTTGGTATAGGCTTCTTTTTCTTCTTTATTTTCTATAATAGCATTTTCATCTTTATAAATTAATTCTTTTGCTTCGATATTAGATAGTTTAGTGGCATTTGGAATATTGGCATTGTCAAATAACACCCTTGTGGCTACATATTGCCCTGGCTTTACATTTTTTACATAAAAATTAGCATGTGTATTATTTATTATTTTGGATTTGCCATTATAAGGACCATGCCCCCAAACTTGTATTGGTTCCTTATTTTTTGGTAAATAAATATCAATATTTAATTTTTCAATTTCTACTTCCCAAGCTCCTCCTATAAAGTTATAATACAATTCTCCAATATCATTATGTTTTACTCCCAAATTTTCTAATGTATAGTCTATCTTAAATGTTTTGGTAACATCTTGTGATGGTTCATATACTTTTATGGTTTGCATCCCTTGCTGGTTCATTATGGTATACACACCTTTTCTTTCATTTTTAGCCATCTCCACCTGTTGAAAAGTTTTTTTGGTTTCTTCTTTTTCTAATGCTACACTATTTACTCTTACATTGGTTGGATTGTATAAAGAATCTTTTATTTTTTCGTTCTTTACTATTTCATCCCTTTCTAGATCTTGTAACTGATAGGGAATATTAATATAAATTCCATGATAACTTCCTTTAAACTGATAAGTAATATTTTGTTGTATACCAACTGATCCATCTTCATTTATCGTTGCTTGTATATCCATTTCTTTTACTTGATAACTTTTGGCTTGTACTGTATTATTTCCTAATAGGATAGCCATTAGCATAAATAATAAAATAATACCATACCTTTTTATTTTTTCTCTCATCTTAGGTTTCTCCTTTTTTGAGACAAGTGGGACAGGTCTTTTTGTCTCATTTTAACCATTTTAATATCTTTAAATTATTAGGCTATCTCATTTTAAATGAGCTTTTCTATTATAAAATAAATATTGTTGCGCTATTCCTGCTAAATTTCCAAATTTTTCATTTGCTATTTGTTCAATTTGTTTTCTACTTACCTTTTTTTCATCTGGTTGTTTTATGTATAAATGATTCATTACTCTTCTAACCCATACATCAATAGGAAATACTTCTAATCTTTTTAAGGTAGAAAATAATAATATACAATCTGCTACTTTTGGACCTACTCCAGATAAGGTCAACAGTTGTTGTTTTACTTCTAATGTATTTGGATTTTTTTGTATTTCTTCTAAATCTAGTTTTTTGTCTAAAATATTTTGTGTTGTTTCATAAATTCTTTTGTCTCGAAATCCTAATCCTAAATCTCGGTATTCTTTTATGGTAACGTCTTTTAGTTGTTCTGGTGTTGGAAAGGTGTAATATAGCATTTGCTTCCATTTTATTGGACTTCCATAATTTTTAGCTATTTTTTCTATAATCTTCTTAATTCTTGGTATATTGTTATTAGCAGAAATAATAAAAGAAAGTATGGTTTCCCACAAATCTTGATTTAGTATACGAATACCTTGTCCTAATGTTATACTATTTTTCATATTGATATCTACTTTTTCTAATGTTTGTTTTATGTCTGAATAGTCTCTTTTTAAGTCAAAGTATTCTTCTACTGTTTTTCTTATGTCATTTTTGCAGATTCCTTCTATTATGATGTTTTTGTTTTCTTTTTTGATGTTTAAAACATTTTCCCCAAATACGCCTGTGTAACTTCCATCTTCTTGCCTATTCCATCGAAAGCATTGTCCACATTCAAATATGTCTTTTAGTTCAAATGAATCGATCTTTTGTAATTCTATTTTTTGCTCTGTCATCTTTTTTCTCCTTATTATATTATGTCTTTTTAAATCCTAATCCTACTACTTCTCTTGCATTGGCTATGATAATAAAACTTTCTGAATCTATTGTCCTTGCAATTAATTTTATTTTTGCAATGTCTCTTCTAGAAGCTGCACACATTAGTACCATTTTTTCTTCTTTGGTGTACATTCCTTTTCCAAAAAGTCCTGTGGTTCCTCTTTGTATTTCTTTTCCAATTTGGTTTGCTATTTTCTCACTTTGATTAGATACAATAAGTAATAATTTTGTAAAATAAATTCCTTCAAATAAAATGTCAATCATTTTTCCCATTAAATAAATAGCAATGGCAGAGTATAGTCCTATTTCTATTTCTTTGAAGAATATTACATTTAAAGTAACAATGATAATGTCTAATAGGATGATGGCTCTACTCATGGTAATGGTTGGTTTATATTTTCTTAGAAGATAACTAATTAGGTCTGTTCCCCCTGTTGAAGAATTTACCTTTAAGGTGATTGCTGTGCCTAGTCCAATAATAATTCCACCATAGATACATGCTAAAAATCTGTCATGGGTTAATGGTTCAAATCTATCAAAAAAATCAATACATATGGATAAGCTAATGGTTCCTATAATGGATTTTACAAAAAAACTTTTCCCTATTTTATATATGGATACAATAAATAATGGGACATTGATTATTAATATCATGGTTCCCATTGGTATACCTATCAAATAATAGGTTATGGTTGCAATACCTGTAATACCTCCTGATGATAACTGATTGGGTAATAAAAATTGCGATATTCCCACCGCCATAATTAAAGTTCCTAATATGGTTCCCATTATTTCTAACATTATTTTTTTTATATTCTCTTTTTCCTTCATATACCTTCACCTTTATTAGCAGTATTGGCATATATTGGGATTTTTATTCATTTAAAAAGTCTTGATAGGTTTTGGTAACTTCTATTTTTGATTTTCCTTGTTTTATATTTTCATCTTGTTTTAATATTAGATCTACATCATAGGTTTCTTTTAATTTTAAAATATTTTCTTTTTTGTGACCAATTACATTATTGGCATCAATTGGATTTACGGTTACTTCTACTTCTTTTACTTTTACATTTAATTTTTTTATTTTTCCTACAATGGCATCATACCACATAGCAGATTCTACAAGTTGTCTAAATGCAGGGTGATATGGTCCTGCTACTACTTGACTTGTTTGGTTTTGTGGATTTGTTATTTCCTCTGTATTTTGTAAGCCTATTCGGATTATTTCTATTTTTTTATTATCAAACATTCTCACTAATTCTTTACAAATTTCTACTGCTTGTACTAGTGTTAATGGATCATATTCTCCTTCTTGGTATTGTTTTTCTAATTTGGTATTTTTTATTACTAGTACTGGATAAATTCTTATCATTTTAGGTTTTAACTTTATGAGTGCTTTGGCAGTGTTGATTTCATCAATTCTTGTGCTTTCTGGTAAACCTACCATCATTTGATGCCCTAATTTAAACCCATTCCATCGAATTTTTTTTGAGGCTTTTTTTACTTCTTCAAAAGTATGTCCTCTGTTTGCTTTTTGCAAGATGTAGTCATTGGCTGATTGTACTCCTAGTTCAATGGTTTTTACTTTGTATTTTTTTAGTCTTTTTAGGGTTTCTTTATCTATTCCATCTGGTCTAGTGGATATTCGAATGGATTCTACTTTTCCTATTTTTATGTATTCATAAGCTATTTCTAATAGTTCTTCTTGTTTTTCTTTTTCTATTTTGGTAAAACTTCCTCCATAAAATGCTATTTGTGTTTTGGCATCTTCATTTTTTATGCTTTCTAGGTAATCATCTATTATTTTTTTTGCTTCTTCTTTTGTGATATTCTTTTTTTGCCCACTAATTGATTTTTGATTACAAAAAATACAATCATTGGGACATCCTAAATGTGGTACAAATATAGGAATGATATATTGTTTTTTCATGGTTACCCTCTTTTCTATTTTAAATTTTCTAATGCTTTTTTAGCAGCACTCATATGTGCTTCTTTTTTACTTTTTCCTTCTCCTTTTGCTAAAATTTTTCCATTAAAACTTACTTGTGCTTCAAATTGTTTGTTATGGTCTGGTCCTTGCTCTTTGATAATTTCATATTCTATTTTTACTTCTCCTTGTTCTTGTAATTTTTCTTGTAATACAGTTTTGTAATCTCTATCTCCTACATGCTTGGTTGCCATTTCAATTTCTTCTTTTAGGTTTTCTATGATAAATTTTTCGGTTTCTTCTATTCCGCCATCTAAAAAAATTGCTGCAATGATGGCTTCTACACTGTCTGCTAAAATAGCGGGTCTTTCTTGCCCTCCCATTTTTTTTTCTGATTTTCCTAAGTATAAAAATTCACTAAAATTATGTTTTTTTGCTATTTTGTATAAACTTTTTTCACAAACTACCGTTGCCCTAACTTTTGTCATTTCTCCTTCTTTTAATTTGGGATAGTTTTTGTATAAATATTTGCTAGAGATAAATTCTAATATGCTGTCTCCTAAAAATTCTAATTTCTCGTTACTTTCTAATTTATTTTCATAAGCATAGGATGTGTGTGTTAAAGCTTGTTTTAATAAATTTTTCTTTTGGAATGTATAGCCTATGCTTTGTTCTATTTTTTCCATTGTTCTCCCTCTTCTTCTTAGTTTTTTAACTCTAATTTTTTTCTATATTATATACTATTTTACAAAATTTGCAAAGACTTTTTTTATGATTTTTATAGACAATTTTTAAGTATTATTGTATAATAAATTTGTATTATTTTAAGAAAGTGAGTAAAATTATGTTGGATAATCATGATAATAGAAATTTGTCTGATGTATTTAAAGAATTACAAGAAATGCAACATACGCAAACTACTAAGCCAAATAAACAAAATAAAAAAAGAACTTATAAGCCAAAAAAGAACTTTTCTTTTCATTTCCATACTAAATCTTTTTCAAACAACACTTATTACAAAAGTTCAGACTTGCAACTATCACATATCTTAATAGGCTGTAGTATTTTAATTGTTGGATTAGCTGTGTTCTTTCCCAAAAACACTTCCTTTAGCCAAAGTTACGCAAAAGAAGAAAATATAGAAGAACTAACCGAATACGAACTAAATCGCCATCGATTAAATATTCAAAGCATTATTTCTGAAAATTCTGACATGGACAAAGTAAAAGAACAAGTAATCGAAGAACGTGATATTGAATTTATCACAGAATATAATAATAACCCAACTCTTCCAAAAAGCGAAGAAGTAGTAAAACAAGAAGGAGCTATCGGAAAAGAAAACGTAACAGCCATTAAAACATATGAAAACGGAAACTTTGTAGAAGAAATCATTTTAGACAAGCAAAAACTTGTAGAACCGATTCCTAAGATAATAGACATTGGTACCTCTGAATTCTTAGCAAAACATAAAGTACATATTGGTGACACCATGTATTTTGTAGACACTGCCAATTTAAAAGAATCACCAGATACCACAAGCACAGACAAAGCAGAAGTCAAAAAATACTTAGAAGTCAAACTATTAGAACTACCAAGCGAAGAATGGTGTAAAGTCTCTTTTGATAACATAGAAGGATATGTAAAAACCGCTAACCTAACCTCACCTTACTCCACACCAAACATCATAGAAAAAAATAGAATACAAAAAATCCTAATAAAAGTAAACATTGACATGGAACTAAATAGAACCAGTGGTTTAACATTAAATGACTACAAAAAAATATTTACAGGTATCCCAAATGACACAAACAAAATATTCCAAAACAACTACACTGCCTTTTATAACGCAGAAAAGAAATATAACATCAATGGTATTTTCCTAGCATCGATTGCTATTCATGAAAGTGCTTGGGGAACCTCTCAAATTGCCAATGACAAACACAACTTATTTGGTTATGGTTCTTATGATGCCACCCCATATGAATCCTCTTTCGAATTTGCCGATTATTCTGAAGGAATTGAAACCGTTGCTAAATCTTTAGTAAAATACTACCTAAATCCATCTGGAACAAAAATCTATGGTGGCGAAACAGCTAGTGCTTGGTACTACAATGGACCAACCCTAAAAGGTGTTAACACTAGATATGCAAGTGATTCCAAATGGCACGAAAAAGTATTTAAATACATGGAAATGCTTTATAATAAACTACAATAACAATTAGGGTATTTTAAAAATAGCAACTTACATGTCCCATTTAATTCTTTGTGAAATATAATTTTTAATACCATAAAAAGGAGGCTAACATGAAAAAATTTAAAATAAAAAATGAAAGACTTGTATTTACTCTATTGATCATTACTTTATTTATTACCTTTCTTTTACAATATAACTTTGTATTTTCTGTTGTATTTGCAAGAAATGCTTTCGCAAATGAAATGATAGAAATTGCAGATGAAAATGAAAGTTCTATCTTTAATATTCAAAAAATACTATTATATAGTAGTGGTAATGCCATTGACAATTCAGATGACCAATCTTTAAAAAATATGAGTATTTGTCAATATACCGATATTTCTATCTATATTGACAATACCAGTACCATTTCTGAATTAACCAATGAAAACACAATTAAAGAATTATATATTGATAACATCGTAGTAAATTCTCATGCTGACATGGGAAATAAAATAATAAACTATAAAAATCCTTTAGAATTTGGAAAATACAAAACAATTGAAAGCCCTGAAAATAATAGAATTGATTTCAACATTATTAACACCAATTCAGAAAATGAAAATCATGACTATTCTACCCCTACTTTTTATACAGACTGCTCTAATCCTATTTCTTTGGGGTATTTAAATAAAGACATTTTACCTAATTATGCTGTTTCTCAAGATGCCAATACGGTTTCTTTTAATGGGAAAGTATTACAAGAGGCTAATGTCAATTTAGAAGATATTGCTTATACTTTAACCTTTAAAATTCATATTGTGAACAACCTAAATCAAAAATTTGTCTACCATATGAAGTTAGATGTTGATTTAAATGACAATAATGGTGGTATTTATAATGGTTATGTTTATAAAGGAAAAAATACAACAGGTAATGAATATCGATTTTTTAAAGAGATTTAGCTTAAAAGCTAAATCTCTTTTTGATACATTGGGAACAGGTCTTTTTGTCTCACAAATTATTTTCCTACTATCACTATAACTTGTATAAGTATTATAGTATTTAGAATTAATTCCTGTAAAATTATAGTAACTACCATTTGATAATTTACTATCTAATACTCCAGCTTATTGCTATTTCTGTTCCATTTCTTCCATATTTACTTTCTACTAAATATGCCACTGCTTCCCATTCTGTATTTTTTATCATATGGCTATCTCCTGTTAAACCATATGTTGTTTTTACTCCTTGACATGCTGTAAATATTTGACCTACTGTTACACTTCTTAAGCTTGATTACTTTTTCTTCTGCACTTTCTCTTTTCGTTGCTTCAGATGCCTCTTGTGCTCTATTCATTATCCCATTTTTTCCGTTCAATAAAGCTATGCTTACTCCTGCTACTATTAAAAGAATTATAATTGTTATCACAAGTGATATTAATGTTATGCCTTTCATACTTCTAATCTTATTCATCTACAACAAAAAAACTTTAGACTTATTTCTAAATCTAAAGCTATTTTCTATTTTTTAGCAATACTCAAATCATAAGCATTTGCATAATTAAAGGTTTTACTTGTATTTAATTGGGTAGTTTTTCCTGGTTCTAATGTCCCAATATAAGCAGAAACTGTTGTCATTTCCTCTCCTTGTTTATCAAGTATCTTTATTTCTACAGTATATCCTCCTTGTGTCGTTTCTGAAGTATTTGTAATAGTTCCTAATAATACTGTTACATCATCTTTTTCTGTTATTTGTAAATTACTTATTTCCATTCCTTCTATTTTTTTGGTTTCTTTTAATTTTTGACTTGTATTTATTTTCGTTCCATCTTCTAATACGCTTACAAATTCTTCTTGATTTATCGCTGTTTGCTCTCCTGTTCCAATATTTTTAGTTTCCTCTTTTTTATTACTATTTCCTCTTACAATCGCTATGATAATTACTATTATAGTAATAACTACTAAAGCTGCTATTATTATTTTTTCATTCTTTTTCATTTTTCTTCCCCTTTCGTATGATATTTTTTATTATAACATATCGTTATTTCCTTTTCAAACTTATATTAGCATGTTTTCAAAATGTAATATTTTTGTAATCTATTTGTAATACTATGTAAAAACGATATGTTTAGCTTTTTTATACATATCGTTTTGCATTTTTGCAATTTTTTATATGTCCATTTGACTTCCTAAAAATGTTGCTGCAGATTGTGCAACCTTTTTTTCAACATCATCCATTTTGCCATTTGGTTCTTTTGCCATTAATATAACGCTACCAATTGTATCTCCATTTGAGACAATTGGATATACTACTTGTGCATTGTTTTTTCTTTCTTGATTGTTATTTTTGGTAATTGGCATGGCTATATCACTATTTTCTTTACTAGTGTAAATTTCTTTATCTTCCATGAGTTGTTCTAATTCTTGACTAATATCTTGTTCTAAAAATTCTTTTTTAGGACCTCCTGATACTGCTATAATTGTATCTTTATCTGTAATACAAGCTATGTGTCCTGTTGTTTTTGACAAGGTTTCTGCATATCCTGTTGCAAATTCTGAAAGCTCACCAATTGGAGAATATTTTTTCAATATTACTTGACCCTCTCGGTCTGTAAATATCTCTAATGGATCTCCTTCTTTTATTCTTAATGTTTTTCTTATTTCCTTTGGAATAACTACTCTTCCCAAATCATCTATTCTTCTTACAACTCCAGTTGCTTTCATAATTTTCCTCCTCATTATATTTTTTGTTTATATTTTTATTATGACAAATAAGGAAAAAATTATACATTAAAACCATAATTTAAAATTCAATTTGCTTGTTTTAATTGCCCTAATTGATAAATTTTTAATAATTCTAATAAATCTTCTATTTCTCTTTTTAATTTTTTGCCGATATCCGTATCTCCTACTGTTTTTCTCGTTATTCCTGTTTTTTTGACTACTATTTCTGATATTATATCTTTTTCTTCTTTGATGGCTTTTTCTACGGATTCAAATGGTTTATTTTGACTTAACAATAATCCATAAGAATTATAGGTTAATATATATCCTGCATTTCCTGTTTTTACTTGGTAACTTTTGGCAAATCCACCATCAATCACTAACATTTTTCCATTGGCTCGTACTGGACTTTCTCCTTCTTTTGCTTTTACAGGAATGTGTCCATTTACAATATGGGATTCTTTTTCTTTTAATCCAAATTCTTTTAAAATTTTATTACAAATTTCTTCTTGACTTGATAAATAATAGTAAGGATTTTTTTCCTCTTTATGTGTTTTTTTATCAGAAATAAAGTAACTTTCGAAGGTAGCCATTTTACTTTTTCCAAAAAAAGGTGAATTGGATGAAATCCATAAAAACCACATGATATCAATTAGTTCTTCTTCTGGATTTTCTTTATTAATATATACTTTTTCTATGGTTTCATTTACTAAGTCAAAATATTTTTTGCCTTTTACCTTTTTTCCTAAAAATTCTACTTCTTGAAAACTTCCGTCTTCTTTCATTGGAATACAGGCATGGAATAATAAATTGGAATTGAATATGGTGTATAGCTCTCCTTTTTGATATAAAAACTTCATATGCTCTTCTAATTTTTGACTATGCCTAAAAGATTCACAAAGTCTTTGTACTACTTCGTCTTCTTCTTTTGTTAGTTGATAGACATCTTTTGGATTTAGGGTAGGAAAATTAATATCATTTAGCTCATATTTTTCTCCCTCTAATATAACGTAACCTTTTTTTAAATCCATTTTGTCTAATAATAGACGATGTTCTAAATGATATTCTGGATGTTTTTTTATTAATTGTCCTTCTAGTTTAAATTGTATGATAGTAATTGCTTTATGAATTTTGGCAATAATTGCTTTATCACTTTTATCATATTTACTGTCATCGTATACTTTGGGCATAAAATTTAGACAATCATCTTCTTTATAGGTTTCTATTGCAAAAGTGGATAGTGGTCTTGTATTAATTCCATATCCTTCTTCTAAAATTTCTATGTTATTATATCTTGCACAATTTCTAACGACAGTTGCAATACTTGCTTTATTTCCACAACTTGCTCCCATCCAACAAATGTCATGGTTTCCCCATTGCATATCAATGCTATGAAATTTTTTTAGTTTTTCAATTACTAAATCAGGATGTTTTCCTCTGTCGTAAATATCGCCTATGATATGCAAGTGGTCAATTGCCATTCTTTTTATTAAATCTGCAATGGCAATAATAAAACTGTCTGCTTGTTTTAATTCTATAATATTTTTGATAATTGCTTTATAATATCTTTCTTTGTCTTCTTCTTGGAGCGTTTGGGCATGTAACAGTTCATCAATTACATATTCAAAACCATTATTGATCGCTTTTCTGACTTTGGATCTGGTATATTTTGAACTAACTTTTTTGGCTACTTTAATTAAACGATATAATGTTATGGTATACCATTCTTCTTTATCTTCTATTTCTTGTTTTATTAGTTTTAGCTTTTCTTCTGGATAATATATTAAGGTAGCAAGTGTCGCTCTTTCTTTTTGGGTTATGGTATCTCCAAAAATATCGTTGATTTTATTTTTTATGATTCCTCCACCATTGTTTAAAATGTGTACAAATGGTTCATATTCTCCATGAATATCACTTAAAAATATTTCTGTTCCTTTTGGCAAATTAACAATGGCTTGTAAATTGATGATTTCTTCTGCTACTTCATTGATATTTTGGTATTCTTTACTTAGTAGTTTTAGATATTTTTGCTTATTATATTCATTTTCCATTTTATGTTTCTTCTTCCATTTCTTTTATTTTTTCTTCTCTTTTTGGAAGAAAGCTTATTTTATACTTGTCTAATATATATCCCATGTCTTTTGAAAATTCTTTTAGCATAACAACTTTAATGGTTTGATCTTTTTCTTTTAGATAGTCATCAATAATTTGCTTTAATTGTTTTATGGTTTTCATTTCTGGTTCAATTTGCTTGGTATATCGATTGGCTCGATCAATTAACTTTTCTCTAATTAATACAATGTCTTCATTACTTGCACATGAAATTCTTTGGAAGAGTTGGAAAGCATCATAATATTTAAAAATTGGTATATTCATACATTCTTCATCAAATTTTTCATAAAATTGCTCCATTCTCATTGGAATACATTTCATTATTTCATCTGCTTTTTCTTTGTACATTTTGTCTAATAATTGCTCATTTAATCGATTGAAGTGTTTTAAAACATCTTCCATATCTTCTTCTACTTCCTCTATTGCAATTTTAGAAAATTCTTCTTTTGGGTTAGGACAATATTCAGATGAAAGAGATGCTATGTTCATTCCATCTAAAAATACACTTTTTAAAGTTTTTAAATCATATTCAATTAAACCTCTTCTGGAAAAATAACTAAAATAAGCAAATAGCTTTACTGTGTCAATTAATGTTAAATTTCCTCCTTTTACATCACTCATTACTTCTTGAACAACTCCTGCAAATTGTTCATCTGAAATTTTCCAATATTCTTCTGTTAATAATCTTTTGTAACCTGGCAAGTTTTCAGTGTCTACTGTATTTCTGATCGTTTCCATGTTTTCTTTAAATAGTTTCATATCAAAAATACGTGTTCTAATATAATATTCTATAAATTTAAAGAAACGATATTCTGCTTTAAAATTGTAATAATAATTACTATCAAATTCTTTGATATAGAATTGTCTATTATCCATTAATATTCTAGAAGATACTAAGATGGATTTATATTCTTCATTGTCCTCAATGTTTACAAATTTATCTTTGGTTATTTTTCCTGCTTTTATTTCAAATGATATTGCAATTGTAAATATTAACATGGTTTGCATGACTCTATGGTTGGTATTTGGATAGTATTTGTTTACCATTTCATAAATCTTTTTAAAGGCATTTAGTGCATGTTTTAGTATTCTTAAATTTCTGGTTCCACTTTTATGGAAAGTAGAGATAATTAATCCTGTATTTTCTCTTAAAAATCGTATTAAATCAGCATCATTTTCATATCTCATTAAAATTCCGTTTATAATGTAGTCAAATTTAGGTGCATATTCAAAGGTTTCTCCTATTAGCTTTTCTTTAATTCTTTCATAGTCATTTGCTTTGTCAAATACATGCTCAATTTTTTCTTGGATTTTTTCAACCATTGGCTTGTCTGTTTTATTTAATTCATTTTGCTTGTCTAACAAATAGGTGGCTATAAAAGTTTTCATTTCAAGGTTGGAACTTTTTAATTTGGTAGAAAGTTCTTTTTCATTACATATAATAATGGTTTTTATATGATCATGTTCTACGAAGTTGTTGATATACCCTAATATGTCTATTACATCTACATTAGCTCTTTCTAGGTCATCAAAACATAATACTTTGTCATCTGTCGCAAAAAAATCTGCATAGTCTACTCTATCTCCATTTTGTGTAACTCCAAAAAAATTTGCCATGTCAATTCCTGTTTTAGCATATTCTGGAATAGTAGTTTGTCCATTAGAATCCATAAATTTTCTTAAATTTTTGTCCATTAATTGTGTCGTTTCAATAAATATTTTTTTACTGATTTCTTCTAAATTAGAAATTCCATATAATGACATATATATGGTGGTATATCTTCTTCCATTTAATTGCAAGGTTTCGATTTTTTTTCTAATTCGATTGTTCCAAAAATGTGTTTTTCCAGACCCCCATTCTCCATTGAGCATAATTGCATAATCTGTATAATCAGATCTTATATAGTCTAATATACTTTCTACTAAATCTTCCATACTTTCCTCCTTATTTTGAGACAAAGGGGACAGGTCTTTTTTGTCTCATTTTTTATCCTATGTTGTTTTTTGATATTTTTAGAAAACTAATTTTATGAGACAAAAAAGACCTGTCCCCTTTGTCTCAATCTTTGGCAAGTGTCAATACGCCTATTTTTTTAGGTTGTGCTTTTTTTAAGTTTTTACAACATTCCTTAACAGTACTTCCTGTTGTATAAATATCATCTACTAATAATATTTTTTTATTTTTTAGCCTTTTTGCCTGGTATAGTTCATATACTCCTTGTATGTTTGCTTGCCTTTGTTCTTTGTTTAATTTACTTTGTTCTATTACATCCTTTTTCTTGTGTAGACTTTGATTATTGTATTCTATTCCTATATTTTTAGCTATTTCTTTTGCGATTAGTTCACTTTGATTATAGCCTCTTTCTTTTTTTCTTTTTCTACTAATTGGAACTGGTACTATTGTATCATAAGATTTTAAAATTGCAAAGAATTTTTGGTTTTTTAATAAAAAATTTACAATTGTTTTATATAAATATGCTTTTTCTTTAAATTTATAATCTAAAATAATTTTTCTGATGATTCCTTGATATTCAAAAAAATATATATGTTCTTGAAAATAATAATGACTTTTTTGATTTTTTTCGATTTTAAATTTGTTTTGTGTCTCCAATATTTTTTGGCACTTATTACATAAGAAATTTGAATTGAACTTTCCACATATTCCGCATATTGGTGGATAAATAAGATTTAAGACAAAAGGGACAGGTCTAAAATGTCTCATTTTATTCTTCCTTCTTCAATTTCCTATATAATGTAGCTCTACTTATTTGTAACATTTGTGCAATATCGGATTTAGAAATTTTATAGGGATTGGAATTTAAAAAATTAATAAATTTCTGAATTAATTGGTTACTTTTTCTTACTTCTAATAAAGTTGTTTCTTCTTTTTTTAAAAAACTCTCTAGTACCTTTTCTAATTTTGGTTTTTCTACATCTAATTTTAACTCTTTATTTTCTATTTTTTGGAATATCTCAATATAATTTTGAGAAGATTTAAAAACAAATTCTAATATTTCTTTATTGATAAAACCTGTTTGATTTAAAAAATCATTATAAGATGAATATTGATATTCATTTTCTTTTTCTACTATTTTAGCTTTTACTGGATTCATATGTATGTATTTTATACAACTGTGCATTTGCTCTCTTGTATTGATGGGAACAGATTTAAAACGATTTCGATATACATATCCTACTCTTTGTTTTTTCTTATTATAATACATGGCATAAATCGAATTTACTTGTTTCATAAACTTACTAATATTTTCCTCTCCTTGAGTATATATCAACATATGTACATGATTATCCATAATACAATATGCTATCATTTGTATTTTAAATGGTAGATAATATTTTTTCAATAATTCTAAATATTTGCTCTTTTCATCATTTCCTTGAAATATGTATTCTCTATTAATTCCTTGTACCATATGATGGCATAATATTTTATTTAATAATTTTCTACTTTTTCTTGGCATATATTCATTTTTCTCCTTTTTTATATTATTTTTTATTATACTACAAGTATCTTCATTATACAAATTTTTCCATCGCATTTTTCGACAATAAACAAAAGTGGCTTAATTAAAATTGTTTGACCTTTTAGATCAAACTATACTCTTCATCTTTATTTGCTAATTTTATGAACTAAAATTGTGTGTCATTATTAAAATGAGACAAAAAAGACCTGTCCCTATTGTCTCATTTTATATTCTAATCCTGTATTTCTTTTCTTCACATCTACATTTTGTCTCATAAAATCTATTACTTTTTCTATTCCTACTATTACTAATAATTTTTTGGCTCTTGTAATTCCTGTGTAAAGTAAATTTCTAGTGATTAACATAGGGGATGCTTGCGGAATTACCATAATCACTACATCGAATTCACTTCCGTTGTGATTTGTGTATGGTAATGGCATAACTATGTTCAATTTGATCTAATTCAGAGTATTCATATAAAACATTTTTTTCATCGTCAAATTTAATTTGTACTTTTTTTTCTCTTTCATTAATTTCTATAATGGTTCCTATTTCTCCATTAAATACACCTTTTCCCTTTTCTGTTTTTCCAAAAATGTATTTTTCCCAATCAATTTCATAGTTATTTTTTATTTGCATCACTCTGTCTCCTGCTCTAAATATAGCTCCCATGCTACTTTTTTCTGGTGTGTTTTTTATATTGGGATTTAATTTTTCTTGTAAGGCTTTGTTTAGCTCTTTGGTTCCTAACATTCCTTTTTTAGTTGGTGATAATACTTGCATATTTTCAAAAAAATCATAGTTTCCGTATTTTTGTAATCTTCCTGTACATAAAGAAATTACTTCTGATAACATTTTTTCTTGATAGGTTCCTTTAATAAAAAAGAAGTCTTCTTTCATTTCTTCTTTGTTTTCTTCTATTTCTCCTTTTTGCAAAAAACATTCTCCTTGATTAATACGATGTGCATTCAAAATAATTTTACTTTTGGCTGCTTGTCTAAAAATTTTATCTAAATGAACTGTTATAATTTGCTCTGAATAAATGAGATCTTTTAATATACTCCCTGGTCCAACAGATGCTAATTGATCTTCATCTCCTACTAATATTAATTTTGTACCTTGATAGATACATTTCAATAGATAATTCATTAAGAACATATCTACCATTGACATTTCATCTACTATAATAAAATCACCATCGATTGGTGCTCCTTCATAATCTGAAGTATTTTTGTAAAAATTATCCTCATCTATTTTTCCAATCTCTAATAGCCTATGCAAAGTAGAAGCTTCTTTTCCTGTTGTTTCTGTCATCCTTTTTGCTGCTCTTCCTGTTGGTGCACAAAGTACTACTTTTTTTCCCTTTGTTTCATAAATATCAATTATACTTTTTATAATCGTTGTTTTTCCTGTTCCTGGTCCACCAGTAATAATGGTTACATTATTTTCATTTACTAACTTTATTGCTTCTTTTTGTTTTTCTGATAATTCTATTTTTGAAATTTTTTCTAGTTCTTTTAATTCCTTTTCAATTTTTGGTATCTTTTTTACATTTTTAGCATTTTGTAATCTCTTTAATCTTAGTACGATTTCTGCTTCTGTTTGATAAAAAGTATATAAATAAACATATTCCTCCTCTTGTCTTTTTTCTACTACAATTTCATCTTTTACTTTTAGAGCAATTAGTCCATCTTCCACATTTTCACTCGATACATCTAAAAGATGAATTACAAATTCTATCAGATTACTTTTTAATACACAAGCATGTCCATTATAAGTACTTCTAATCAATCCATACTTAATACCACTCATTACTCTTTTGTCATTATCATAATTAATCCCTAAATCAAGTGCCATCTTATCAATTTGTTTAAAATCTACACCACTTGTAATATCGATCAAAATATAAGGATTTGTCTCAATTTGCTCTATTGCATTTGCTCCTAGTAAGTTAAAAACTTTTTTTGCATGCTCTGCACCAATACCAAATCTCTCCAAAAAACCTACAATCTGCCAAACTTCCCAATTTTGCACAAAATCTTGTGCCATCTGTATTGCTCTTTTTTCTGAAATTCCTTTTACCTCAACAAGCCTTTGAGGCTCATATTTAAATACATGAATCGTTTCTTCTCCAAATTTCTTAATAATTCTTTTTGCAAGTGCCTCCCCAATACCTTTTATATTTCCATTTGACAAATAGCTCTTTAAAGCTCCTAATGTCTGTGGCATTAACTTCTCAAAAGTATCTACCTTAAACTGTCTTCCATAATCTTTATGTTCGACAAACTTTCCTATCAGCTTCAAAGAATCACCTACATTAATAAAAGGCAAATATCCCACTACAGTTGTATTTTCTTCTTCTGTTTCAAAACTTGCTATTAAATAGCCATTTATCTCATTTTTATAAATAACATCTTGTATAACTCCTGTAATTTCCATTTAATCTTATTTCTCCTTTTTATTGTTCTTTACAAGTTTATCATAAAAATTTTCTCATTTCAAGTTGCAATTTGCTATGCTTTTGGTATGTTTGCTTAATAGTTACTAGTCAGCCCATTTAACTTACTTACATGAAAGTTTATCTATTTTTTAATCAAAAATATACTAGGGCTGAGTCGTACTACTTAATAAATGACCATAGTATCTTTTTAACTTTCGTTTATGTTATCTATTATGTCTTTGCATTCTTTCCAAGTAGTTATTTTTAGACATTCATATTCTTCTTCTAGTTTCTTTACTATTTCTTTTGTTTTGTCTGTTGATTTTAGATCTGCTACTATGATGTTTTTTAGATATTCTTCTTTTCCATATAGTATTTTAAATAAACTCGATCTTAGAAATCCTTCTATTTTTTCTTCTTGATTTTTTACTGCTATGATAAAATATATTCCGTCTGATTGGAATTTTGTGTATGTACATATGTTTATTATGTTTTTTATTATTTCAAATAAACCATATATGGCAAGTGTCCAAAAAATAGTGTTTAGGATAAATTCTATCATTTTTTAGCCTCCTATGGTTTTATTATATGTATGTTTTTTTTATTAGTGCTTTTATTTTTGTGTTATATATACATATATTGAATACTAAAAAATAGCACATTTTTAATTTATGTGCTATTTTTTACTTTTTTTTATATTAGTTGCAATATAGCAACTTCTGCTCCGTCTCCTCTTCTAGGTCCTACTTTGATGATACGTGTGTATCCTCCTATGTTTTTTTCAGCATATTGTGGAGCTATTTCGTTGAATAGTTTTGATGGTAAGTCTATGTTGTTTCCATCACTATCTTTTACTTTGTTTATTTTTTTCATGATTTTCTTTCTGGCATTTAATCTGGTTGGCATGTCTTTTTGTCTTTTTTCTATTTTTTCTTCTTTTACTACTTTTAGATATTCTTTGCCATTTTTGCTTTTTACAAGTTCTGTTTGTTTGTTGCCTTTTGAGTCTAATTTAGCTTTTATTACTTTTACATCTACCATTTCAAAGTTGTCTTTTTCTTTGATGGCAAGTGATATGATACTGTCTGCAATGGATTTTACTTCTTTTGCTCTGGATAGTGTTGTTTCTATTTTTCCATACATGATTAAGTCAGTTGTTAAATTTTTTAACATTGCCATTCTGATATCTGTTGTTTTTCCTAATTTTCTGTTTGTAGCCAATTTTTTCACCTTCCTTTTTTATTCGTCTTCGTTTGCAAAATCTAATCCTAATGAACGCAATTTTGCTGTTACTTCGTCAAATGATTTTTTACCTAAATTTCTTACTTTCATCATATCTGTTTCTGATTTGTTGGTTAAGTCCTCTACTGTTGCAATTCCTGCTCTTTTTAAACAATTAAAGGATCGAACAGATAGTTCTAGTTCTTCAATTGACATTTCTAATACTTTTTCTTTTTTGGATTCTTCTTTTTCTATCATGACTTGTGTATTTTTTGTGGTTTCTGATAAATCAATAAATAATTCCAAATGCCCTGTCATTACTTTTGCTGCTAAGCTTAATGCCTCATGGGCTTTTAAGCTTCCATCTGTCCATACTTCGATTACTAATTTGTCATAGTCTACCATTTGCCCTACTCTTGTGTTTTCTACTTGGTAGTTTACTTTTCTTACTGGTGTATAGATAGAATCTATTGGAAGTACAGATATATCTTGATTTGTTTTTTTGTTTTTGTCTGCTGAATTATATCCTCTTCCTTTGTCTGCTGTCATTTCTATTTTTAGGTTTCCTCCTTCAGAAATGGTAGCTATATGTAATTCTGGGTTTAATACTTCAACGGTCCCTTCTGTTATGATGTCTGCTGCTGTGACTTCTCCTTCTCCTTTGACATCGATTCGCAAGGTTTTTTCTTCGTTTTCGTCAAATTTTAGTCTAACATTTTTTAAATTGACAATAATTTCTGGTACATCTTCTACTATGTTTGGAATAGTAGAAAATTCATGTAATACTCCATCTATTTTTACACTTGTTATTGCACATCCTGGAAGTGATGAAAGTAAAATTCTTCTTAAAGAATTTCCAATTGTTACCCCATAACCTCTTTCTAATGGTTCACATACAAATTTTGCATAATTGTTTGCATCGTTTACCTCTAGACATTCAATATTTGGCTTTTCGAATTCTATCATTTTTACCTCCTAATTTTGAGAATATGTCGTCTCAAATCCTCTAAAAACTTTATGGATTGTATTATTTAGCACCTTTATTATTTTGAGTAAAGCTCTACTATTAAATGTTCTTCTATTGGAATATCAATATCTTCTCTGGCTGCTAATCTGACTACTTTACCACTTACTTTGTCATTGTCTTTTTCTAGCCATGCTGGAATTGGTCTTTTACTTGCCTCTTCTACATTTATTTTGATGGTTGCATTATCTTTTTTACTTTCTCTTATTGTGATAATGTCCCCTGCTTTTACTAGATAAGATGGAATGTTTACTTTTTTACCATTTACTTCAAATTGTGCATGGTTTACAAATTGTCTTGCTTGTGCTCTAGATGTTCCAAATCCCAATCTATATACCACATTGTCTAATCTGCTTTCTAATATTTGTAATAGGTTTTCACCTGTTACTCCTTTTTTATTAGAAGCCATTTCAAAATATTTTCTAAATTGTTTTTCTCCTACTCCATAATATGCTTTTGTTTTTTGTTTTTCTCTTAATTGGGTTCCATATTCAGAAAGTTTTGCTCTTTTTTGTCCGTGTTGCCCTGGTGCATAGTTTCTTCTAGATATGCTACATTTATCGGTATAACATCTTTCACCTTTTAAGAACAATTTTTGTCCTTCTCTACGGCATCTGCGACATTGTTCGTCTTTATATCTTGCCATTATTTTTTACTCCTTTCATTTTATACACGTCTTCTTTTTGGTGGTCTACAACCATTGTGTGGTATTGGTGTTACATCTTTGATTGCACTAATTTCAAGTCCCGCTGTTTGAAGTGCACGAATTGCTGCTTCTCTACCAGAACCTGGTCCTTTTACAAATACTTCAACTGTTTTTAGTCCATGCTCCATTGCAGTTTTGGCAGCGGTTTCTGCTACTTGACCTGCTGCATATGGTGTACTTTTTCTTGAACCTTTA
>CASUIT010000004.1 GCA_949455995.1 uncultured Clostridia bacterium
TATATCTAGGGGATAAAGATAGTTTTTCAGCTAATTGTTCTTGGGTATATTCTGCTTTTGCTCTGGCTAATTTAATTTTTTTTCCTATATTTTTTCGTATAGCTTGTTCTTGATTATTCAAATAGATACCCTCCTTATCATCTAATTATAATTTGAGTATAGCAATTAGAGTAAAAAAAGAAAACGAACTATTAATGAGAAAATAAAATATAAATAATGCTAATGGTTCCTATTTTGCGGGCGAACAAAGACAGAACATGTAAATTGGTCTAAAAAAATTAAAAAAATTGTGAAAAAGGCTTGCAAAAATATAAATTTTGTATTAAAATCTAAATGAAGTGGAGAGAAGTGGTATAAAGTGGTGGAAAAGTGGAGAGAGGTGAAATCCAATTGTTAATAGGAGAATACGAGCATTCCATAGATGTAAAAGGTAGATTAATTATGCCAGCAAAATTAAGAATAGATATGGGAGAAAAATTCATACTAACAAAAGGACTAGATGGATGCCTATTTGCATTTTCACAAAACGAATGGTTAAATTTTGAAACCAAATTAAAAACACTACCACTTTCAGATAAAAATGCCAGAAATTTTGTAAGATTTTTCTTATCAGGAGCAACAGAGTGTGAAATAGACAAACAAGGAAGATTTTTAATTCCAAACAACTTAAGAATAGCAGCTAATTTAGAAAAAGAAGCAGTTATTATAGGAGTAGGAACTAGGCTTGAAATTTGGAACAAACAAACATGGCAAAAATGTGATGAAAATATGTCTGCCGATGAAATTGCAGATAATATGGTCATGCTAGGTATATAACTTGAAAAAGTTTATATAAAAAACTAAAGATAATAATACAAAAGATAATAATATCAAAGATAAAAGATACACCAAAGATAAAATTACCAAAGAAAATAAAAAAACAAAAGACAAATACACAAAAGAGATTTTGTAAAAAAGACAAAAAACTAAAAGAAAAAACAAAGTAAAGAGATTGGCTGGTAGTTTTTTAGAATTACCAGCTTTAAAATAATATTTGAGGTAAAAATGGAATTTAAACATAAGCCAGTCATGTTAAAACAATGTATAGAAGGACTTAATATAAAACCAAATGGAATTTATGTAGATGGAACATTAGGAGGAGCTCGGACACAGTAAACAAATTGTACAAAATTTATTAAAAGAAGGACTATTAATAGGAATAGATAAAGATGAAGAAGCATTAAAAGCAGCCAAAGAAAATTTAAAACAATTTCCAAATGTCCAATATATTCATGGAAACCATGACAATATAAAAAGCATATTAAAAAAAATAGCAATTGAAAAAGTAGATGGAATATTATTAGATTTGGGAGTTTCTTCTTATCAGTTAGATGAAAAAAACAGAGGTTTTAGTTATTTAGGAGAAAATACATTAGACATGCGAATGGATAAAACACAAGAATTAACAGCCAAAATAGTAGTTAATCAATATACACAAACAAAACTTGCCAATATCCTATATGAATATGGGGAAGAAAGATTTGCCAAGCAAATTGCCAAAAATATTTGTAAACAAAGAGAAGAACACCCCATTGAAACAACCAAGCAATTAGTAAAAATTATTGAGCAATCCATACCAAAAGCAAAACAAAAAGAAGGACATCCAGCCAAAAGAACGTTTCAAGCAATTCGAATAGAAGTAAACAATGAAATTGAGCCATTATACCAAACAATCATAGATTGTATAGAATGTTTAAAACAAGGAGGAAGATTGTGTGTTATCACTTTTCATTCGTTAGAAGATAGGGCAGTAAAAAATGCTTATATAGAAGCAAAAGGAAAATGTACATGTCCAAGTGATTTACCATATTGTATATGTGGTATGAAAACATTAGGAGAAATCATAACCAAAAAGCCAATAATTGCAACAAAAGAAGAAATAGAAGAAAATACAAGAAGCAAAAGTGCTAAATTAAGAATTTTTGAAAAAAGATAGAAAGGAGGGATTTGTAACTTATGGCAAGAGCTAATTATGAATATGAAACTAGTCCAAAAAAATTAGAGCCAAAAAGAAAACAAAGAAGTAAGTTAAAAGTAGTAGAAGATGTGCCAAGGCAAGAAGTAAAAATATCAAAAGAGCAGAAAAAAAGACAAGTAAAATTAACATTAGTTGTAATAGGAATATTTATGTTACTATTGACCATAAGTTACAGAAACTCACAAATTAACGAAAAATTTACGCAAATGCAAACATTAAAAAAAGAATTATCCTCTCTTCAAAAAGAAAATGAACAACTAAAAGTAAGCATTGAAAATAGTTTAAATTTAAATACCATCGGAAAATTAGCAAAAGAAAAATTAGGAATGCAAAAACTAACCAATAAACAAACCATATATGTAACATTACCCAAAAAGGACTATGTAGAATCAGCATCAGAAGAAGTAGTCATAGAAGAAGAAAAAAATTGGTTCCAACAACTAATTGATAAAATATTAAAAAACACTTGACAAAGTTGAGTAAAATAAGATATAATAATAAACGTTACAAGAAGAAGTCAAACTTCTCACCTAATCCGAAAGAGGAAAAAGGTTAGAAATAAAATAAAAGTAGAGTCGTATTGGCTTTGTTTTTTTGATTTGGCTTGTAACAAGTCAAATTTTTAGTTTATGGAGGTGTTTTCAATTAAACAAGAATTACCAATCAACAGACAAATAAGAGCAAAAGAGGTACAATTAATAGAAGATGACGGGCAAAAAGCTGGAGTAATATCATTCCAAGAAGCTTTAGAAAAAGCAGAAAGTAAAAACTTAGACCTAGTATTAGTTTCTCCTAATACAAATCCACCAGTTTGTAAAATCATGAACTATGGGAAATACAAGTTTGAAAAAGCCAAAAAAGAAAAAGAAGCCAAAAAGAAACAAAAAGTGTTAGAAATAAAAGAACTAAGAGTAACGCCAAACATCGAAGAACATGACTTTGGTTTTAAATGTAAAAATGCCAGAAAATTTTTAACAGAAGGAAACAAAGTAAAAATAACAGTTCGATTTAGAGGAAGAGAAGTAAATAATGCAAAAGCAGGAGAAATCGTCTTAAATAAATTCATTGAAACATTAGAAGATATTGCAACAGTTGAAAAAACACCAAAACTAGAAGGAAGAAATATGTTTACCATATTAGCGAAGAAAGCAGATAAATAAATATCTATATAAATCAAAGAAAAACGAAAGGAGATATCAAAATGCCAAAATTAAAAACCAATAAAGCTGCTAAAAAAAGATATTCATTAACAGCAACAGGAAAAGTAAAAAGAACTAAAAGCAACAGAAGACACTTACTTGCAAACAAAACAAGTAGACAAAGAAAATCAGGAAAAATTCAAAATGCCTATGCAGACAAAACATGTGAAAACACAATCAAAAAATTACTACCATATGGTAATTAGAAAATAGTAAAAAGAGGAAGGTGAAATAAATGGCAAGAGTAAAAACAGCAAGAATAACAAGAAAAAGACATAAAAAAATATTAAAACAAGCAAAAGGGTACTATGGAGCAAAAAGCTACCGTTTCAGAAATGCCAACCAAGCAGTTTTGAAATCATTAGCATATGCCTATGTAGGAAGAAAAGATAAAAAAAGCAATTTTAGAAAATTATGGATAGCAAGAATTAATGCAGCAGCAAGAATGAATGGAACTACCTACAGTAAAATGATAGCAGGATTAAAAAAAGCAAATGTTACAATAAATAGAAAAATGTTAGCAGAAATTGCTATTAACGATCCAAAAGCATTTTCAGAAATAGCTAAAATAGCTAAAAAAGCAAATTAAAATAAATAGATAACAACAAAAAAGAAAAAAAGTAAAATTTAAAAATTTATCTTTTTTTCTTTTTTGTTATATTTGTTTTGTTATAGGAAAAACTTATTCCTGTATTATTGTTTTTTCATTTTAGGTTTTGAAATTAAAGAGGCTAAGTAGCCAAAGAATACTGCTGCGGCAATTCCACCACTAGTAGCTTTTACACCACCAGTAAATGCACCAACTAAACCGTTTTGTTGTACTTGTTCGATAGCTCCTTTAGCAAGGTTATAGCCAAAACCAGTAAGAGGAACCGTAGCACCAGCACCAGCAAAGTCAACTAAGTATTGGTAAATGCCAAGTCCACCAAGAATAGCGCCTAAGGTAACAAAAGTAACTAAAATTTTAGCAGGTGTAAGCTTAGTTTTATCAATTAAAATTTGTCCAATAATACAAATAATACCACCAGTAACAAAGCATTTTAATAAAATTGCCCAATCAAAAACATGAGACCAATCAATATTCATAAATTTCATCCTTTCTTTGTTGTGTTTTTAAATTTCTATACTAATTGCATGAGCAATACCAGGTATGGATTCTCCTTGTTGAGAGCTAGTTGAGTTCATTAAAGCACCAGTTGCAATTAATAAAACTTTTTTCAACTTTTTATCTTTTAACTGTTGAAATAAATAACCAGAAAATACAGTACCACAGCAAGCGCAACCACTACCACCTGAATGGGTATCTTGTGCATTTTTATCAAAAATTAAAACGCCACAGTCATTGTAATTAGATTTAATATTATAACCTTGTGATTTAGCAATATCAATAGCAATATCTTTTCCAATATGTCCTAAATCACCACTAATAATAGCATCATAGTAGCTAGGATTTCTTCCGGTATCTAAAAAATGTGTAATTAAAGTATCCACAAAACTTGGTGCCATAGCAGCTCCCATATTATTACCATCTTTAATTCCCATATCGATAATTTTTCCAGGGGTAATATGAGTAATAAAAGGTCCTTGACCATTTTTGGTTAAAATAGCTGCACCAGAACCAGTAACTGTCCATTGACTAGTAGGTGGTCTCTGATTTCCTAATTCTAGGGGAAACCTAAATTGTTTTTCTGCACTACAAAAATGACTAGAAGTAGCACATAATACATTAGTTGCAAAACCTTCTATCGCAATAGAACCAAGACATAAAGATTCAACAAAAGTAGAACAAGCACCAAAAACACCAAAAAAAGGAATGTTAAGTTCTCTTAATCCAAAACTAGAAGAAATACATTGATTTAATAAATCGCCAGCAAACATACAATCAATATCATTGGCTGCAATACCAGATTTCGAAATAACAGTAGCAACCGTTTCTTTTATAATTTTACTTTCTGCCTTTTCCCATGTTTTTTCACCCCAAAATTCGTCATCTAATGTTTGATCAAAGTATTTAGCTAAAGGTCCGTTGTGCTTCTTTTGGACCAACAATAGAGGCACAATTTAAAATAGAGGGAGGCGTATTAAATTTTATAGTTTGTTTTCCTAACTTTTCCAAGAAATCATCTCCTATCTTCTATACTAAAGTCATACTTTGGGTATTAAATATTAAAAATACAATTCCTACTAAAATAGAGGTAGAAATACCAAAAACTAAAACAGGTCCTGCAACGGTAAACATTTTTCCTCCAACACCCATAACATATCCTTCTGATTTATATTCCATAGCAGGAGATACAATAGAATTTGCAAAACCTGTAATAGGTATTAAAGAACCAGCTCCTGCAAATTTTCCAATTTTATTAAACAGGTTTAAACCAGTTAAAAAGGCAGAAAGACCAATTAATAAAATGGAAACAATTGTACCAGAAGTTTGTGTATCAAAACCACGTTCTTTACATATATTAAGTATGATTTGACCAATTGTACAAATTAAGCCACCAACCCAAAAAGCATTAAAACAATTTTTTAAAAGAGGAGAGTTTGGAGACTTTTTATCTACATAATCTTGATAAGTTTGTTTCGTTTCTAATGGATTCATAAAAACCTCCTTAATTCTTTTTTCTATCTAAATCAAGAGTAAAGCTAATATCTAAATCCACAAAATATTCAGTAATTTTGTCACCTTCGATGGTTGCTCTTTGCTCTAAAATTTTTACATCTGATAAATAATCAATGGTTTTAGAAGCTTCTGCAATTGCTTTTACAATAGCATCCTTCCAAGAAACATTAGAATTACCAGTTATTTTTAAATGTTTTTTCATATTCATTATAAACCTCCTAAATTCTTTTAATAGTTATCTTGTCCGAAAGTTAGAAAAAATATGCAAAATAGGTGGAAAAATTTCTTAAAAAAAGATATAATAAAAAATGCTACAGTATGGAGTAATCCGTCTTAATAAAAAAGAAAAGAGATGAAAACATGATAGATAAAAAAAGAGAAATCGCCTTAAAAGTGCTCTATGAAATAGAAAAAACAAAAGCTTATAGTAATATTGCATTAGATAAAGCATTAAAACAAGCAAGGAAGGAACGTCAACAAGAAAAAATAGACAAAAGAGATGCTGGATTTATCTCTGAAATAGTATATGGAACAATATCTTGGAAATTAACTATTGATGAAATTATAAAAAAATACTCTCATATAAAGTGGAACAAAATATCACCATGGATTTTAAATATTTTAAGAATGAGTATTTATCAAATTTTATTTTTAGATAAAGTGCCAAAATCAGCAGCAGTAAATGAAGGAGTTCAGTTAGCAAAAAGATATGGGCATAAAGCAAGTGGTAATTTTGTAAATGCCATTCTTAGAAACGTAGAAAAAAAAGATTATGAAGCATTTTTTCAAATAGAAAATAAAGTCGAAAAAATAGCCAAAACAAATTCTATGCCAATATGGTTAGTAGAAGAATTATTAAAACAAAACACACAAAAACAAGTAGAAGAAATTTGCAAAGCATCTAATGTAAAACCTAAATTATTTATTCGTATCAATCATTTAAAAAGTGATAAAAAAACTTTAATACAAAATTTAGAAAAAGAAGGTATTATCATAAAAGAACAAAAAGGAAATAGTGATTTTTTAATAATACAAGGAGCCAAAAACCTAGAAAATATAAAAGCCTATCAAGAAGGAAAATTTAGTATTCAAGACGAAGCAGCAGGTTTAATTCCAAAGATTTTAAATCCAAAACCAAATGAAAAAGTATTAGATGCTTGTAGTAGTCCAGGAGGAAAAACGGCTTATATGGCAGAACGAATGAATAATCAAGGAGAAATACAAGCATGGGATTTACACGAACATAGAGTAAAATTAGTAGAAAATGCAACAAAAAGATTAGGAATTACCATAGTAGAAACAAAAGTAAAAGATGCTACCTTATATGAAGAAAAATATTTTGAGTATTTTGATAAAATCTTACTAGATGTACCATGCTTAGGAATAGGAGTTTTAAAAAGAAAACCAGATATTAAATGGAAAAGACAAAAGCAAGATATATTTCAAATTGCAAAAACACAAGAAAAGATTTTAAATAATTGCTGTAACTATTTGAAAAAAGGTGGTCAATTAGTATATGCGACTTGTAGCATTTTAAAAGAAGAAAATGAGGAAAGAATTGAACAATTTTTAAAAACACATGAAAATTTTAAAATAGAAAAAATAAATCTTACCCAAGAAGAAAAAGCAATTTTTTCTCAAGACATTTTAAAAAAAGAAGGATTCTTAAAAATTTTTCAAAATGAAATAACCGATGGTTTTTTTATATGTAAAATGAAAAAACAATAATATTACAGAAATGTTACTTTTTTGTTACAAGTATGTTAAAAGTATTGACTTTTTGGCAAATAAAGATAAAATATAAATATATTTGAAGAAATGTGTAAAATATTCAAGTATGTATTTAAAAAAAATGTAAAAAATAAAAATATATCAATTAAAAAAGGAGAAAATCATGGCGAATGCAAATTGCTTAGGGATATATATTGAAGAACAATTAATTAAATATGCAAAAGTTTCAAAAGAGCATGACAAAATAAAAGTAGAAGCATTTGGAGTCAAAGTATATGATAGAGTAGGAGAAGCAATTGAACAAATTATCCAAGAAACATACAGTCAAAAAACGCCTATTAGTATTAACCTATCAGAAGAAATGTACAATTATTTTGATATGTTTGCATTATTAAATAAGAATGATTTGCAAAAAGCGATTAAAACAGAATTTGAATCTTATTGTGCAGACAAAGGTTATAATCCTAATGTATTTGAAACAAGATATGCAATTGTTGGGAATATGGAAGACAAAGATAAAGTTAGAGTTATTCATGTAGCTGATAATAAGATTGAGTTAAATAAACAAGTGCAGTTAATAAATGGATACAAATTATCTAATATATCGCCAATATCAATGGCAATTCCAAATTTAATTGATATAAAGAAGAAAGAAAATTGCATTGTAGTAAATATGGAAGATACCACCACAGTTACAACCATACTAGAAGAAAAAATATATAATATAGATAAAATAGAAGAAGGAACCAAAGATTTTCTAGCAAAAATCAATCTAAAAGAAAATTCTTATTTAAAAGCCTATGAAATTTGTAAAAATACTACAATATACACATCAGAAGGGAATGAATTACAAGGAGAAGAATCCATCTATTTACAAGACATTATGCCAACATTATATAGTATTGTAGAAAAAGTAAGAAAAATAATAAACCAAAGAGAAGATAAAATAAAGAAAGTCTATCTAACAGGAACTGCAGTATTAATTAACAATATTGACTTATATTTCCAAGAATATTTAAGTGATATAGAATGCGAAATATTAAAACCTTATTTTATACAAACCTTAGGAGATATTAATATTAAAGATTATATTGAAGTAAATTCTGCCATTTCTTTAGGAATACAAGGATTGGGTGAAGGCATCACTGGAATGAATTTTAAAAACCAAGTATTTTCAGACAAAATTCCTGATTGGTTAAAAATAGAAGTCAATCCAGATAGAAGTGAAAAAGATAAGAAAAATCTAGGAGGAATTTTTACTTGGGATTTAGGACAACCACTAGATAAAACAGAAACCGGATTAATTCGAATTGCTACTGGACTGTTAATATTAGTTTTCACATATAGTGGAATTTCTGCTGTTTTAGACAACCAAATGAAAAGTAAAAAACAAGAAGCCATACAATCTATCTCAGAAACGAATGAACAAATTAAACTTGCTACTAGTGACACTGAAAAAATAAGTAGTAAAATAAATGAATATACAACCCTAATAAAAAATTTAGAAGAACAAAATGAAAAAATAGCATCTAGAAATAAATCAAGAAATGCCATACCAAACTTACTAAATCAAATTATGTCAATTGTACCAGAAAATGTGCAATTAACATCAATTGAAAACACATCTGATACACATATTATTATTCGAGCCCAATCTAATAAATATGAGCAGTTAGGATATTTAAAAGCAAAAATAAAAACAGATGTTATCTTAACAAATGTAATATCAACAGCAGGACAAAAAGATAATAATGAAGTTACTGTTGTGATAGAAGGAGATTTACCATGAAAAAATTATTAATGCTTATTTTAATTGGATTATTAGTAGCTCTTGGTGTTTTCATTGTCATCAATGGCTTTGAAGTAGGAAATGTAGAAGTGCTTAGTTATAGTGGGATACAAATGAAAAACCAAGAACTAGATGAAAAAATTCAAGAATCTAGTAAATTAGCAGAAAAAGATTTCAAACAAGCAGTAAGCAATGTACAAGAAAATAGCAAAAAATTAGAACAAACCAAAAAAGAATATGAGGATATGACAAGCTTTTTACAAGAAGGAGATACACAAACAAGTGGTCAAATAGAAAGATATGAAGTAGAAACTTTATGGGTAAAGTTAGGAAAATATGCAACAAGTGAAGGAGCCATTATAAAAATGGACATTGTACAAGGAATGACACCAGAAACCTATAATTTAAAATTTACAGTAAATGGTAGTTATATCTCTATTACAGATTTTATATCAGACATAGAAAATGATAGTACCTTAGGATTTAAAATAGAAGAATTTAAAATGCTACCATCACAAGACAATCAAACTTCATTGCAAGCTACTTTTGTATGTAAAGACATTGGAATAAAAGATATAGATAAAGCAAGCAATTCCAATATGATGATGGATTCTTCCATAGATGATATGCAACAAGAAAATAACTATAATACAACAAACACTAATACAAACAATACAAATACAACCACTAACACCATAACAACTAATAGCACAAATACCACAGCAAATAATATGAATAAAACACAATAAAGATAAAGGAGTGGAAAAATGGCAAAAACCATTGTAAAAGAAATAATCATTATGTTATTATTAGTTTTAGCTATTCTATTAATACTAGGAATTTTGTTATATGAGTATGTTCCTATGACAAAAACCATACCAAATCCTGTATCTTACTATACTCCAGACAATGTCAAAAAAGAATTGGCAGATACACAAGGGATAGATGAAGAACAAATAATAATGACATATGAAGTAGATTCAACCGATTTAAACAATTATAAAAATACAAAAGATTACAAACCAGGAAAAGCAAACCCATTTTCATCTTATGAACCAGAAGAAAATGAAAAAGAAACCAATACAACTAATACAACTAAGACAACAAAGAATGAAAATACTACAAACAATTCAACAAAAACAAAAGAGAATACAAGCCAAAAAGAGGAGACAAAACAAAATACAACAACCTCTGGGGGAGAGTTTTTCCAAGATAAAGGAACTAAATAATTTTTAAGTTATTAACGTTATATGGAGTAGATTCATATAAATCAAATATATTTTTTAATCAAAAGAAAAGGAGGAAAAAAACATGAAGAAAAATCAAAATGGTATTACTTTAATTGCTTTAGTAATTACAATTATCGTGTTGTTAATTTTGGCAGGTGTTTCTATTGCTATGTTAACAGGTGAAAATGGAATCTTAAAACAAGCTGTAAGAGCAGGTGATGAAACAAAGCTTGCAGAACAAAAAGAACAAGTTACTATTGCCATTAATGCATTAACATCAGAATTCTATGAGAAAAAATACGTAGAACAAAATACAACTATTTCATCAACAGGATTAGGTTCTTATGTATTAACAGGATTAGGTTCTTATCCAGGATTAAGTTCTTTTGTAGATGTTGATACTACTGCAAAAACTGTTACAACAAAAGCAACAGATGAAAATGGAAAAAAAGCTATTGCAACCTATGACACATCTACAGCAACATTAGGTGCATGGACACCAGAAGCTTAATGGAAATAAGTAGAATATTTTATAATTAGGAAAATAAAAATAATTGCCATACGCACAATAACATTTTTTGGGTGTGTATGGCTAAATTTAAAAATAAACGAAAAAGGAAAAAATATGGATACATTTTTTTATATACTAATATTTATGATAGGAAGTTTATTTGGAAGTTTTTATACTTTAGCAGTATATAGAATTCCCAAAAGGCAAGATATTACACATACACACTCTTATTGTCCTAATTGTAATCACAAATTAGGTTTTTTAGAATTAGTTCCTATTATTAGTTATATAGCATTAAGGGGAAAATGTAGATATTGCAAAGAAAAGATAAGACCAAGATATTTAATATTAGAAATACTTTCTGGAATCTTATTTATCATTATGGCATATGTTATGAATTTAAAAATAGAAACCTTAGGAATCTTAAAAATAGCACAATATAGTTTTATGGTTTTGTATTTAACTTTTATTATCTTAATTTCTGGAATTGATAAAGAAAATAGAAAAATAGACAAATTTGTGTCTATTTATGGAATTGTAATATCTATTCTATATATGGTATATCTATGCATAGTAGAAAAAGCTAATATATATAGATATGGTATATATTTAATTTTTTACATAATTGTTTTATTATTAGACACCATGACACTAAAAAAATATGCAAAAAACAGTTATGTGACAGGCATATTATTATTGCTCTTAACCATGGTAATATTTACAGGAGAATATATTACAGTAAATGCAATTATTTATACCCTTATTAGTATTTTTATTTATATGGCATTAAACAAAATGAAACAAGGAAGAAAAAGAAATAATAAAAAAGAAGAATCAATAGAAGAAAAAGTAAGTATAGGTTTTTATTTAGGATTATTTAATGTTTTAATGTTAATGCTAGTTTTATTTATTGTAAAATAAAATTTTAAGTAAAAAAAGAGAGACCATAAGATAAGTCTTTTAGAAAGGAATATTGCAAAATGAGAGATGAAAAAGGATTTACAGGAATTGACATTGCCATTTGCGTTATTGTAATTTTCACATTTGTATCTATTATTGCTAATTTATCGTATCGTTTTAACAGTTCATCAAAAGAAATAGAATTAAAAGCAAAAGCAGTAGAATTAGCAATTGAGGAAATAGAAGAAATGAAAAAAATAGATTATACACAAATAGAAAATATAGGACTTGAAGAACAAAACAAGCAATATCTATCAAAAGAAGAAATACAAGGAACAGAAAATGAAGGATTTTATAGGCAGATTCTAGTTGAAGATTATGCCCTAAATCATCCAGAAAAAATAGCAGGTATCGTAAAAAAAGTAAGTGTACAAATTCAATACAATTTTAAAAATAAAGAACAAACTGTAGAGCTGTCTACCATTATTACAAAGGAGAGTTAAACAATGATAAAATCACAAAAAGGAATAACCCTTAGTTCATTAACTGTCTATATTATTGTGTTGTTAATGGCAATAAGCATGATATCTGTTATTAGTACAAATTTCTTTTCTAATACCAAAGAAGCAACTAAAAAAATTAATCCGTTAGCAGAATATACAAAATTTACGAGTTTTTTTACAGAAGAAGTCAATCATGAAAATATAAAAATATTAGAATGTGAAGATAACTATATTGTATTTGACAATGGTGTACAATACACTTATATTGCAGAAAATGAAGGCATCTATAAAGATATGGTAAAAATATGTAGTGATGTAAAGAATTGCACTTTTAGAAATTCCATTACAAATGGAAAAGATACCATTATGGTTAATATTCAAATTGGAAACGAAGACTTAAAAGAAGTAGAATATACATTGAAAAAGTAAATTAAGAAGGGAGTTTATTTTAATGGATACAAAAAGAAGACAACCAATTGGGGTAGAACTAGTAAAAAGAGGCGTTGTAAAAGAAAGAGATATTGAAATTGCATTACAATTTCAAAAACAGCATCCTGATCGAAAATTAGGAGATATTTTATACCAACTAAAAGTATGTAATCCAGATATTTTAATAGAAGCAATAGGAGAAATTATTGGAGAAAAGGGAATTTTATTAACAAAAGACAAAATAAAAATAAGACTGACTGATTATTTTTCTTTAGATGTTGCACAAAAAAACAAAGTAGTTCCTTTTGAGGTTGTATCAGGAAAAATAAAAGTATGTTTTGCAAATACAGTAGATAATAAAAATATTAATACCATTAAGTTGTTGTTATTGAATAAGGGATTGGTAATGGAGCCTTACATTACTTTTGAAAGTGAAATAGATCAAATACTAAAATCAATGGAAGGAGAAGTAACTACTGATTTTAATGTATCAACTGGAAGTAATGATACCGCAATAGGATTAGTAGATAGTATCATAAAAACAGGAATTGAAAGAAGAGCAAGTGACATTCACATAGAACCAATGGCAGAACAATTAAGAGTAAGATATAGAATTGATGGGGAACTTTTTACGGCAGCAAAAATCAAAAAAGACAAACAACCACAAATCATACGGAAGATTAAAAGCTATTTCTAATATGCACCAAGAAAAGCAAGAAGCACAAGATGGAAGAATTTTATTATATGAGGATTATAACATTCGTGTATCTTCTCAACCAAATGTATATGGAGAAAAATTTGTTTTAAGATTATTAAAAAAGAATTCCAATATAAAAAACATATTTGAATTAGGATTTCCAGGTAATGAAGAAACACTAAAAAGAAGTATTCACAAAAAAAATAGTATTACCATTATTGCAGCTCCAACAGGAGAAGGAAAAACAACCACATTATATAGTATTATGGATTATTTAAATAGTCCAGAAATTAATATTACAACTATTGAAGATCCAGTAGAAATTAGAATAAAAGGACTAAATCAAATTGAAATTGATACCAAATCGTCTTTTTCAAGTTCACTAAGGACTGTATTAAGACAAGACCCTGATATTATATTGGTAGGAGAAATAAGAGATACCGAAACAGGAGAAATTGCAATTCAAGCAGGACAAACAGGACATTATGTATTATCAACCATCCATACCATTGATAGTATTGAAGTTATTACAAGATTAAGAAAAATGGGACTTTCTGATTACGATATTTCAAGTACTTTAGCCACTGCTATATCGCAAAGATTAGTAAGAAAGTTATGCCCTAAATGTAAAGTAGAAAGAGATTTTACCGAACCAGAAAAGAAAATAATCACAGCAATAGGAGAAAAATATAAGGTAACATTTGATTTAAATGGAAAAACATACGATGCACCTGGTTGTAAATATTGTAATAATACTGGATATTATGAAAGAATTGGAGTATTTGAAGTATTAGATGTAACAGAAGAAATCAAAGAAGCAATTATTGCAGGGGAATCCAGTTTAGAAATTAGAAAAATAGCATTAGAACAATCTTACAAGCCATTAGTAGTAGATGGTATTGAAAAAGTAGTAAAAGGCTATACCACATTAGAAGAATTGAACAAAAAATTATTAATATTTTAGGAGGAAATTATGAACTTAGATAAAATATTAGACGAAGCAATTAAGTTAGATGCTTCTGATGTACATTTAATATGTGATAATAAACCAATGCTTAGAATTGCAAGAACACTAAGCCCTGTACCAGATAGTAAAATTTTAACACAAGAAGACATGAATGAATTGTATGATTATTTAGTAAAAGGAAATGTGGATAAGGATGAGGTGTTTAATACCACTAGAAAATTAGACATGTCATATGAATATAAGGATATTCGTTTAAGAGTTAATCTTTCATTATCTGATGATATTCCACTATGTACACTAAGATTGATAAAAAACGAATTACCACCATATGAAGCATTAGGTGTACCAGACATTGTAAGGAGAATGACCTATCAACCACAAGGACTAATTTTAGTAACAGGAAAAACAAACTCTGGAAAAAGTACAACATTAAATGCTCTTATCAACCATATTAATGAAAATCAAAATAAAAAAATCTTGACTTTAGAAAACCCAGTAGAATATAAACATCATTCTAAAAAATCATTAATTGTGCAAAAAGAAGTAGGAAAAGGAAAAGATAGTTTAAGTTTTAGTGATGGGGTAAAAAATACACTAAGAGAAGATTGTGATATTTTAGTAATAGGAGAAATACGTGATAAAGTAACAATGGAAGCAGCTATCGAAATGGCAGAATCAGGACATTTAGTAATTGGTACCTTACACACGAAATCTTGTGCAGAAACTATTGATAGAATGATAAATTTCTATGAAGTAAGAGATCAAGCAAGTGTAAAATACTTGTTATCTGCTTTATTAAAATTGGTAGTCTCCCAAAGGTTATTGCAGGGAATTGATGGAAAATTAGTATTGGTGCCAGAAGTAATGGTAGTAGACAATGTGGTAGCAGGTATTATTCGTAAAGAAAAATTAAGTGTATCAGAAATTGAAGATGCCATACAAAGTAATGCAGAAATAGGAAGCATTGGATTAATTAATTCTTTAGCAGAGCTTTTTGTACAAGGAAAAATTACATTAGAACAAGCAAAAGCTCAAATTGAAGAGAAAAACTTAGCAATTTTAAATAGAACAATTATGCAGTTAAAAATTAAGCATGACAAATAAAAAGTGTAAAAGGAGGAAAAACAATGCCTATCTATACGTATAGGGCAGTAACAAAAACAGGAGTTATTGTAAGAAATAAAGTAGAAGCCTCTAGCAGACAAAATTTAATAAAATCATTAAAAAATGGAGACTTATTACCCATATCGATTGAACAAGTTTCCTATCGTTCCAAAAATACACAAAAAAAACAAAAGAAAAATATTACCGATATACAAGAAATCATGAAAAACGTAAATACCACCCAATTAGGAAACAACAAAAAAACCTTAAGTACCAAAGAAAAAGTTAATTTGTATTTAGCAAGAACTGAGAAAATAACACAAAGAGATATTGTAGTATTCACACAAAACTTTTATTTATTAAAAAAGGCAAATTTTAATAATATTCATGCCTTAGATACCATTATACAAAGTACAGAAAACTTGTCCTTTAGAGGCATTTTAGAAGATATCTTAGCAGGCGTAGAAGCAGGAGAAAACATGTATACAACGATGGAATACTATTCTAATGTGTTTCCTTATATTTATATCAATATGATAAGAGTAGGAGAGTTGTCAGGTTCTCTTACCAATTCGCTAGAACAAGCAGTAAAATATTTAGACGAAACAGAAGCATTAAATAGGAAATTAAGAGCCATTTTAATACCTAATCTTATAACATTTGCACTATTATTAGTTATGTTAGTAGTAGGAACTTTAGTGGCAATTCCAGCTATACAAGGAGTATTTGATGAATTAGGAACCGATGATACCTTACCTGCCATTACTTTATGGTTTGCAGATTTCTTAGACATGGCAATGTTCTATTGGTATATTCCAGTAGGTCTTATTGCTATAGTAGTAGCAGCAATAGTATTTTATATTCATACGCCAAAAGGGAAGTATGATTTTGACTTATTTAAATATAAAATGCCAATATTTGGAGAGTTGATTTTTGCCATAGACTTTTCAAGGTTAATGAAAGCGATGTTATTAAATTTAAAGAATGGTATGAGAATACAAGATGCCATAGAAGTTAGCAAAAACGTAGTAAAAAATTATGTAATGTTATCAGTAATAGAGACATCCATTAATAATATATTAATTGGATCTTCATGGATTGAACCCTTTGAAACATCAGGTCTTGCAAAATCCATGATTACAGAAATGTTAAAAATAGGAATGCAAACAGATTTAACAGAAATGATGGAAAAATTAGTAGAATATATGGAAATAGATATAGACAATATTATGACAAAAATAATGAAAGTATTACCACAAGTAGTATATGCAATTGTAGGAGCTGTATTAATATTCTTTGTACTAGTTGTACTAGTACCATGTGTACAAGTATATATGGGTAACTTCTTATTCTCAGCCTATGGAGTATAAAATAAAAAGAAGAAAGGTTGAGATTAAATATGAAAATTGGAATTGATTTAGGCGGAAGCCATATTGCCATTGGTGTTGTAGATGCCAATGGCAGAATTGTAGAAAAAATTGAAAAGCGATTTACAAGTACTCAAAAAAAGAACATCAAAAAAGTACTAGAAGAATATATTCCAAAACATGTATTAGAATTAGCACAAAAATACAAAATCACAGAAGTAGGAATAGGGTCACCTGGAACCATAGAAGACGGAAACATTATATCAGCTGGAAATTTAGGAATAAAAAATTATCCTATTGTAGAAAAACTACAAGAAACCATAAAATTACCAATCAAAATTCGAAATGATGCAAAATGTGCTACCATAGCAGAAAATATATATGGATGTTTAAAAGGATATGAAAGAAGTTTATTTTTAACATTAGGAACAGGAATAGGTGGAACGATGATAGTGCAAAATCAACTATTTGGAGAGATAGACAAATTTAGGTGTGAACCACGGACATATGGTAATACAAAAAAATGGAATTCCTTGTAGTTGTGGTCAAGAAGGATGTTTTGAAAGATATGCTTCGATGAAAGCCTTAAAAAATAATTTAAGAGAAGCTCTAAATTTAGATGAAACAACAAGAGGACAGGAACTTTTTGAAATGATCCGAAAAAATACACCAGAAAATAAAAATTATGAGATAATAGAAAAAGTTGTATCAGAATATATAGAAAATCTTAGTATTGGTATCATAAATTTAATCAATATTTTAGATCCGCAAATGGTTGGAATAGGAGGAAGCTTTGTTTATTTTAGAGAAGTTCTATTAGAAAGATTACAAAAAAGAATAAAACAAACAAAGGATCCAAAAGTTAACAATATAATAATAGAAACAGCAATTTTAGGCAATGATGCAGGAATTATTGGAGCAGTGTTATAAAGATTAACACTGCTAAAACTATATTTACTATGAGTACACTAAAAAGACCTTTCTGGCTTGTTTCATTTTATAGAAACAAGGCTAGTAGTAACATGTTTACCATCACTAGAAGCTAGTATTTTAATTGGATAGCCAAAATCATTTCTAAATTTAAAATCATAACTACCATAAGCAACAGCAGCATCTTTCCCTTTTGCAATATAAGGAACTAAATTACTATGAGCATGTCTTTCAGTAACCAATAAACTAGGTACTGATAAAACAGCATTATATAAGGTAGAGCTAATTTGACAATTTCCACCACCCAATCCTTTTTTCTTATTACCATATTTATCAAAAATATCTGCTTTTTGGTATCCTTTACTGCTAGAGGCTTGTCCTACTGTTTGGCAAAAAGAAAAAGTAGAACCATTTTGAATGATTGTTCCATTCAATGTCTGACAAGTAATAGAAATATTGTTTTGTCTAGCAGCATCATTGGAATAAATTTTGGTAGTAAAGGTAGCAATTTGTTCTTCTGTTGGCGTAGGTGGTGTCATTCCACCCGATTCTGTTATACTTTTGGTTACTTCATTAGGGGCAGAAGAAGTATTTGAATCTTTTGTCGTATTATTAGAAGTATTTGTATCACTAACAGAGGTTTTTTCAGTTTCATAACTATCTTTTTTAGTAGCCAAATTATTATTTTTTACATAAATAAAAATTCCAATACCAATTAATAAAATAGCAATTAGAATTGCAAAAATAAATCCTTTTTTCTTATTCATTTTAAATCACCAAAAGTAGTATAACCTAAAATACGTGAAATTATTGACAATTCGCAAAAATAAAAGTATAATAAAATAGGTAATATTTTTATTTAAGGAGAAATAGCATGCTAAAAAATAATTGGAAAAAAATCGGAATGATTCTTATCATAATAGCTTGTATATTTAATATTATGGCAAAATTAATGAACAAATTATCCATAAAAAAAGAAATGTTATATTCAGCACAATATATGCAACAAGAACAACAAAATGAACAAAATCAAAGATAAAGCTTGAAAAAAGCAAAAAAATATGTTATGATAAAAAGCAGTCAAAATATTTTAAACAGGAGAAAGAGGTGAAAAGACATGAAAGAAGGAATACATCCAAACTATAACAAAACAACCATCACATGTGCATGTGGTAATATTCTAGAAGTAGGATCTACCAAAAAAGACTTAAAAGTAGATGTATGCTCAAAATGTCATCCATTCTGGACAGGTAATTTAAGACAAGACACAGTAGGTGGTAGAGCAGATAAATTCAAGAAAAAATATGGTCTTGCATAGAAAAAACTACATAAGAAAGTAGAAAAAATACTTTCCTATGTAGTTTTAATTTGTATCATTATTTTTTGGTTGTCTTTGTATTTTTTGAATATCTGTATCTTTGATAAAATCATAAACATCTAATTTTACTTTCTTTTTGGTCAATGGTAAAACAAGCCAACCTTTTGGACTAAGAAATATAGGATAATTAAAAGAATCGATAAATAATTCTATATCTCCATTATTATTCGAGTCATAACCATATCCAATTTCAATAAAATCATTTTTTTCATTTTTATGAAAAAGTAAAACATAAGGTCTAAAATCATTATTCATATCCTGAATTTCATAAGTAGCTAAAAATAAGTTTTTAAAGTTTATATTTTCTAAAGATAAATGTTTTATATATTTAATATCTAGAAGACTTGATTTTCTACTATCTTCAGGCATATAATTATAATCATTTAGTTGATTAACAGGAATTCTTTTAAAACCATCTACAAAATATAAATTAATGGTATTCCCTAAAATATAATCAATATAACTTCTCATATCTAGAATTCCCCATAAAGAAATAAGATCTTCATTATAGTTTTTCTTTTTATTTTTATCTAAAAGATCAAGTGCAAATAAATTTTCAAAATAAGAATAATCAACAGAATTTGAAAGACGACCTTTCTTATAATATTTTGTATAATTACATAAAAAACTCCTTTTATTAGTATGTGTTTTTATTAAAGAATCAAACTTTCCCATTATTTCCTCCATTACTTTATTTATATTTTACATTATACAACAATTGTTGTAACAATGGAATAGCATTATTACAATTTTAATGTTACATTTTGTTTTATGGATGATTTTATAAATTAAGTAATAATCCACATAATACGAGCTGTAAGATATTGACATAAATTTTTAATAAAAATATAATAAAAAAAAAATTAAAAATAACTTATTTTTCGAATACTTAACAATTACAAAGGAGGAAATAAAATGAAGAAAAAATCAAATAAAGGAATCACTTTAATAGCATTGGTAATAACGATTTTATTCTCTTATGACGAAAAATTAAAATATAGTGATAGCAAAGGTTTCCTCCTAGCATCAATTTAGAATAATAAGATTTTCACATATTTGAAAGATGATTTGTAAAAAATAATAATTACAATTTCATCTTTTTTGATTTTATAGCTATATAAAAATAAAAAATTAAGTAAATTTATGGAAAAATACAAGAAAGTATGGTATATTATTGCTATAAATATAAAATAATTTTTTAGGAGGAACATGGATAGATTAATTAACAATGAACTTAATAATACAATAACTAATGAAAAAAATAAAGAGATTAGTGATTTCATACAAGAACTACAGAATGCATTAGATAATCCTAAAAATCAAATAACAATTGATAAAAGTTTCTATAATGAAGTATATAATGACTTGGAATTAGCACAAAAATATAAGGAACAATTGGAAGGAATAATAAAAGATTGTATGTTAGATTATTCATATGATACAGAATTTGTATATGTTAATTATGATGAAAAAACTAAAAAGTATTATATGGATATATATGATGGAGATGTTACTAAAGTAAATGTGAGCAAAAAGGAACTTGATAATTCAAATATAAAGGTTGGTTCTTTTTACTTTGTATTAAACAATGGAGATTATTTACAAGAAAAAGAATATATAAAAGATAATATTAAATCTAAAATAGAATATGAACTCAATAATTTAGAAAATAGGAGAAAAAATGGTTAGTAATAAAGAATATATTATAAAGGAAATATTAGCAAAGAATTTAAACAAATTAGAAGAATATACAGAAATTGTTAATAATGGAAAAACATTTTTTACAAAAAATGATTATGATATTATTGAAGGAGTACCACAGTATTACAAAATAGATGAATATGCTAGAACAAGTGGGGCAATTGCAATAATTAGTAGAAATACTTTATCAATAAGAACAGAAAAGCATTTAAAATATCCAGATCCAAGTGGATGGAGTGAAATAATTAGTAATAGTGGTATTTTTCAAAGATGCCATTGCATTGCTTATAGATTATCAGCAAAAAAGAATGATAAAAGAAACATTTTTATTGGAACAGAAGATTTAAATAAAAAAATAATGTGGCATATTGAAAATGATATAGAAAACTACATAAAAGAAAATGAAAAACAATATATAAGATTATTATATAGGGTTAGTCCTCAATATAAAGGAAAAAATCAAATACCAACAGGAATACTTATAGAAGTTAAAAGCATTGATACAGAATACGAATTGTGTATGTTTTGTTATAATGTTGAAGATAAAGTAAAAATAAATTATAGTGATGGAAGTATTAGAGAAGATAATAGAGGAGTTTTAACAACGAAATTTATTGAGAAATTTAAAAAAACATATTCTAAAAAAAGACAGAAGAAAAGTCCAAATATTAATTTAGTAGTAAATGTACAAACTAAAAAATACCATTATGAAGATTGTTCAATAGTAACAAATACAGAACCAAAGTATATAAAAGAAATTACAACTAAAGAGAAAAATTTAATAAAAGATGGCTATTCTGTTTGTAAGATATGCGAAGAAAGGCGGTAAAAATGACTAAACAAGAACTAGGAGTACTTATAAAAGAAGGAGAAGGTTATACACTAGAATTTAAAGAGAATTTAGGTAAAAAGTTTGCAGTTGAAGTTGTAGCTTTTGCTAATAGTATGGGTGGAAAAATACTAATAGGTGTAGATGATGAAGGAAATATTGTAGGGACAGATATATCAAATAATCAAAGAGCTAATATATAAAATCAAATAAGTCAAATTGAACCAAGAATAAATGTAAAGGTAGAAGTTGTTGATAATGTTATTATTGTGAATGTGCCAGAAGGAGAAGATAAACCATATTCATCAAGTGAAGGGTATTATTTAAGAGCTGGAGCTATGTGCCAAAAAATGAATAGAAATGAAATCAGAGAATATCTTGAAGATGGTGGAAAGATACAATTTGATAGAATAATAAATAAAAAGGCAAAATATCCAGAAGATTTTGATATAGATGCATATAATAAATTTTTAAATTATCGAATATAAGTGAAACTTTACAAAAAGAAGAACTATTAACAAACTTGAATTGCTTGGAAAAAGTTGGCAATGAATATGTGTTTACAAATGCAGGAATAATATTCTTTGCTAAAAATCCAAAAAAATTTTTAATACAAGATTATATAACATGTATTTCATTTAAAGGAACAAATAGAGTTTATATTTTAGATACTCTAGAGTGTGAAAAAGACATAATAACCAATATTGAAGATTCATTAGCATTTGCAAAAAAACATATAAATTTAACTTATTTAATAAATAGTGATGTTATGAGAGAACAAGGAAATGCTACGAGAAAAGAGGTATTAGAAATACCAGAGGAGGTCTTAAAAGAGGCAATTATTAATCGGAATATGTCACAGATTGTATCTTGAAGAAAGTGCAAGAGTAATGATTGAAATATATGATGATAGAGTTTCTATTGTAAGTCCTGGAGGAGTGCCAAAAGGAATAACGGATGAAAATTTTGGTAAAAGAAGTATAGCAAGAAATCCTATTATAGCAGATTTGCTAAGAAGAACGCATTATATAGAAAAAGCTGGAACTGGAATAGGAAGAATGAAAGAACTTATGAGAAATGCAGGTTTAAAAGAACCAAAGTTTAAATATGATGATTTTTTTGAAGTGACATTTTTAAGACCATCATATTATGATAAAAATTATGGAACTTATGACTTATCTCAAAATAAAATGAATAATAAACAGGAAAAACTAAGTAAAACACAAACTGAAATACTAGAATTAATAAAAGAAAATTCTAGTATAACACAAAAGGAAATGTCAAAAATAATAGGATTGGCTATGCCAACGATACAAAAAGATATAACAATTTTAAAAAATAAAAATATCATAAGTAGGCAAGGATCAACGAAAAAAGGAAAATGGATTATAAATAAATAAATTTCTTGTATACCATATAATATACAAGAAAGGTATACAAGAAAAGTATATAAGAAAAATCGTTTTGAATTTAAAAAATTAAGTTCAAAACGATTTTTTTATTGAAATTTTTTGTCTACATTAAAAAAATATAAAATTATACTAAAAACAATTAAAAATGGCTAAAAGTTAAAAATAAAGCGAATAAACGGAAGAAGGTGAGGGAATGTCTAACTTAAAATTAAAAGGTATATGGTACAAGTGCAAGTCCATATATACTAGGATTATAAATGTTTATTTTGTGAGAATGAATTATAAGTTATATTAATAAGGGTTAAAAGATCTAAGAAATAAATTTCTTAGATTTTTTATTGTATAGGAAAAATTAATATTCCTATATAACAAAAACACAATCCACAGAAAAATTAACTTATGGTAAATAAGAAAAAGTGAAAAAAACTTGAAAAATAGCTTATTTTATAATAAAATAAAGCAAAAAAGAAGGAGTAGTAAAAATAGAGAAATGAATGAAGTAGAAAAACAAAAACAATATATCGAAAAAATAAAAAAAATTAACCAAAATCAAACATTAAAATACCATATGCAAACAATGGGATGTCTATTAAATGAAAACGACTCAGAAAAACTAGCTGGTATGTTAGAAGAAATGGGATATCAAAAAATAGAAGATCCCAAAAAAGCAGATATTATCGTATTTAACACCTGTTGTGTAAGAGAAAATGCAGAAGACAAGCTGTTTGGAAAATTAGGAGAATTAAAAAGATTAAAACAAGAAAACGGAGTCATTATTGCTATTGGTGGTTGTATGATGCAAGAAAAACACATTACCAATAAAATAAAAGCAAGTTATCCCTATGTGGATATTTTATTTGGAACACATACCTTACACAAATTTCCAGAAAACTTATATAAAACCTTAGAAGAAAAGAAAAAACTAGAAGATATTATAGAAATTGAAGGAAAAATATACGAAGGAATACCAATAAAAAGAGACAGTAACATAAAAGCATCAGTTACCATTATGAATGGTTGTAACAATTTTTGTAGTTATTGTATTGTACCATATGTACGTGGAAGAGAAAGAAGTAGAAGTCCTAAAAACATAATAGAAGAAGTAAAAGAACTTGCAAGTAATGGTTATCAAGAAATTACATTATTAGGACAAAATGTTAATTCTTATTTAAAAGTAGAACAAGAAAAAGCAATACCAATAGAAGAATATGAAGGAATCCATTCTTTTGCTACTTTACTAAAAGCCATTAATAAAATAGAGGGAATTCAAAGAATACGATTTATATCACCACATCCCAAAGACTTTACAGATGATGTAATAGATGCCATTGCAACTTGCCAAAAAGTATGCAAATTAATCCATTTACCATTACAATCTGGAAATACCAAAGTGTTAAAAGAGATGAATCGAAAATATACCAAAGAGCAATATCTAGCACTAGTTGAAAAAATGAAAAAGAAAATACCAAATATAAAATTATCAACAGATATCATCGTAGGATTTCCAGGAGAAACGAAAGAAGAATTTGAAGATACATTAGAAGTTGTAAAAAAAGTAAAATTTGAACAAGTCTATATGTTTATCTATTCAAAAAGAGTAGGAACACCAGGAGCAAAAATGAAGAATCAAGTACCAGAAGAAGAAAAACACAAAAGATTTGACCAATTAAAAACATTAGTAGAAAATCAAATTCAAGAAAATAATCAAAAATACATAGGAACCACTCAAAAAGTTTTAGTAGAAGGAGAAAGCAAAAATAATAAAAACTTACTAACAGGAAGAACCGATAGTAATAAAGTTGTTATTTTTGAGGGAAACAAAAAATTAATTGGAACCATACAACATCTAAAAATAATTTCAGAACATATGTGGTATTTGAAAGGAGAAATGTAAATATGGCAACTTATTCACCCATGATGCAAAAATATCTAGAAACAAAAGAAGAATATAAAGATTGTATTTTATTTTATCGACTAGGAGACTTTTATGAAATGTTTTTTGAAGATGCCATACTAGTTGCCAAAGAATTAGAAATAACTTTAACAGGAAAAGAATGTGGTCAAGAAGAAAGAGCGCCAATGGCAGGAGTTCCCCATCATGCAGCTCAAATGTATATTGCCAAACTAGTAAACAAAGGATATAAAGTAGCTATTTGTGAACAATTACAAGACCCAAAAATAACCAAAGGATTAGTAGAAAGAGGAGTTGTTCGAGTTGTCACACCAGGAACGCTTGTAGAAAGCAACATGTTAGAAGAAAGAAAAAACAATTATATCATGTCTATTTTTAAATCTGGTATCTATTTTGGAATTAGTATATGTGACATATCAACAGGAGAATTTTATTCAGCAGAAATAAAAGACAACAATAACTTTCCCATGTTATTAGATGAAATAGCAAGATATATGCCATCTGAGTTAGTAGTAAATAGTATGATGGCAAATTGTGAAGAAGAAATCAAAAAAATAAAAGAAAGATTTGAAGAAACCTATATCACAAACTGGGACGAAACATTTTTTACAAGTAATGAATTAGAAAAGATAAGTTCTAGATTTAGTATTGTAAATAATAAGGGAGAAAAGTTAGAAGAAATTGCCAAAAAGCCACTAGCAGTTAGTGCCATTTGTGCTTTAACAAAATATATAGAACAAACACAAAAAACCACCTTGAATCATATCAATAAAATCGTAGTATATGAAATATCAAGATATATGGCATTAGATATCAATGCGAGAAGAAACTTAGAAATAACAGAAAAATTAAGAGATAAATCAAAAAAAGGAACCCTTTTATGGGTATTAGATAAAACCGCCACTTCAATGGGAGGAAGGTGTTTACGAAGATGGTTAAACGACCCATTAGTAGATGTAATAGAAATCAATAAAAGATTAGAGGCAGTAAAAGAGTTAAAAGACAATTTAATGTTAAGAGGAGACATCATAGAAAACTTAAAAAAAGTCTATGATATGGAGCGTTTAGCAGGAAAAATGGCATATGGGAATGCCAATGCAAGAGACATGATTACATTAAAGAATTCTTTATTGAAATTACCACAAGTAAAACAAGCATTAAGTAATTGTCAAGCAGAACTATTAAAAGAATTATTTAATCATTTAGATGAATTACAAGACATTTATCAACTAATAGATCGTGCCATAACAGAAGAACCACCCATGACCATTAAAGAAGGAGGAATCATCAAATTAGGATATAACGAAGAAATAGACATCTTAAAAACGGCACAAACAGAAGGAAAGAATTGGCTAATTCAATTAGAAGCCAAAGAAAAAGAAAAAACAGGTATAAAAAACTTAAAAATAGGATTTAATAAAGTATTTGGTTACTTTATAGAAGTAACCAAATCATACTTAAACCAAGTACCAGATCGATTTATTAGAAAACAAACCCTAACAAATGCAGAAAGATACATTACAGAAGAATTAAAAAACTTAGAAAACCAAATATTAGGAGCAGAAGAAAAAGTAGTAACATTAGAATATAATGCTTTTGTACAAATTAGAGAAGAAATAGCCAAAAACATAAAAAGATTACAAAAAACCAGCGAAGTGATAGCTAATTTAGATGTTTTAACATCCTTTGCAGAAGTAGCCGAAGACATGAACTATTGCAAACCAGAAGTAAATAATGCAGGATGTATTGACATTAAAAATGGAAGACATCCTGTTGTGGAAAAAATATTAGGACCAGGAACCTTTGTAGAAAATGATACCTATTTAGACGAACAAGAAAATCGATTATCCATTATTACAGGTCCCAACATGGCAGGAAAATCTACCTATATGAGGCAAGTGGCATTAATTACTCTAATGGCACAAGTGGGAAGTTTTGTACCAGCAGAAGTAGCAAAAATAGGAGTGGTAGACAAAATCTTTACAAGAGTAGGAGCATCAGATGATCTAAGTATGGGGCAAAGTACCTTTATGGTAGAAATGATGGAAGTAGCAACCATATTAAAAGAAGCAACAAAAAACAGTTTAGTTATTTTAGACGAAATAGGGAGAGGAACATCAACTTATGATGGTTTATCCATTGCGTGGGCAGTTGCAGAATTTATTGCTGATGAAAAAAAATGTGGAGCAAAAACCCTATTTGCAACACACTATCATGAATTAACGCATTTAGAAGATAAAATAGAAGGAATAAAAAATTATTCTATTGCGGTCAAAGAAAAAGGAGAAGACGTTATTTTCTTACGAAAAATAGTAAAAGGAGGAACCGATGAAAGTTATGGAATTCATGTAGCTCGCTTAGCAGGTGTTCCAAATACTGTTACCAAAAAAGCAAATGAAATATTGCGTTCTTTAGAAAGAAAAAACATAATAACAGGAAAAAAACAAGAAAAACAAGACAAAAAGCAAGTAGAAGGGCAATTTGATTTATATAATTATAAACTAGCAGAAATTGCTCATGAAGTTGATAAAATTAACCTAAATGAATTAACGCCAATTGATGCTCTAAATACATTGGTTAGAATGAAAGAAAAAATGAAATAAGTTTTTTGAATGTTTAGTCGACAACTTGACAGGGTATACAATAAATGATAATCTAGTAAACAAAACTAGATAAGGAGGAAAAATATGGAAGGGATCAAAGTAGGAGACAAACAATCAAAATATCCAATTATTCAAGGAGGAATGGGAGTAGGTGTTTCGTTACATCGATTAGCTGGAAATGTTAGCAAAGAAGGAGGAATTGGAATCTTATCAACAGCAGATATTGGATACCAAGAAGAAGACTTTGCAAAAGATCCTAGAAAAGCCAATTTAAGAGCCATTGGGAAAGAAATTAAAAAAGCAAGACAAATTGCAGGAGAAGATAAAATAATTGGAGCAAACATCATGGTAGCATTAAAAAACTATTCAGAAATAGTAAAAGAATGTGTAAAACAAAAAATAGATTTAATCATATCAGGAGCAGGAATACCAAAAGAACTACCAGAATATGTACAGGGAAGTAATACAAAAATTGCACCAATCGTATCATCATTTAGATGTTGTAAATTAATCGTACAACACTGGATCAAAAAATATCATTACGTACCAGACATGATTATCATAGAAGGACCAGAAGCAGGAGGGCATTTAGGATTTAAAAAAGAAGAACTAAAAGAAAAAACAAAACCCAAATTAGAAACCATTACAAAAGAAATTGTAAACTATATAAAAGAAATTGAAAAACAAAGTAAAAAACATATTCCAGTAATAGCAGCAGGAGGCATATGGGATGCCAAAGATATCCAAAAATTTCTAAAATTAGGAGCAAGTGGAGTACAAATAGCAACAAGATTTGTAGCAACCTATGAATGTGATGCATCCATCGAATTTAAAAAAGCATACATCAAAGCCAAAGAAGAAGACATAAAAATAATAAAAAGTCCAGTAGGAATGCCAGGAAGAGCTATTAATAATAATTTTATAAAGAAAATGGAAAATCAAAAAAGCAAAATAGAAAAATGCTATCAATGTATCAAAACATGTGATGTAGCAAACAGTCCATATTGTATCACAAAAGCACTAATCAATTCCGTAAAAGGAAAGGTAGACGAAGGACTCATCTTTTGTGGAAGCAATGTAAGTAAGATAAAAGAAATTGTTTCTGTACACGATTTAATACAAGAATTAGTATGGGAAAGCTAAGAAAAAGGAGAAAAGAAAAATGGAAAGAAAAGAAGCACTAGACTTATTAAAAAAATATAACCAAGAGGAATTTCATATAAGACATGCCCTAACCGTAGAAGAAGTAATGAAATACTTTGCCAAACAAAAAAAAGAACCAGAAGAATTTTGGGGATTAGTAGGACTATTACATGACATTGATTTTGAAAAATATCCAGAAAAACATTGTCAAAAAGCACCTGAATTATTAAAAGAAATCAATGCCAGTGAAGAAATGATACATGCAATTTGTAGTCATGGATATGGAATTTGTTCTGAAATTAAACCAGAAAAGGAAATGGAGAAAATATTATTTGCAGTAGATGAACTAACAGGACTTATTTGGGCAGCTGCAAAAATGAGACCATCCAAAAGTACAAAAGACATGGAAGTATCTAGTTTAAAAAAGAAATTTAAAGACAAAAAATTTGCAGCAGGTTGTTCAAGAGAAACCATAAAACAAGGAGCCAAGCAGCTAGATTGGGAATTAAATGAATTATTTGAAAAAACTATTTTAGCCATGAGACATAGTGAAGATACAATAGAAGAACAAATGAAAAATTTTAATAATAAAGCATAGAAGATTAGACTAAGAACGGAGGGCTAAGATGAACCATTCTATAAAGAAAAACAAAGAATATACAGTTGAAATTATAGATAACGGATTTAAAGGAGAAGGAATTGCAAAAATAAATAACTTTACAATATTTATACCAAATTGTCTAAAAGGAGAAAAAGTAAGAATTTTAATAGTGAAGGTTTTAACCTCACATGCTTTTGGAAAAGTATTAGAAATCTTAAAGCCTTCTAATAAACGAAAACAAAGTGATTGTAAAACCTATCAAAGATGTGGAGGTTGTAGCCTAAGGCATATACAATATGAAGAAACACTAAAAATAAAACAAAATGCCATTCAAAGTTTAGTAAACAAAACATTAAAAGAAGAAAAGCAAGTACAACCAGTATTAGGAATGCAAAATCCATATCATTATAGAAATAAGGCGCAATATCCAGTAGGAATAGGCAAAAATGGAAAACCATTAATAGGAGTATTTGCCAATAGGACGCACGAAATTATACCTATTTGTGAATGTTTTCTACAAAATCAAAAAACAGAAAAAATAGCCAAATTTATATTTGACTTTATTGTAAAAAATAATATTAGTATATATAATGAAAAGGAAAAAAAAGGATTAGTAAGACACATTATAACAAAAATTGGAATAAAGACCAATGAAATTATGTGTATTATCGTAATAAACGCAAAACAAATACCAAAAGAAAAGGAGTTAACCAAACAAATCATAAAAAATTTTCCAGAAGTAAAAACCATTATAAAAAACAGTAATACCAAAGATACCAATGTTATTTTAGGAAAAGAAAATATAACGTTATATGGAAATGGCTATATTAAAGACAAATTAGGAGAATATACTTTTAAAATATCACCATTATCTTTTTATCAAGTAAATCCAATACAAGCAGAAAAGTTGTACCAAGAAGCAATAGAACAAGCAGACATTAGCAAAGAAGATGTAGTATTTGATTTATATTGTGGAATTGGTACCATTTCTTTATTTATGTCATCTTATGCAAAAAAAGTATATGGGATTGAAATTATTGATGAAGCAGTAGAAATGGCAAAAGAAAATGCAAAATTAAATCAAGTAGAGAATGTAGAATTTATAGCAGGAGATGTCGAAGAAGTTTTTGACAGTTTGATACATAAAAGAAGAGTATACCCAGATGTGATTTTAGTAGATCCACCAAGAAAAGGCTTGGATGCTAAAAGTATTGCAAATATTTTGGCAATAAAACCCAAAAAAGTAGTTTATATTAGTTGCAATCCAGCTACTTTAATAAGGGATTTAGAGAAAATGGAGAATTTATATGAGATAAAGAATATGCAACCAGTTGATATGTTTCCATTTACAAGTCATGTGGAATGCGTGGCAGTGCTACAACTAAAAGAGAACATGTAATACTTGATTTTGATATAGTTTCCGAGATTATAACTTTTGAAGAAAAAGGCAGATTTGGAAAAGAAAAACATCAAAATTTGGGTGTGAAAGTTAAAGTAGTTGCTTAAGTGGTAAGTGGAAACACAGAAAATAATTTTGAGGAGATTGAGTAAAGTGTTTGGAATACTAGATAATTTACGATTGTGTCTATGGTAGGCATAACAGGTATAGGTTGTGTTGGTTAGTATATATGATGTAAAGTTAGATATTTCAAACATTAGAAAGAATTTATTAAAATAGGTTATAGAGAATCTTTATTAAATAGGTGTCAGTACATATGGGCTGATGTCTATTTTTTTATAGATCAAAATTTTAGTATTTTTTGGACTTATAAAATTATGTAGGTCAAGAACATTGAGAAATTTGCCCTATACATTTGCAGACTAATTTTAATCTTCAATAAAAATAATATCAAGAGTAAATAAACTCGTTATCACTCGCTCTTGACATTATTTTTATTGGAGATTTTACGGCAATTAAGCAAATATAAGGGGAAATATGTTTTGTAAATATTGGAAAAACACTATGAAAAATTGTAAAGTTGTGATATAAATTAGACATAAAGAATTATATAGATTTATAAGGAGAGTGTAAAATGCAGAAAAACTATAAAAGAATGGAGCATAATGAATTTTTACAACAGATAGACAAATTATGCGACCATTTAAGAAAATATATTCAAGATAATAAAATAAAAA
>CASUIT010000005.1 GCA_949455995.1 uncultured Clostridia bacterium
TGGTAAAGACATTACTAACCTTAATATTAATGAAAGAGCAAATTTAGGTATTAGCTTTGCTTTCCAACAACCAATTAAATTTAAAGGACTAACTGTCTATGATTTATTAAAAATAGCTGCCAAAAAAGAGATGACAAAAATGGAAGCTTGTGAAGTATTATCCAAAGTAGGATTATGTGCCAAAGAATATGTGGATCGAGAAATTAATAATTCTTTATCTGGTGGTGAATTAAAAAGAATTGAAATTGCAACGGTGTCATTGAGAAAAGCAAAATTAACTATTTTTGATGAGCCAGAAGCTGGTATTGATTTATGGAGTTTTAATAACTTAATAAATGTATTTGAAAAAATGGAAGAATTAATAAAGGGGACAACCCTTATTATTTCACATCAAGAAAGAATTTTACACATTGCTGATGAAGTTATTTTAATGAAATCTGGAAAAATACAAAAAATTGGAAAGAGTACAGAAATTTTAAATAACACTTTTACTAAAACTTCGTGCTATAAAGTGCAAAAATAAAGAAAGGAGTGGAACGATGAGCGAAAAGATAGATTCTATTGATAAAAATCTTTTACAAGAAGTCTCTCATTTAGAAAATCTTTCAAAAGGTGCTTATAATATTAGAAAAAATGGGGAAGGAATTGAGAAAAAAGTAACTAAAAATGTAAATATTGTTACTAAAACAGATAAACCTGGCATTGATATTTATGTCAAAGAAAACACTCCTTTTGAATTTATTCATATACCTGTCATTTTAACACAAAGTGGATTACATGACTTAGTTTATAATGATTTTTACATTGGAAAAAATGCTAAGGTAACCATTATAGCAGGATGTGGAATTCATAATGATCATCATAAAAATTCACAACATGATGGTATTCATCGCTTTTTCTTAGAAGAAGGTGCAAAAGTTAAATATATTGAAAAACATTATGGTGAAGGTATGGGAGAAGGAAAAAGAATTTTAAACCCTATTACAGAAGTTTATTTAAAAGCAAAAAGCAGTATGGAAATGGAAAGTTGCCAATTAAAAGGGGTAGATTCTACCATAAGGCAAACAAAAGGCATATTAGAAGAACTTACAAATTTTATTGTATCTGAAAAAATTATGACACATGGAAAACAATTTGCCAAAACCATATTTGATGTAACATTAAATGGAGAAAATGCAAGTACTCATGTTACTTCAAGGTCTGTTGCAACTGATGTTTCCGAACAATTTTTTATTTCCAAGATTTATGGAAATCATAAATGTTTTGCTCATAGCGAATGTGATGCTATTATAAAAGATTTTGCAAAAGTAACAGCTACTCCAGAAATTACAGCAAATAATGTGGATGCCAATTTGATACATGAAGCTGCCATTCGGAAAAATTGCTGGTGAACAATTAGTAAAATTGATGACTTTGGGTCTTTCTGAAAAAGAAGCCGAAACAGAAATTATTAATGGATTTTTAAAATGAATCAAAAAATTTGCTTAATATGGCTAATTTTACAATGCTGTTTTTTTAAATATACTTCTATTACATCGATTCTTACTGCAATATGATTAATATGCTTTTTATAAATATAATATTTCGCTACCCTTTTGATATGTTTTTGTTTTTGCTCATTTACTGCTTCTATTGGAGCTCCATATTTTAAGTTGGAACGTGTTTTTACTTCGATAAATACAAGTTCCTGCTTTATGATGTCTTTTGCTATAATGTCGATTTCTCCCTGTCGACATAGAAAATTTCTTTCTATAATTTTATATTGATTTTCTTGCAAGTATTTACAAGCTAAACTTTCTCCCCATCTACCTATTTCTCCTCGAAAATACATTCATATCCTCCTGCTACTTTTTTTATATATCCTTCTAACTCTAGCATTAATACAATAGTATTAATCTGACTGATTGTTTTATTTGATTTTTCATAAATTTCGTTTAATGTAATGGGATTTTTTGTGATTAGTTGATAAATCTCATTATATTCATGATTGTTACAAAACTTCCTTTTTTTATGTATTTGTATTTCTTCTATTTTCTCTTTTTCTGGCATTTTATATGTTAAAAATGGAAATTCTTTTATGATATCTTTTGCATTTGTAACAATTATGGCACCTTTTTGAATTAATCGATTTGTTCCTACTCCATGTTTGTTATTTACTTCATGTGGTATAGAAAAAACTTTTCTTTCTTGTTTTTTAGCCAATCTTGCTGTAACACTAGTTCCACTTCGGTGACTTGCTTCTACTACTAAAATTCCTAATGCTAATCCACTTACAATTCGGTTTCTTTTTAAAAAATTTTCTGATTTCACTTCTTGTTTTGGTGGGTATTCTGTAATCACTAAACCATCTTTTTGTATGATTTGTTGATATAGCTCTTTGTTTTCTTCTGGATAGATATGGTAAAATCCACTTCCTAATACAGCTATGGTTTTTCCTTTTTCTTGTAAAGTAGTATGATGAGCTATGGTGTCGATTCCTCTTGCCATACCACTTGCAATAGTAATTCCTTGATAAACTAATTCTTGTGTAAATTGATGTGCTAGTTTTCTTCCATTTTCTGAACATGCTCTAGAACCTATTATGGAAATAATATTGGTTTTTAATAATTCTATATTTCCTTTTACATATAATTGTTTGGGTGGATTTTCTATTTTTCTTAATTGTTCTGGATATCTATTGTCTTGTATTGTTATTTTTTCTAATTTAATTCACCTCTTTTTTGTTTGATTTGTCTTTTATTTTCTGTCTAAACTTCTATATTGAATTGCTTCTACTAAATGTCTTGCTTGTATTTTTTGACTTTCTTCTAAGTCTGCAATTGTTCTAGCTACTTTTAAAATTCTATGATAAGCCCTTGTGCTTAAAGCTAGTTTTATAAATGCTGTTTCTAATATTTTTTTACCTTTTGTATCAAATTGACAAAATTTTTCGATTAATGGTGGTGTTAGTTCAGAATTCGAAAATATGTAATATGACTTATATCTTTCTAATTGTATTTTTCTTGCAAGATTTACTCTTTTTCTTATTTCTTGCGAAGTTTGGACTTTTTTTTGTTGTTCTAGTTGATGATAATTTATTGGGTCTACCTCAATATGAATATCAATTCTGTCTAATAGTGGTCCACTAATTTTGTTTTTATATTGCTTAATTTGTTCTTCTTTACAACAACACGTTTTTTCTTTACTCCCATAATAACCACATGGACAAGGATTCATACTAGCAATTAACATGAATTGACATGGATAGGTAATGGTTGCATTTACTCTACTAATACTTACTTTTCTGTCTTCTAATGGTACTCGCAAAGCTTCTAGTGCATTTCGATTAAATTCTGGTAATTCATCCAAAAATAATACTCCTAAATGTGATAAACTAATTTCTCCGTGGTTTTGGACTGGCTCCTCCTCCTACTAAGGATATTGGAGTGATGGTATGATGAGGACTTCGAAAGGGTCTTTTGGTAATTAGCGGTTCTTTGTTTAAGGTTAATCCTAATATACTATATATTTTAGTAACTTCTAATGCTTCTTGTATTTTCATGTTTGGTAAGATAGTTGCTACTCTTTTGGCTAACATGGTTTTTCCAGAACCAGGAGAGCCAATTAACAAACAATTATGCCCTCCTGCTGCTGCTACTTCTAAAGCTCGTTTTGCATTTTCTTGCCCTTTTACTTCTGAAAAGTCAATTTCATAGATAGGACTTTTTTCTAAATTTATATTGATGTTTTTTTCTTTTTTTATTTTTTCTTTTCCATTTAAATATTGGATTACTTCTTTTAATGTTTCTACTGGTAATATTTCTATTTCTTTTAAAATAGATGCTTCTTTTGCATTTTGTTTTGGTAAAATAATTTTTTTGATTCCTAGTTTTCTGGCTTCTATGCAAATTGGTAAAATTCCTTTTGTTTTTTCTATTTTTCCATTTAATGATAATTCTCCTATGAAAATGGTTTCTTCTAATATCTTTTCTAATTTAGAATCTCTTATTATTTTACTGGCAATTAAAATTCCTATTGCTATTGATAAGTCAAACATAGAGCCTTCTTTTTTGGTATTGGCTGGTGATAAATTGACAATAATTTTTCTGCTTAAAAATTCTAACCCTGTGTTTCTAATGGCTGCTTTTACTCTTTCTTTTGATTCTTTTACACTGGCATCTGGTAATCCAACTATTTGAAAGTTGGGAAGTCCATTTGATATATCTACTTGGATGGATACTAAATACCCTTCTAGTCCTTGTAATGCCATACTTTTGGTAATTGCTAACATGTTTTCCTTTCTACTTATATAGCTTAAATATCTGAGGTCATTTTGGTGGATAAAATTTAAGGTTTGGAGTGTTTTATTAACAATTTATTTTTAAAATCAACTTTTTTCTATAAAATATTTTTATGATGGGGATTGGTAATTCTATAAAAATTTAGATTATTTTTTTATTTTGGATTACAATAATGATGACCTCAGATATTTAAACTATATAAGATTTTAATGATTTGGATTTTGAATTGAGAAATTTTTGATTCTAATTTCTAAAAGATTTAAATAATTTTTTTTATACTAATTTGACTTGTTTGATTTTTAATTTAACTTAGTATATACTATTTTACATTTTTTGTCAATCATTTTTTTGAAATTTTTTCAATTTTCTTTATTTTAAATTTTAACCAAATTCAAGTACACTTGGTGAACTAATCTCCATATTTTTATAAAATTTAGTACATTTAGTGAACTTTAAAACTCTAACTGGCATTTTTTAGTGGTTCATTTGGTGAATTTTTACATCATATTTGCTTAAATTTTGTTTCTTTATTAACATGTGTTTTTACAAATTCTGCTATAAAAGGTTTATCTTGTGGATTTGGAACTCCTCCAGCTGTGCAAATAATGTCATTATTCAAATATGAATGTGTTATACATATATTGCAATATTCTTCATCATATCCTTTATCTTTTAAATAGTTATATCCACTTATCTCATGTCCATTGTAATGCTAATTCTTTTGTCAATTCATATATTTCTCCTTATATTTCATATTCTGTAATTCCACAATTACTTGATCCAAATTCTTGTATCATTCCATCTTTTGGCAATTCATTAAAATAAAAATATATTGCTCTTGCCACTCCACCATGTGTTACTAAAAGAATATTTTTATCTCTATATTTTTCCTTTATTTCATCTAAGAAATCTCTAATTCTTTTAAATAAATCTTGTATACTTTCTAATCCATCTACTTTAATTTTAGAATAATAATTCCAATAATCAGTATAATAAAATTCTCCAAGTTCTTTACCTGTATATATACCACAGTCTCTTTCTTCAATTCTGTTATCAAAAATTACTAGAACATCATTTACATTTATAATATTGCAAGTATGTCTAGTTCTTAATAACGGCGAACAAATAATTAAATCAATATTTAAGTTTCTAATAATTTCTTGTGCTTTTTTGGCTTGTAATATTCCTGTTTCATTTATATCTTCATCTAATTTTCCATTATACTTTTTTTCAACATTACAATTTGTCAATCCATGTCTAATTACATATAATTTCATTAAATTTCTCCTAACTTACTAAATAAATCTTTGTATATTTTATCAACATTTAAGTAATTAACTACTGTTATTTTATGATTATTTTTTGTTAGTTCATAAGATGTATCTTCATTAATATTTGGGCAACTAACTTCTTTAGTTTCAAACCATTCTTTGTTAATCATATAAGCTATAACACTAATATCCCAAATAACTCTTCTTTCTTGAATACCATGTACTCCATCATTATAAAATCTTTGACATAAGTAGTCGCATAATTCACTTTTTCCTTTTAAAAAATGTTCTAATTCATATATTGAAGTTCTTAAATTTGATGCTACATTTTTACAAGGTATAATAGTTAATTTTACTTTTGATTCAAAAACACTTCTTACCGCTTGTACATCTTGTTTGAAATTAAATTCCTTGTTATCTTTATTTAAAAAGCTATGTCCTCCAAGCCAAATGACTTCAATTTTATCTACTATTTTAGGCTCTTTCTTTATGGCAATAGCTACATTTGTTATTGCTCCTATGGCTAAAATATAAGTTTTATCATTCTTATTTGCAATTTCAATTATCTTATTTACTGCATCATTTTCTTCATTATAGCGATTTACTACATAGTCTGTTGAACCTTTAAATACTTTGTTAGTCCAGTCAAAATTTAACCAATTGCATATTTTAATAATTTCGTTATAACTTTTGTCTGTTCCTTCTTCTATTGATATATTATTATCATGATGATATGGTGCTATTGTAATGGCTTCAATATTGAATTTGTCTTGTGATTTTAATAAATAAGCTAATGCAAATTGATCATCACATTCGTTATATATATCTGTATCTAAAATAACATTTATTTTTTGAGTATCTTCTTTTTTATTTATTTTACTAATTCTTTCATATATTTCTTTCCATTTTGAAACTCTATCTAATGTTTGTTCTTTTTGATTATATCTTGTATTCATTGTATAAACTTTAATACCATTTCTGATTAAATCTAAACTTATTCTTGTACTATCTTCAATCATTAAGTCAATATTATTTTCTAAACATACTACTGTTTTTGCATGTTTGTCATAAGCATTGGTAAATATTAGTTTATCATAAACAATATCATATTTATTTAACCATTCTTTTGTTAATTCATTAGGATTTGTATATTCTCCATTATTTCTTCCAGTTATAATGTATATTTCATGTCTATCATTCTTTAATTTTTTTATGTAATAAGATGAGTCTTCTATTGGTTTTAACTTTCTTGCAAAGCTTTCAATATTTGCATTATAAAAACTATTTTCTTCTTCCTCTATCCAATCAAACATTCCTTTTCTTAAATATTCTGGATTTTCATTTATAATTCCTGTGTTTCTTAACTCTTTATCATGTTTTAAATATTCTTTTAATAATGTATCATCAAAATTAGATATACAATTGTCTATATCAATTCCTATTCTCATTTTATATTCCCTCTTCTTCAGCTTTTTTAACATAGTTTTCTAAATTCAATTCTTTCTTAAATTCTTCTTCTGTTGGCAAATATAATTTATATTTTGAAGCAAATATTTGATTATTATCTTCTGGTAAAGTATATTTTACAACTTGGTCACTTTTATCTACACATAATACAATTCCTATTGGTGGATTATCTCCTTCATTCATCATTTCTCTTGTATAGTAATTTACATACATTTGCATTTGTCCTAAATCTTGATGTGTTAAATCTCCTAATTTTAAATCTATTATTACAAAACATTTTAATATATAGTTGTAAAAGACCAAATCTATGAAGAAATGTCTGCCATCAAATGTTATTTTTTGTTGTCTTGCCACAAATGAAAAACCTCTTCCTAGTTCTAGTAAAAATTTTTGTAAATGGTCTATTATTGCTTGTTCTAAATCTTTTTCATAAAAACTTGTATTTCCTTCTAATCCTAAAAATTCTAGTACATAAGGATCTCTTATAATATTTTTAGGCTCTACTTTTTCTGGTAATCCTATTTCATTTGCAACGCTTTCTTTATCTTGACTTGCTAATAATCTCTCATAATAAAATCTACCAATCTGGTTTTCTAATTGTCTAACACTCCATTTAGATTTTACACTTTCTTCTGCATAAAAATTTCTAGCTTTTTCATCTTCGACCCTCATTAATAATCTATAATGTGACCAACTCAATTCGTCACACAGTGTGTGGCGAATTGGAAAAGCACGATAAAACTGCCTCATATATTTTAAATTTGTAACTGTAAATCCTTTTCCAAATTCTTTTGTTAATTGTTCTGACAAATATTGCAATAACTTTTTACCATACTCTGCTCTATCATTTTCTCCACATGCTTTGTGTATTTCTTGCCCAATTTCCCAATATGCTTGTACCATTGCAGAATTTACAACTGTATATACTTTTGATTGTGCTGTTAATACACTATTTCAATTATTTTACATGATTCTTCTGGTTGTATTGTTATTTGGTTATCACTCATAAATTTTCTCCTTTTCTTCAATTAAGAAATCTCTTAAATCGGTATCACCATTTCTTAAATATCTACAATAAATTCCATGCTCTTTTGCATATTTAATTGCTCCAGCTTGAAATTTTCATTATATTATCACAAAAACTCAAAAAAAGAAAGTGCTTTTCCAAACACTTCCAATTAAGTTTTATCTCCAGACATTCATATATATTTTTTTAATCAAATTATACTGCTCCGCATACCATATCAACTTCTATCGTTACCTTAATTTCATCATTTTCTGTTCTTTTAACCTTATTTTTACCATTTCTATCAAAGCTAATAAAATTCTCAAAAGCAGTAAACTCAAACTATTTTGTCTAATTCTTTAGATATAGCACTGAGCAACATTCCACGTGCATGGTGTGGGTATGAGTGTAAGGTAGTCTTAATATGGAGTAAGTGCTATTGTACGGTTACTAATTTTCATTACTTATATCACATTCTACCCTAACTCTTACTTTTTTTATAACTCTTTTTTTGAAATTTTCATCTTTATCATAACCTACTTATTTTATGGAAATGGGCAAAAGACATATTTATCAACAATAAAGGATTCTTCTACAAATGAAATATTAGCTTATAATGTTTCTAATAACATACAATTCAATAACAACATTAGAATTATTAAAAATAAAATTAGCCAAAGATGCTTTTATAGATTCGGATCAAGGAGTTCATTATATAAGTCCAACATATTATAAAAAAGTAAAAGAATTAAAATTAGGACAATCTATACCAAGAAGATGACTCCTGTTGAGTACAGAAATCATCTTTTAATGGTTGCTTAAATCTTTTTTTCAAAATGTCCTTGACAAAGGGTACATTTTAACATAGTTTTCTTTTGTCTTTTGTCATGAAAAATAGCATGTAATAAAGTCTATAAGAAAATCATTTGGATCTCTGTGGTCGTATAAGTAATCAATTATTCTTTCTGGCAAATTTTCTTTTAGTATCCTAAATTTCCCATTGCATTCTGAACATTTTACCCGAAAATATGTTGTTATCTTTTTTGTCCCCCAGAAATTCCTGTTTGCTTCTGTTCTAATAGAAATATCTTTAACTGTTATTTCTAGTAGTGTTTGACAATGTGGACATCTTACATCTTTTTTCCAATTAGATGGATTTATCCCTCTCTGTTTTACTTTCATGCTTACATCCTCCTTAATTATTTTGGATGTTTTACTCTCCAAGTTGCTTATTAATAGTTCCCTGTTAGATAAAATTTTTTCTATTTAATTATATTGTATTTACATAATTTTGTCAATACTAATATGTATCTAATTTACATTTATTTAATTACCAATTCCAACTTTACAACAGGATTTTTCTCACTCAAGAAAACACCTTTAATCTCAATACTTTCTGGAAGCATAGGAGCAATCCTCTCCCTTATATGTCCATTTTTCTTACCGTTCTTTTGTGTTACATCCGTGTGTACCGTTGATTTTGAAATTCCAAATTTTTTAGCTGCTCCTCTTACCGTATCTTTTGATTCTAATATATATTGTGCCAAACTAATAGCACGTTCTTCAATTGATATACATTTCATTTTAGGCAAACCCCCATTTTGAATACTTTTGTTTAATTGTATTCTTTAAAATAGTTGGTTAGAACTTTAAATATTCTAAGACAAATACTTTCTTTTCAAAATGTTTTGTGGTAAAATAAAACAAAAAAAGGAGAAAAGCAATGAAAATAGGAATAGATGTAGATGGCGTTATATTGGACTATGAAAGAGTATTAAAAACATATGGAGAATTATATGATTATATAGAATTAAAAAAAGGAGGAATCATCAATCGAAAGGAACACTATTTAAGAGATAGATATCATTGGACAGAAGCAGAAAGAATGAATTTTGTTAATAACTATTTTTTAAAATTGTCAAAACAAACACCACTAGTACCAGGAGCCAAAGATGTTATCAAAATGTTGCAAGAAGAAGGAAATGAACTAATTATCATATCAGCAAGAGGAATAACGCTAGAAAAAATGAAAGATTTTGCCATGCAAAAATTACAAGAAGAAGAAATACAATTTAATAAATACTATTGGAAACAAGAAGATAAACTACATGTTGCACAAAAAGAAAAGATAGATATTATGATTGATGATTCTTATGAAGTATGTAAAAGATTATCAGAAAACAAAATTAAAACAATTTATTTTAGAGATAAGGAAATGAAAAAATTAGAACCAAATGAATATGTAAAAGAAGTTAGCAACTGGGGAGAAATATATAGATATATAAAGGAAGGATAGGAAAAGAACTTGAATTGGCATAAAAAAAGTAGTATAATAAGCAAGAAATTAAGAAAAGTTCTATTGAGAAAGGAAGGGATGTTTTATGAAAGCATTAATTAGTGTATCAGACAAAACAGGAATAGTAGAATTTGCAAAAGGATTAGAAAAACAAGGAATTGAAATCATATCTACAGGAGGAACCTATCAGAAACTAAAAGAAGAAAAAGTAGAAGTAATGGAAATATCAGAATTAACAGGATTTCCAGAATGTTTAGATGGAAGAGTAAAAACGCTTCATCCAGTAGTACATGCAGGAATTTTAGCAAGAAGAGACAAACAAGAACATAAAAAACAATTAAAGGAATTAAACATCGATACCATTGATTTTGTTGTCGTAAACTTATATCCCTTCAAGCAAACCATTTTAAAAGAAGGAGTAACAAATGAAGAAGCCATAGAAAACATAGACATTGGAGGACCTACCATGCTTCGTAGTGCAGCTAAAAATTATCAAGATGTAACCGTTATTACCAATCCAGAAGATTATGAAATTGTTTTAAAAGAACTAGAAGAAAACAAAGAAGTATCAAAAGAGACAAAATTTAGATTAATGCAAAAAGTATTTGAACATACCGCAAATTATGATGCCATGATTGCAAATCATATCAAACAGCAAAGAAAAGACGAAAGTTTACCAGAAAAATTAACATTAACCTATGAAAAAGTACAAGAAATGCGATATGGAGAAAATCCTCATCAAAAAGCTGCCTTATATAAAGAAATTGGAAAATGTGAAGGTTCGTTAACAACAGCCACACAATTAAATGGAAAAGAAATGTCATTTAATAACATCAATGATACCAATGGAGCATTAGAATTATTAAAAGAATTTGAAGAGCCAACCGTAGTTGCATGTAAACATGGAAATCCTTGTGGAGTAGGAAGTGGTCATGACATCTATGAAGCTTGGAAAAAAGCATTTGAAGCAGACAAGACTTCTATATTCGGTGGAATTGTTGTAATCAATAGAGAAGTAACTGTAAAAATGGCAAATGAAATAAAAGACATATTTTTAGAAGTAGTAGTAGCACCATCTTTTGAAGGTGAAGCATTACAAATCTTAAAACAAAAGAAAAATGTAAGAATATTAGAACTCAGAAATATTAGTAAAAAACAAAAAGAAAATGCCTATGACATCAAAAAGATAAATGGAGGCGCAATTGTTCAAACAATTGATGCTAAATTATTAGAGGAATGTGAAGTAGTAACAAATGTAAAACCAACCCCAGAACAAATGGAAGATTTACTATTTACTTGGAAAATAGTAAAATATGTAAAATCAAATGCAATAGCTATTGGAAAAAACAAACAATCTATAGGAATTGGACCAGGTCAAGTAAACAGAATTTGGGCAACCAAACAAGCAATAGAGCATAGTGAAGAACTAATCCAAAAAGGCATTACCCAAGGTAGTGTTTTAGCATCTGATGCTTTCTTTCCATTTTCCGATTGTGTAGAAGAAGCCCATAAAGCAGGAATAAAAGCTATTATCCAACCAGGAGGTTCTATTAAAGATCAAGATTCGATCGATAAATGTAATGAATATGGAATAGCAATGGTATTTACAAAAATGAGACATTTTAAACACTAAGAAGTAAAAAAGAAAACAGGTACTTGAAGAGCTTTTCAAGTACCTGTTTAAAAGTTTTTACAAAAACTTTAGTGGAGCATTTTCATGACTTCTGCAATCAAAAGAAAACTGTCTTCTCTTAGAGGCATTTTTACTTCTATAAATTTAGAAGTTTGCTTAACCTCTAAAGAAAGAGCTTTTAGTTCACTGAAATGAATTCGCTTTGGAACTCTTAAACAATAAAAATCATCTTTAACAGAAAAATTTAGATCTGTAAATTTGGCTGAAATTATATTGAAATTTGGTATTTTAGACAATTTTTTCAACATTTTTTTTTCTAACCTAGAAATATAACTTTGGGATAATGGATGGGGTGGCAATATTTTAGCAATTTCTCTTTGCTTCATCCCAGCAATTTTATATAACATCAATAAAGTATCTCTAATGGGAAAACGATTTAATATATAGGTAACAGTTCTTTCAAATAAATCTATATCTTCAAATTTTTCTATGAAGTTCGATTTAGGATCTACTAAAATATCTTCAACTGTGAATTCTTTGTAATTATCCTCAGTATTATAAATACTAGACTGGAGTGATATGTCTTTACAGTATTTTTTAGTGTTCCGCAAAAACATTAACATCTCGTTTTCTATGCATCTATTTGCATAGGTTGCAAATTTAATTCCTTTTTCTACATTAAAGGTATCAACTGCTTTTATTAGTCCTATAAAGCCTACAGAAATTAAATCTTCTTGTGACACATGCTCATTGACTAGTCTTTGGGAAATCCATACAACTAATCTTATATTACAACAAATCAATTTATCCCGAATTTCTTTGTTAGGGAGAGCATTAAAAAGTTGTATCGTTTCTTGATTTGACAATGGTGCTGGTAAATTTTTTAACATAAAGCTCCTTTCTCATTCATTAATAAATGATATAAATAAAAAATAAATTGTTAACTACTGTTGAATTATATCACAAGTTTACAATAATTTCTACTATATTAAATTTAATTTCTAATTTTTTTAAGTTTCTACATTTACAAGAACAAAAGGGGCATGAATAAATTTTTTTGTTCGCGCGCCAAAATTGTTATACAATTTTGTGTGGATTGATTGATGTTATAGAAAATCGCAAATTTTCCCTATAACATAAAAAAACAACTCCTAATTTTTATATAAAAACTAGGAGTTGGAATTTTTTTAAGTATTACGTATTTTTAGCATACTTTTTTTGCGTAGCCATACCTCCCCGCATAGCACGTTCTTTTTTGTTTTTTTCCAAAACCGTTTTTACTTGGTTATATAGTCCAAGAGATATGGTAGGTAGCAGATGTGCTAAATCTTTATAAACTGTACTTTTTGAAACCTCATTTAGTGCGAGGGCAGTTGCCCGAATGGTTGCCTCATTTTCAATTAAATAAGAGGCTTCCCGTAAAACTCTGTCTTCAATAACATATTTTTTCGGCATCAAGGTCTCCTTTCTACAATAATTTATAGATAGTATACTATAGTTTACATGAAAAAGCAATATTTGCATTATGTAGACATTAAAATATAATAGACATATACAGAAAAATCTGACGAAAAAAAGTATCTAAAATTAAACCCTTGATATTTTTTATAAAGTAGTATAAATGAAGCTGGCTTTTTTCTCATTTTTATATATTATCTCTTGACATTATTTATAATTACCTATATAATAAAAACAATAATAATGCATTGATAATTTTACATAAGAAAAAAAAGGAGAAAATTAAATATGAAAAAAAATCAAAACGCTATTACCTTGATTGCATTAGTAGTAACCATCATTGTTTTATTAATTTTAGTTGGTGTGACAATTTCTACATTAATAGGAAAAAATGGAATATTAAGTACTGGTGTTTCTGCAAGAATTTCTACGGAACAAGCACAAGTGTTAGAACAATTAAGATTAGAAATGTATGAAAAAAGATTAGATATTCATAATAATTTAACTGAAATTAATTATTTAAAAGCAAAAAATATTATTAGTGGTGAGATTACAGAAGTTGCAAGTTTAGGAAAAATTGCCACAACAAATGATGCTATCTCTGTACCATCTACCTGTTCTGAATCTAGTAATGTGTATTATCTTATTAATGTAGCTAAACTAGTAAACCATTCTTCTACAGGAAATGGTACTTGGGAAAATGGTGATGTATATTATCTTTTAAATGGTAATTTGCATTACAAAACCCAAAACAAAGAAACTACTTTCATAGGAGAAGTATTTGAGGAAAAAATTACTGGAAAAATAAAATGGCTATATCAAGAAAATGAAGAAAATATTGAAATAATTGGAATGGACTTAAGTGAAATTAAACATAATGAGAGTGTTCCTTATATAGAAAGTATTTTTTTAGAAATTGATACCTTAATCATTCCTTCACAAATAAATGGTAAAAATGTTGTAAAAGTAGGATTTTCTAAAAGTATCTTACCTTCTTCAATTACTGATATTGACTTTCTTAGAAATATATTTATCCGTGATGTAAAAAATATAATATATGGAGATACCATAGAAGAAATTGAAACATCAATTTTTCGCTTTTTCGACGCTACTGAAATTCATTTGCCTAATAATTTAAAAACGATTGGGAGAGAGGTTTTTGACACATGTAACGCTCAAGAAATAAAAATACCACCTACTGTAACTAGTATAGGAGCTAACGCTTTTGATTTTGATACTACTCTAAATTTTGAAAATGGAAAAAATGATGCCTTAGAAATTCCTGAATATAATTTTTGGGGTTCAAGAAAAATTTTAATAAGTGGTGTCGAATATACCAAATAAACTACCAATAAGATTTTCTAACGATAAAATTAGAAAATCTTATTTTATTAAAAGGAAAAATGAAATATGAAAGAAAAAATAAAAAAAATAATAATGCTCTCTTTATGTTTATTATTTTCTATAGCTAATTTATTAATTCACCATACCAACCCACACTATATTTATGTAAAAATAGCAGGATATGTTATCTTACCATTGTATATCATTTTTAGACTAATACAAAAAAAACCAATAAAGATAATACAAAATGTACTTGATTTAAGCATATTATTACTCGTTCTTTCTACTACTATTGCTCTTATTAGTAATACCTATATAAGCTTAAATGGAACCATACAAACGATATTACAATATATCTATGTCTATTTTCTTTACCTTATCTTGCGAGAAATTATTTCACAAAAACAAATAAATAAACTCCCAAATTGCCTTACTCTTACCTTTCTTTTTTTTGCTGTAATTATTGTTTTTATTGGAATTGACGGTATCACATCCCATCAATTCAATAATTTATTAGAAAAAATAGGAATTGAAAACTTCTCTAATGGAGAAAACCGATTAAACTCTATTTTTGGTAATCCTAATGTTTTGGCATGTTTTCTTGCAAGTATACTATTTTTAAATAGCAATCAATGTTTACTAACACACAAACCAGAAATAAAAGCAATGTTTCAAAGCTTTACCCTAATTTTTATTCTAGGAATTCTTCTAACTTATAGTAAAGCCATATTGGTTTTATTTCCTATTAGTTTTATCCTTTATATCCTAGTGATAAAAGATAAAAAACAAAAAATGGAACTCATGCAAAATATGATACTTTCTTTTCTGATGGCATTCATATTTTTAATTATTTTTGAAAAACTGTGTATTTCTCAAAATTACTTACTAATGTGGTTAGTATTGACTATTACTATTTTTACTAACTATTTACTAAACTTACTGCTTACAAGCTATGGTTTTATTATAAAAAAATTAGTAAACAAAAAAACAGTTCTCATTTCTTCTTTGGTTTTACTACTTATCATTACTACCTATACTGTCATTGCTTTTCATTTTTTAGATGCCTTGATTGTATTTTCAGAAGATGTAGAATCAGATTATGAAGCAAAAATTATATACCCTATCAAAGGAAATACGAATTATTGTTTCAAATTTGATATAGAAGCAAAAGCACCCAAAGATATTGAAAATACCTATACCATAAATTTAATTGAAAGAGACATTAAAAATCAAGAAATAAAGCAAACAGAAATTAAATTTGGAACTTATGATGGGATAAAACTGATAAACCTAACTACCAAGGAAACTACCACAGAAGTAAAAGTAGAATTTAAATCAGAATATCCTTATGCACAAAAAAAATTAGTCATACGATCATTATTTCTTAATGAAAAAGAAATACCTTTAACCTATAAGTATTTACCAACAAAGCTAATAGAGAAAATAAAAAATATCAATATTCGTTATAAAACTGTTGCAGAAAGAGTAGAAATGATAAAAAATGCTTTGAGCTTATCCAAACAAAATCCTTTAACAGGAATTGGTGGAAATGGATGGGAATACACGTATCCAGAAGTGCAAAGCTATTCCTATTTTGCTAAATATGTACATAGTTACCCTGCAAAAATACTACTAGAATTTGGCATTTTAGGAATATCTTCTTATGTTGTAATTGCAATTGTTATTTTAAAAATGTTAATCACCTCTGTCAAAGAGCAAAATATTCCATTCTTATCTGTTTTATTTGCTTTTATTTTCTTACAAACTCATAGCTTGATGGATATTGACATGGAATATGCCCCTATCTTAGTTTATTCTTTTGCACTTATGGCAATATTATCTACTACTAAGAAAAACAAATTACCAAAAAAATATGACTTTTTACTAAATAGTTGCTTGTGTGTTATTGCAATGATTAGCCTTTACTTATCCATAAATCCTAGCCTTTATTACCAAGCCTCTAAATTACCAAGTCTACTACTACAACGCAATGGCTTGTCTACTTCTTCGCAAGAGTATAAAGAAATAAATACTAAAATTGTTGATATTTATCAACATATCATTCCTTATGAAAGATATCAGTTGTTAGAAAATTATAGTTCTATTATTATTTATACTATAAATTCTAATCATGAAAATAAGTTCGACTTATTAAATACCTATTATGAAAAACTCTTAGACTATGCTATTAAACATCCTAATGATATGGATTTAGTTGTAACTAAAGTTTATAGTATAATAGAGGAAATAGAAAAACAAAATAATGATTCTTACAATGAAATCATAGAAAAATTTATCAATCTATTACTAGAAGAATGCGAAAAAATAGATAAAGAACTAAATTCTAATGTTAAAAAAATATATGAGCAAACAAAGCAAATAAAAAATAAATATTTATTGGGAGTTAAAATAATAAATGATTCTAATATTCAAATTGATGAAAAAGAACTTGAAAAGATAATGATAGAAGATCGTTGCAATCTATTACTTTATCACACCCATGGAACTGAAAGTTATCGTTCTAGCACTCCTTACGATACTTATGACTTTTACAAAAGTTTAGATGAGAATTACAATGTAATAAAAATTGGCGATTATCTAACGCAATTATTAATAGAAAAAAATATTCCAACCATTCACAATGAAACCTTACATAACTATCCTTCTAAAATAGGAACTTATGCTAATTCTAGGAAAACGGTATCTGGCATCTTAGCACAAAACGAAACGATAAATAAAATTATTGATATTCATAGAGATTCTTATTCAAATGAAGAACACCAAGCAAATACTATCGAAATAGATGGTAAGGAAGTTGCTCTTTTAAGGTTTGTTGTAGGAATTAACAAAACAGATCCCGATTGGTTATATGATTTAAAATGGGTCATCGAAATGCAAAAATTAGCTAATGAGAAATATCCTGGTTTGTTTAAACCTATATTAATTAGAGAAGAAGACTATAATCAAGATTTATCTAAATATGCTACTTTAATTGAAGTAGGCGAAAATTGTAATACGATAGAACATGCCTTAAATAGTATAAAATATTTTTCAGAAATTATAAAATAAACTCTATAAAACCACACATCTTAGCTAGATGTGTGGTTTTCTTTCTTCATCTTTTCTGCTTCTTTTGGATCCCATTTTTCGCCTTTTTTTGGTTTGTTCCATGAAATATAATCACAAGAATCTGGATTTTTTTCACAGATGTAATAGTTTCTTTTCTTTTTTGTTTTCCTAATTTGAACTACTGATCCACATTTTGGACATGGTACATCTATGGTTTCTATGATTGGTTTTGCGTTTTTGCATTCTGGATAACCAGGACAGGCTAAAAATTTTCCATATCTTCCAAATTTGTAAACCATCATTCTACCACATTTTTCACATGGTACTTCTGAAACTTCGTCTACTAGTTGTACGTGTTCTAATTCTTTTTCTACTTTTTCTATTTCTTTTTGGAATGGTCCATAGAATTCTCGAATCATTTTTTTCCATTCTTCTTTTCCATTGGCTATTTCATCAAATTCGTTTTCTATTTTGGCGGTAAATTCTATGTTAATAACATCTGTAAAATTTTCTGTTAGTAATTTGTTTACTATTTTTCCTAATTCAGTTGGTTGCAACTGCTTTTGTATTTTTTCGATATACCTTCTTTCTAAAATGGTTGTGATGGTTGGCGAATAAGTACTAGGTCTCCCTATTTCTTTTTCTTCTAATGCTTTTACAAGGCTTGCTTCTGTATATCTTGGTGGTGGTTCTGTAAAACTCTGTTTTGGATTTAATTTTTTTAGGGCTACTTCTTGCTTTTCTTTTAATTCTGGTAACATTCCCTTTTCTTCTTGTTCTTTTTGGTCTGTTCCTTCTACATATAATGTCATAAATCCTTGAAATTGAATTCTTTGCCCATTGGCTTTAAAGGTGTAGCCATTGGCATCTATTGCTACTGCCATTGTATCGTAAATGGCTGCTGCCATTTGACTTGCCATAAATCGATTATATATTAATTTATATAGTTTATATTGGTCTTTTGTTAAATAATCTTTTATTGTCTCTGGTTCTAAATCTGCATAGGTTGGTCTGATACCTTCATGGGCATCTTGTGCTTCTTTGTTTGTTTTATAGTATCTGTTTTCATAGTATTTTTCACCATAGGTGGCTACAATATGCTCTTTGGCAGTTGCTCTTGCTTCTTCTGATATTCTAGTAGAGTCTGTTCTCATGTAAGTAATTAATCCAACTGTCCCTTTTTCTGGTATTTTTACTCCTTCATATAAACCTTGTGCAATTGACATGGTTTTCTTTAAGGTGAATCCTAATTTCCTAGATGCTTCTTGTTGCATGGTACTTGTTGTAAAAGGTGGTGCTGGGGTTCTTTTCTTTTCTCCTTTTTTTACTTCTGTAATGATGTATTTGGCTTTTTCTAAGTTTTTTAAAATTTCATTTATTTCCTTTTGTGTATGTATTTCTTGCTTTTTTCCACCTTTCCCATAAAATCTTGCTTCAAATTCTTTTTTGCTGGTTTCTTCTAATAAATTAGCATATAAATTCCAGTATTCTTCTGGTTTGAAGTTTTCTATTTCTTCTTCTCTGTCTACTATTAACTTAACAGCAACTGATTGTACTCTTCCAGCAGATAATCCTCTTCTTACTTTTTTCCATAATACAGGACTCATTTTATATCCTACTATTCTGTCTAATACTCTTCTTGCTTGCTGGGCATCTACTAATTTTTCATCAATATCTCTTGGTTCTTTAATGGCTTTTTGTACAGCTCCTTTTGTTATTTCATTAAAGGTTACTCTTGTTATTTTTTCTTTTTCTTCTTTTAAGATAGTTGCTAAGTGCCAAGCAATGGCTTCTCCTTCACGGTCTGGGTCAGTTGCAATATATATTTTTTTTGCTTGTTTGGCATCTTTTTTTAATGCTTTGATTAGGTCTCCTTTTCCTCTAATATTGATATATTCTGGTTCAAAGTCGTGCTCTACATCTACACCTAATTTTGATTTTGGTAGGTCTCTAATATGTCCCATGGATGCTACTACTTTTGTACTTCCTCCTAAAAACTTTTTTATGGTATTTGCTTTTGCTGGTGATTCTACTATGATTAATTTATCAGCCATGTGTTCCTCCTTATATTAATATAACTTTTTTAGAAAAATCACTTAAAACTTCTTCTACTCCAATTGGTGTTACTTCATTTTTTGTTAACATTTCTAATATTTCTTCTATTCTCTTTTCATCATTTGACAAATATTCTATTTTCTTGTTCTCTACTTTTATGCCTTCTTTTTTATATTCTGTTTTTATTATATTAATTCCAAATTTCGCTTTTTCTGGTTTTTTCATTTGCTCTTCATTTATAATTTTACAGTATTCTAATTTAATTGGGTGATAAATTCCAGCCTCCTTTAATGTTTCTTCTTTTACAAACGTAGTGCTGAAAATCTCATTCATTTTTTATTTACTTCCCCTTTCTTTTGTTTTCCGCTCTATATCATACTACGTTTTACTTTGCTTTTCAAGAACTTTTCACCGCAAATTACCTTATAATTCCATCTATTTTTACATTAATTTTTCTTTTTCTATTATTTTCGTCTTTTTACTTCTACTCTTTTAGATCTAATTCTTTTGTTTGGTTTTCTTCTTTTAATACTACATATAATTCTGTCATGGTCGCTGTATTATATGGATTTACATACAATATACTTAATAGTCCATAGGTTAATACTGATAGAAAATTCCAACCTAAAAAAGATAGGTCTAACTTAAATGTTTTCCATTTATTTTTTTTCATCATTTGTTTGGATAATTGAAATGCCTCTTTTCTTTTTATATTAGGATTTTCAGCTAATATATATGGTATCATTCGATATTCATAGGTTTTTATAATTCCACCAATGATTGTTAAATACCAAAGGGCATTATATATGTTTCTTAAAAACATAATGATTGCTATATTTAGCCAATGTTCTTTTTGAAATACTTCTTTTATAATTGTTACTTTTGTATTATTTTCTTTTCTTGCTTTTAAAAAATATCTTTTCCCTCCTACAATGAGTGGATCTGCTATTAATATTGTAAATAAAAGGGCTATTAGAGCTCCTATACACAAAAATATCCCTAAATTTATTTTACTTTGATAAAATGAATACATGGCATCCCATATTTTAAAAAGGTATTTTTGTGGTTTCATAGCACTATTTAAATTTGCTTCCATTGTTTTGGCTATCTTTACTTGAGTCTGTGTTAACATATAGGGAGGTTGTTTTCCTTCTTGTTGATGCATGATGTAATAAGGATCCATTGAATCTTCTGACTGCCATATTCCTATAACAGAGGTTCCAAACTCTCCTGTTAATAAAGCAATTAAAAAACACACCACAATAGCTGTCCAATAATTTTTTTGAACTACTTTTTTAGCTTTAATTTTTAAGTCTCTTCTTTCCCACATTGCTTTTTCTCCTACAAAATATTTATTTTTTCTTATTATAAACCAAATATTTTGTGTTAGCAAGTGCTTTATTTGTTAACTTTTCTTTTTTGTATAACATAAGTTATTTTACTAATAAAAGAACTTGGTAATAACTTTGCTCCTACTTTTGCAAACTTCACATCCAAACCTGGAACAATATAAAACTTACCTTGTTCCATTTTTTGAATAGCAATTTTAGCAACTTTTTTACTACTTGCTTGTCTTAAATGAAATTCAACATTTGCCACCTTATCAAAATTAGTATTCACTGGTCCTGGACATAAAATACTAATTTCAACCTTTGACTTCTCTCTTTTTAACTCTTCTCTTACACTCTCAGATATTCTCACAATATAAGCTTTTGTAGCATAATAAGTAGACATGAGAGGACCTGGCATAAATCCAGCAATAGAAGCTACATTCAAAACCTTGCCATATCCCCTTTTTTTCATATCAATTAAATATAACTTCATCAAAACATGATATGCCACTATATTAGTATGAATCATATCAATCTCCTTATCCAACGACGTCTTAGTAAAATCGCCACACTCTCCAAAACCTGCATTATTAATTAAAACATCCACATTCTTTACCCTTCTATGAAGTTCTTTGCAATTTTCTATCAACGACAAATCCATCGCAATCGTATCTACTCTAATCGAATTTGTCTTAATCAACTCTTGAGCCAAACAATCTAATCTCTGTTTATCTTTAGCCACTAACACTAAATCATAAGCTCTTTTTGCAAGCTCTCTTGCCATATCTCTTCCTATTCCAGAAGATGCACCTGTAATTAACGCTTTCAAATTTTCTACCTTTCTTGTGACAAAGGGGGCGTCCCTTTTTGTCACATTATAATCTAAATAACTATCAAATAAATGTGACAAAAAGGGACGCCCCCTTTGTCACATTATAGCATTTAAAATTTGTTTTCCTGTTGCTCTTTCTCCTCTTATTCTTCCTAGTTGTGTTAAGTCTAAGTTTTTGCTTTTATTTATGGTTCCATATTTTGTTTGGACTTGTATGTTAAATCCTATTTCTTTTAACCATCTAATGGTGTCTTTTGATGATTTTCCAGCAGGGTATGCCATTATTTTTTGTATTTTTTCTCCCATTTGTTTTTCTATTTCTTGGTGCGATTTTGTGTAGTCTGTGATTAGTTTTTCTTTTCCTACACTACTATATTCAGAGTGATGGTATCCATGAGAGTGTATTTTTACTAGACCTGTGTCATACATTTCTTTTGCTTGTTCCCAATTGAAGTAGTCTTCGGTTCCTACTAGTTTGTTTACTATAAATATGGTGGCTGGTATTTGGTATTTTTTTAGTACTGGAAAAGCGTCGGTGTAACATCCTATTTGTCCGTCGTCTATTGTGATGATTATTACTTTTTCTGGTAATCCTAGTTTTCCTTTGTCATATTGATATAAGTCTTCTAGGGTAATGAATGTGTATCCTGCGTCTAATAGTGTTTTTACATTTTCGTCAAATTTTTCTTGCGAACTGAATAATTGATAGATGTCTTCTTTGTATGGTATTGGCGTTCTAAAATTGTGATAGATTAAAATTGGTATTTTTATTTCTTTTTCTCCTTTTTTATATACGGGTTGTGTTACTTTTTCTAGAAAATTTATTTTTTTCTTGCTATTTTTCTCCTCTTTTAGGTCTTCTTCTTTTGGTTTTGTTGTTTGTTGATTTTCTTTTTCTTTACTTATTGTTTCCACTGTTTGCTCTTTTTTATTCCAATTTATTGTTATGATTGCTCGTGTCGTTGCTATGATAGTAATTACTAGTAATATGAAAATTGCTACTTTCTTTTTGTTTATTTTTTCCATTTTTTACCTCTTATCTTTTTTACATTTATTTAGAATTTTTCCTACTGCATGCACAATTTTTGTTGCATTATTGTTGGCAATATCTTTTCCTAGTGCTTTTCCTCCTACTGTAAAGGCTGCAACTAATGCACTAAATAAGAATTGTAAATCAAAATTTAATCCAAATTGCTCGGTAAATTTCATAGAAATTAAAGCACTAATTGCTCCACTCAATACGCCACATATGTCTCCAATTACGTCTGCACAAATGTTGGCTACTTTGGGCGCATTTCTAATTAGTTGAATGGAGTTTTTTGATCCTTTTACTTTTTTGGTTGCCTTGGCATGGAATTCATGTTCATTGGCAACGGTAACAGCAACTCCTATGATATCAAAAAATATTCCTATTATGATAACTAATATTAATATTAATATTGCTGGTATTAGTTTTAAGTATGATACTCCATTTGCTGATATGTATGAAAATATCATGGATAGTGCAAATGTCATAATAAATACTTGGATAAACCATTTTATTTTCGAGGGTTCTTTTTTGTTTTCTTTCATTTATATCATTGTCTCCTTTTTATTAAAATTTTTGACCTTTTACGTTTTTTTCATGCTATGTCTTTGTTCGCTCACAAAAATTCTGAAAGAATTTTGTGTGGATTGCGTTTTGGTTGTATAGGAAAATTGATTTTTCCTATACCATAAGAAAAAGTGATAGCCTTTTTTCTCCATCACTTTTGTTATTTTTTAGGTTAGATGGTAAAAGTCTAAGTAAATTTTACAGTTTAGGTCTAGTTGAATTTCTCTATTTCCCGCTTAGCATTACTGCTAGAACCGTTTCCGTTTAAGGGAAATATCCATTGATTTATCAATAGACACCAGATCGCCACTTAAATCTGTACCTTAATCCCTAGACTTCCTTGACTACTGTTATAGCAAACATTCTAGAAGTTTTCCTTAACATACATTCTTACTTTACTAGTCTCTTTTGCAAAAGCAATTTCATAATCTAAAATATGCCTATTTGGCCAAAATGGCTCTATTTTATTTAACATAATCCCAATACTTTCACTCAAGACAGGCTACTCTATGTATTTTGTGTCTTGGCACGCAACATAGGTTTCACTTAAAATATTTAACATTTAAGCCTCCGCGAAATTAGGGAATCTTATATATGCCATTACATAATACCCTAATTCCTTTACTCCCTGCATACACACAAAACTGGCATTTCGCGCATAAACAAGAAACTTCAACGATGTGCCCTTTAGTGGATTTTTAGCCCCACCCTCGTAAAGTTTGTATGACTAGAATAATGCACCATCAGTATATATTATACCTTTTTTGGTTAAATATTCCAAATTTATTGTATGTTTGTTTTGACCTTAATTTAAGTTTAGTAGTTAATTTCAATTCTCTTATTTGCACTATTTCTCATTTTATCTTGTTTTTTCTCTCTTTTTTGCGTTTTTTAGACTTGTTTTATCAATTGGATGAGATTAGACTTTTTTGTAGCTCTTGATAAATTTCTTCGTGTATATCTTCAATGGTTCGAATCTCTTCATTTTTTACACAATTTACCTCATACCATTGATAATCTTTTGCCACTTCACATGCTGCCTGGTAAGCATCTTTTAAATGACTTTTATCTCTTTCATGGATATCTTTTTGGTTGGTATGTGTAAATTTATTTTCTCGTTCTTTTATTAATTCTATCGATTTTTCTACTGGCATATTTAAGAAAAATACTTGGGTTGGCACTGGTAACCCATATAAATTAAATTCAAAATCCCATAACCAATTGATAAATTTTTTTCTTTCTGCTTTATCTTCTATCTTACCAGCTTGATGCACCATATTAGCAGTAGTATATCGATCGGCAAGTATGATACCTCCCTTTTCATAATATTCTTTATAATTAGTATAAAAAGTAGCATATCGATCGGCTGCATAAAAAGTTGAGGCAATATAAGGACTTATTTTTTTAGCATCTTTTCCAAATTCTCCTGATAAATACATTTTTACTAAGGCAGAACTTGGACTATCATAATTTGGAAAACTTACTATTTTATAATCCACCTTATCTTTTGCTAATCTTTCTTTTAATTTTTCAAATTGTGTTTGTTTTCCACTTCCATCGGTTCCATCTATTACAAACAATTTTCCCATGTTTCTTCTCCTTTATTTTTTATATATTCATTTGCTATTTGTTTTACTTTCTTCATTTCTAATATTGTTTCTGGCATTTGGTAATTAAATCGATCTAGCATTTTATTCACGTAATCTTTTTGTTTTAATATATGAAAACTATACGAAAAATGGAGGTCAAAAATAAAAGAAGCAAACCTTAATATTTCATCTGTTTGTGTTATTTTGTTTTTATTATCTGCTAGTTTATGCAAATAAAAGTCTTCTAACATTTTTTTAGATAATGCTCCCTCTTCTACTTGCTGAATTCTTTTGGGATCTTGCCAATATATAAAAATAGCTTCATACAAAAGGTCTATTTTATCGGCGTCCTTTATTATTTTACAAAATAATTCTTTTTCCTTTGATAATCCCTTTGTAATTTCATATTTATTGTGTTCATTAATTGCTGTATAAATAATATCATCATAAATATCTTGTTTTATATACGTTCTAATGTAATTATCTTTTTTTAAAACTTCTACTCCCATTTTTCCATGATCAAACTTTTGTGTCATATCTGTTATCTGATATTGCTCAAATCTTCCAATATCATGAAGTAATCCAATTAATTGGGCTAATTGAATCTTTTGGTTATCTAATCCTAAAGCCCTTGCTATTTTCTCACAATTTTCCACTACCCTCATGATATGCCCTATTTTCATTTCTACCCTTGGATTTTTTAATCCCATTTTATTTACATGGTTTACTAATTCTTTTTTACCACTTGTTATATCTATCATTTATTTTTCTATATCCTTTCTAATGTTTCTTCTACTTTTTTATAAATTTGTTCCATCTGCTCTTTTGTTTTAGAATGATTAAATTGGAATCTTTGGTATAACTTTTCAAAATATTGATTCTCTTTTACCATTTGCAAAGATTGTTTATCATTAAAATCAAAAACAAAGGCAAAGTGACTTACTAATAAATCTACTGCTGTTTTTCTTTGTTGATAGTTAATGTCTTGTTCTTCCATAAACTCTTTATAAATTTCATCTGACATTTTTTCTTCTGATAAGTTTTCTTTTCCCCATATTTCTTCTTTTTTAGCTGTTGTTAATATAGATAAAATGTCCATTTTATCTGCATCTCTTATTATTTGAGAATATAATTTTTCTTTTCCTTTCAAATATTCTAGGCTCTTTTTATCTCTATTATGATATAAAATAGCTTTTTTTATAATTTCATCATATTGTGTTTCTTCTATAAAATTTCGAATATTTCCTTCTTCAAATAATATTTGTACTCCTAATTCTCCATGATTTACACTTATCTTATCAATAAAAGTATGATACTTTTTTGCTTGTTCAAATCTACCAATATCATGTAATAATCCAATTAATTGGGCTAATTGTTCCTCTTCTTGGCTAAGACTTTTGTTTCTTTTGGCTATTTCTTTTGCAAACTCAGCTACTCTTTGACTATGTATGATTTTTATTTTTATTTTATAATTCTCTTTATCATAACCATTCACATATTTTTTAAATGCTTGCTTTGCTTTTAATATATCTATCATTTTCCTCTCCTTTTTCTTTTGGATATTATATCACTTTTCTCCCAAAAAAAAAACTTTTTTTATGTTTTTGTTTAAAAAGTTTATCTATTTTTTATATAGTAACCATTGTCCCAAATTAAACTATTGCCAATCTTTTTTATTTATGTTATGATAATCTTTGGAAAAAACGTTAATAATAAATATAATAAGGAGGTTAGCATATGAAATTCGATCAATGGAATGGATTTAACAAAGGAGATTGGGAAAATGAAATAAACGTAAGAGATTTTATTCAAAAAAATTATACACCCTATGAAGGGGATGATAGCTTTTTAAAAGATTCCACCCAAAAAACAAAAACTTTATGGAATGATGTTTTAGCATTATATCAAAAGGAAAAAGATAGTCTAGGAAGTGTATTAGATATTGATACCAAAACAGTATCTACTATTTCTAGTCATGATGCTGGCTATATTAATAAAGAATTAGAGACAATTGTAGGACTTCAAAC
>CASUIT010000006.1 GCA_949455995.1 uncultured Clostridia bacterium
TGCTATGTACCAAGGATATGGACTAACAGAAAGTTCACCAGTTATAGCAGCAGAAGATGATAAATATAGAAGACTAGGTTCAATAGGAAAAGCACTACCAAGTCTAGAAGTAGAAATAATAGAACCAAATGAAGAAGGGATAGGTGAACTAGTAGCAAAAGGTCCCTCTATCATGTTAGGATATTACAAAAATGAACAAGCTACAAAAGAAACAATTGATACACAAGGATGGTTACACACAGGAGATCTAGCAAAAATAGATAAAGATGGATATTTATTTATTTCTGGAAGGAAAAAATTTGTAATAGTATTAAAAAATGGAAAAAATATTTATCCAGAGGAATTAGAAACATTAGTCAATAAAATAGAAGGAGTAAAAGAAAGTTTTGTTTATGGAAAACCACAAAAAGATGGAGACTATAAAATATGTGCTAAAATCGTTTATGAAAAAGAAACAGTAGAAGAGATCTATCAAACAACAGACAAAGAAAAACTAAAAGAAATCATTTGGCAAGAAGTAAAAAAAGTAAATAAAACAATGCCAGCTTATAAATATATTAGGGAAATCTCTATCACAGAAGAAGAATTAATAAAAACAACAACACAAAAAATAAAAAGATTTGAAGAAATAAAAACCATACTAAAATAAAGTAAAAAATGGTATACAAAGAAATGTAACAAAAATGTAATAAAAATGTAACAAAAAAATAACAAAAAAATAGAAAAAAACACTTGTAGTTTTTTGTTAGTTAATGTATAATGATAAAAGAAAAGGTAAAACAAGCATGCGTAAGATAAAAGGAGGTACATTACAATGTCAAGATCAGGCATAGTAAATGTGAGAATGGTCATCACAGAAGAAAAAATATTATCCAATATAGATAAAATACAAAAACTAATTAATCCAAAGAGTAAAAAACAAATAGTACAATTAGAAGATGACACATACTTTAAGGACTTAATAGAATCTGTAAAAACATATTTAATAGAATATCCAAAAAAGAAAAACTTTCCACCAAGTGTATACAAAGCATCTTATGGATTAGTTGAATTTGCAACCAATCAATTTGAAGACAACACTAAAAAAATAGAAGAACTAATTAGGCAAAGAGAACAAAACATAGCATTAGCAGGACAACTAAAAAAATTATTAGAAGCAACAGAAAATAAAGAAAAAGACTGGAAAGACCAAGTAAGCAATGCAGAAGAAGCTTTTTCAGAAGACATTATAGAAACATTAAATATTGTAGGAAAAGCAAGAGGAAAAAAATCAGAAAACTATCAAGATGCAGTAAAACTATTAAATGCTAGAATTAATAACTTAGAATCAAACCTACATATAGAAATAGACATGGAAAGAATAGAAGACAGATCCAAAGCATTAAGTTATATTGGAATAGAAATAGCAGATGCGCTAAAATCAATACCAACACCAATAGAAGAACCAGAAGAAAATAATGTAGTAGCACAAGTAGCATCAGAAGAAGAACAAACGCAACAAGAAACTATACAAGCACAACAAGAATATAACCAAGAAACAACATTTGAAGCAAAACCAAGTTTATGGCAAAGAATAAAAAATAGTAAAATAGTAAAAGCAGTAAAAGCAATTACAAAAATTAGAATTGTGATAGACTATTCAGAAGCCCTTCCAGAAGGAAGAGGAGAAAATAATCAATGAAGAGGGGTTCCAAATTAGAACCACCTCTTTATATTAACAAGAAATACCAAGTCATCAAGTACTTGGTATTTCTATATTTTTTAAATTTCCATAATAATAGGAATAATCATAGGATTTCTTTTAGTTTTCATAAAAATATACTCCCTTAATTTTTCTCTTGTAGTTGATTTAATAGTTGCCCAATCTGTAATACCTCTTTCCTCACACTTTCTTATTTCATGTCTTACAACAGATTTTACATCATCCATTAAATTTTCAGATTCTCTTACATAAACAAATCCTCTAGATATAACATCAGGTCCTGCCACTACTCCTCCTGTTGATGAATCCATTGTTAAAACAATAACAATTAAGCCATCTTGTGATAAATGTTGTCTATCTCTTAATACAATACTTCCTACATCTCCAACACCTAAACCATCTACTAATATTCTACCACTTGGAACTGAACCAGTAAGTTCTGCTCCTTCTTCATTAATTTCTAATATTCTACCATTTGACATCATAATGATATTATCTTTTTCTATTCCCATGTTTTGTGCTGTTTCACTATGTGCAATTAATTGTCTGTATTCCCCATGTACTGGTATAAAGTATTTTGGTTTTGTTAGTGCTAATATTAACTTTTGTTCTTCTTGGCAAGCATGCCCTGAAACATGTATGGTTTCTAATGAACTATATACTACTTCTGCTCCTATTTGCATTAAGTCATCAATTACTTTTGATACAAATTTTTCATTTCCTGGTATTGGTGTTGCTGAAATAATAACCAAATCATTTGGTGTTATTTTTACTTTTCTATGATCTCCTGCTGCCATTCTCGTTAGTGCTGACATTGGCTCTCCTTGACTTCCTGTTGTAATAATGACTAATTGTTCATCTGTATAAGTGTTTATCATATCAATGTCAATAAATATATTTTCTGGACATTCAATATAACCTAGTTCTCTTGAGGTTTCTATCATGTTTACCATACTTCTACCACATACAGCGATTTTTCGATTGTATTTTACTGCTGAATTAACAATTTGTTGCACTCTGTGTACATTAGAAGCAAAAGTGGCAACTACTATTCTTTTGGTACAGTGTAAAAATAGTTTGTCAAATACTTCTCCTATTGAACTCTCAGACATCGTAAATCCTTTTCTTTCTGCATTAGTACTGTCTGACATTAAAGCTAAAACTCCTTGATTTCCAATTTGAGCTATTCTTCCAAAGTCCATTAATTTTCCGTCAATTGGTGTATAGTCTATTTTAAAGTCTCCTGTGTGTAAAATGGTTCCTGCAGGTGTTGTAATGGCTAACATAACAGAATCTGGTATACTATGTGAACTTCTAATAAATTCTACTTTGAAATTTTTTCCTAGATTTATGGTTTCTGATTGCATTACTTCTATTAATTTTGTACTTCTTAATAGTTTATGTTCTTCTAATTTATTTCGAATTAATCCTGCTGCTAGTCTTGTTGCATAAATTGGTATGTTGATTTTTTTTAATAAGTATGGCACACTTCCAATATGATCCTCATGTCCATGTGTTATGACTAATCCTTTTATTTTGTTTACATTTTTTTCTAAATAGGTAATGTCTGGTATTACTAAATCAATTCCTAGCATATCATCTTCTGGAAATGAAATACCACAATCTACTACTATAATTTCGTTTTCATATTCAAATACGGTGATATTTTTTCCTACTTCATGTAATCCTCCTAATGGGATAATTTTTAATTTGTTTTTTTTGAATGTGTTTTGGCTGGCTTTTCTTTTGTTTGTTTGGTTTCTTCTTCTTTTGGGTTCTATTATTTTTTCTTCTTTTGGTTTTACTTCTGTATTGGATACTTCTTTTTCTTCATTTCTATTTCTTCTGTGATATGGTCTTTTGTTTGTTTTTTCTTCTTGGTTAATGGTTCTTTGATTTCTTTTCTTTGGTACATAATTTTTAGTTACTCTTTCTTTTTTGGCATAGTTATTTTTTGGTTTATTTTCATAGTTTTCTTCTGTCGTCATATATTCTCCTCTTTTCTTTTTGTTTGATTTTATTAATAAACAGTTGAAAAATTAGTTTTTTTATAAAAACTAATTTAATCTACTAAAAAATCATATGTAATATAAATAAAGCTTAACTTTCTATACCATATTTCTCTTTTTATTGGTATAGTGTAAACTTTTTGATAAATCCGCTCTCTTTTATTATTTACCTTATTTTCTCTCTTCATACATTTTTTACTGAATAATAAAATCTCTTATTTAGCATTTTTTGCTAACTACTATGTTATAGTATACTATATTTACCTTTAAAAGTCAAATAGATTTTTTCCTTTGTATTTCCAATATTGTTTTTCTTCTGGAATGTATTTGCTAAAATCAGTGTATTCTTCTTTCCAATTTTGTGGCAAATAATTTTCATAGTCTACTGGCTCTGGGTATTGTGAGTAAAAAATCCTTTTTTCAAAATCTATTAAAATAACTGGATAGTAGTCTTCTAAATCTTCTTTTTTTTCCATTGTTTCTAATATGGCTAGTCTTATTTTATCTTTATTCATTTTGTATGGATCTATTTTTTCTAGAAATAAATGGATATTATTTTCTGAAAGGATAGGAAAGTTTTTTCTTATCTCTTTGGTATCTTCTTGAAATTTTATATCATTTCCTTCTAAAAAACATATCTGTTTATCTAAAATATACCAATCCATTTTATCTTTTGTTTTTATTCCAACAATAATGTTTTTGTCATATATTGGTTTTAACATATTGATATTTCTCTCCCTTCTTTTAGAAAAATATTTGATGCAAAGTTTGGATTTCTCATTTCTAGTTTTGTTAATACATCTTGATTAATTGGATTATTTTTATGAATTCTTTTTATATCATATATTAGCTTTTCTTCTGGTAATTTTCTGAATTTTTTATATACTTTTTTTACTTCTTCATCTGTCATTAGTTTTAATATATCATAAAAATTATGAACAGATATACTTTCTCCATAATAACAAGCATCTTCTAATAAGTCGATCCACCAACCGTGAAATTCCAAAAGAATCTCCAGGAGTAGTTTTATCTACTAATTTTGGAAGTTCTATCCTTTGATTATCTTGTCCTACTGCTGTAGCTAATAACATATATTTAAACCATTCTGGTACATACATTCTAATCACTTCTACATTTCTATCGCTTAGTTCTTGTAAGTCCATATGATTACTTATATATTCTGTTATATTTTTTCTTATTCCCAATCGTTTCCTTAAAAAATATATCATATGTTGAGAATCTCCAATGTATACACTATTTTCTTTTCTTATTTTTTTGATCTGAATTTTTCCATCCTGTGCTGTTATAAATTTTTTACTACTGTTTGGTTGATTTCCTCCTTGGATTCGGTATAAAACAGATATAGCTTCTTTTAATTTCTTTTTCATTTGACCACCTCTATTTTCTTATGTCTTAGTAGCCAACGGTTTTTATATTATTTTGGAAAGAGTTCATTTTTAATAAAAGAATGTAAAAAATAATATTAGAATGGTTATATTCGAATTTTCATAAATAGGAATCAAACAACCATTTTGGCTTTTAAAAAGGTTGGTACTAAGTTTTTATGTTAATATATTACTACAAATATTATATTTTTTCAATCCCCTCAAATTTTTGCTAAATATCATAACAATAACATCAAAGTCAAAATAGTTGTTTGATTCCTATTTATGAAAGTTCAAATGATATCATTGTGATAATCAGTAAATAAAAGTATAGTTGACAGATGCGTTATTTTTTGGCATAATATAAAAGATAAAAAATAAAAGAAGGAAAACAAATGGAAATAAACAAACTAAAATCAATCATAGAAGCCATTCTTTTTGCAACAGGAAGAGAAGTAACAAAGAGGGAGTTAATATTAAGCTTAGAAATTACAGAAGAAGCTCTTGAAAATATCATTTCAAGTATGCAAGAAGAATATAAGCAATCATCAAGAGGAATAGAAATTATTAAAATAGAAGATGCGTATCAGTTATGCAGTAAAAAAGAATTATATGATGAAATTTATCCAATATTAGATAAAAGAAGTCAACCCAAATTATCCAATGCAGCATTAGAGACTCTAGCAATTATTGCCTACAATCCTAAAATAACAAGAGCAGAAATAGAAGCAATACGAGGAATTTCAGCAGATGCATGTGTTTATAAATTAATGGAATATGGACTAATTCAAGAAGCTGGAAAAACAGACTTGCCAGGAAAACCAATGGCATACCAAACGACAGACGACTTTTTAAGAAAATTTGGTTATGAATCTTTAAACCAATTACCAGAACTTCCAAGATACAAAATGGATGAAAATCAGCAAATTGTAATAGAAGAGTTAATAACAGAAGAAAACAAAAATCAAGAGTAAAGATCAATAGAAAAGAGGAAACAAAATGAAATTATCACAAACAGGGTTAGGAACCATAAAATTAAATCATATCGATGAAAAGTATCCAGGTCAGAGTATATTATTACAAACAGGACAATTAGTACAATATGGTGCAGGATTATTTGGATACCATAGTATACCATTATTAGTAAAAAGGAAAGTAGAAAAAATAATAATAGAAACACTAAATAAATATGGTTGTATCGAAGTATTATTGCCAACATTACAGCCAGACATCATATGGAAAAATTCTGGAAGATACGATCATTACATACAAGACGAAACCATGTTAATTACTAAATCAAATAAAGGAACCTTTTGTTTAGCACCAACAGGAGAAGAAGCCATGTTGGAATTTGCAAGAGAAAAATTAAAATCTTATAAAAATTTGCCAGTAACTTACTATCAAATAGGAGAAAAATTCAGAAATGAAATTAGAACAAGAGGTTATTTATTAAGAGGAAAAGCATTTGTCATGTTAGATGCCTATAGTTTTGATATTAATGAGCAGGAAATGACAAAATCATATGAAAATATAAAAAAAGCATTCTTAGAAATATTTGAAAAAATAGGAATAAAAATAATTCCTGTTGTAGCCAACAATGGAGCAATGGGAGGAAAAAAATCAGAAGAATTTATGCTAATATCCAAACAAGGAGAAGACAAAATACTTTATGACGAAAAAACACAAATAGGACTAAACACAGAAATATTAGAAAAAGAAAATTATCAACAATATTTAAAAGAAGAATATGGAATAGAAGATATTTCAAATTTTAAAGAAATAAGAACAATGGAACTAGGACATATTTTTCAATTAGGAACTCGATATTCTGAAATGATGAATGGAAAATTTATCAACCAAGAAGGAAAAGAAGCCTTATATGAAATGGGATGCTATGGAATTGGTGTTAGCAGAATAGTTGCAGCCTTATATGAAGAAAATTTAATAACAGATGAAAAATGGGGACCATGTGGATTTTCGTTGCCCAAAACAATAGCACCATATTTCATACAAATTATTCCAAAAATGGAAAATCAAGAAAGGCAAAAACAAGCAAATGAAATTTATACTACCTTGAAAAAAGAAGGAATAGAAGTAATTTTAGATGATAGAGAAAATATAAGCATCGGTAGTAAAATGAAAGACTGTAAGATTTTAGGAACGCCCTATATGATTATTTTAGGAGATAAAGCACAAGAAAATAAAATAGAGCTAGAAAATGTAAAAACGGGAGAAAAACAAATACTTACCATAGAAGAGATACTAAAAATGTTTAAATAAAAACTGAATTAGTGGTAATTACTTCCATCTTTGTTCATCTGCAAAAATTGCAAGGAAATTTTTGGTGGAATATATATATGATAAGAAAGTTTTAGTACTTTCCTATCATTTTTTTTAATATATTAATTATCCTTATAAAGGAGTTTGAAGAACGTTTTCTACTCTGTCATTTTTATATTGATACCCACAAGAAGAGCATTCAAAAAGAGAACACACTAAATTTTTATTTAAAGAACCATCATCATTAAAACAGTTAGCATGATAAGTTCTACTATTATAAAAATCTAAAAATTTTTTCACAAAAAAAACACAAATAAAATATCAATTCGTAACAATTAAGTCATATGATATAATACATACAAAAAGAGGAAAGAGGTGTATCTAATTTTAGTGAAACCAAAAAAAACAAAAGTCAATGAATTAATAAAAGTGGAAAACATGGTAGACTATCATCAAACATTAAAAGTAGAAGACAAAACTTTCGAAAAATTAATGTTTATCTATTCTGTTGCTATAAAAGAATTAGAAACGAAAATAGAAATTTTTAGAGAAGAATCTAAAATTTTTAACGATTATAACTTAATAGAAAAGGTAGATAGTAGAATAAAAAAACCAAAAAGCATTATACATAAAATGGAAAACAGAGAACTACAATTAACTCTAAAAAATATGATTGAACAAATGAATGATATTGCAGGAATAAAAATTGTATGCCCTTTAAAAAAGGATATTTTTACAATAAAAAATTTAATACAACAACTTCCAGGGATTAATATTTTAAAAGAAAAAGACTATGTTACCTATCCTAAAAAAAGTGGATATTCTAGTTATCATCTTATTGTAGAAGTACCGGTTACCTTATCTAAAAATAAATTCTATGTCAAAGTAGAAATTCAAATAAAAACAGTAGCAATGGATTTTTGGGCCAAAATGGAACATAAGATGAAATACAAAGCACAAGGAGAAATCAGTAAAAAAGAATCCAAAGAATGGATTAATTGTGCAAAACTTATCAATAAACTAGATAATGCTATGATGTTTTTAAATCAATAGATATATAGTTCTAATCTATCTAATGTTTGACATTTACAGCTTGATGGTGTGCCAAATGAAACAACAGTAAGCAAATAGTTGCTAACCATTACAAATAATACTAGAAAGAGGAGTTCTTTTTTGAACTCCTCTGTAACATTTTTTATTTAACAACAAAATGCAGTAAAAGTTTTGTTCATTTTAACAATTCATTGTTTAGAAAAAGCGAATAATGCCAATTAAAATAAGTAAAATAGCAGAAATAATAGACCAAATATTACTAGGTAAATTACTTAACTGGTAAAGTTTTTTTCCGAATAAATTTCCTAAATTCAAAAAGAAAAGTTGAAAAATAGAAATAAATAAAGGAAAAAAGAAAGGATGTATACCAATAATACTACCACCTATTCCAATACAAATGCAGTCTAAAGAAAGTGCTAAAGCTAGAAAAAAGGCTTCTTTACTATCAATTGAATTAGAGTGATCTAAATCAGATGAAGTAGGATTTTTTATAATTTGAATTGTAATATCAAAAAAATGAAATTTTTTAGAAATTACTTTATTGGAATTATCTTTATGAAGTGCTTGAAAAAATAGATAAAATCCCATAGCTATTAAAATAGAATTTCCTATTAATTTTATGGCAAAATCGGAAAAAATATTTTTTAGGAGATTGCCAAAGAAAACAGATAAAAGAGAAATAGAAAAGGAGATGATAAATAAAACTGCTTTTCCCAAATAGGAGATTTTTGTATTTTTAATTCCATATGTAATTCCAATACCAAGAGAATCTATACTACTAGAAAGAGCTAAAAGCAATGAATTAATTAACATAAAACCACCACCTAAAACATCATATGTTGAACAATTATAATGGTTACAATTCACAGTTATCTGAAAATAATCGATCAAAAAGCTCTTCATAAAAATGTGAAAATCAAGCGAATGTAGAATTTCTGCCCACTTAGAAATTGTTATACAATTTTGGTGGTGAACAAAGACAGAGCATGTAAATTGTCTTAAAAGTTAAAAAAATATTGGGTATTAAGACATAATATAAAAAAAGACCTTGCATAGGTCTTTTTAGTCATATCTTGTTTTATTTTTATAATTTTTAAACAAAATGGATAAAAAAAAGTAAAAAAGGAAGGATTTATGTAAAATACGTCGAATAATATAACTATGTATATTTATTAGAAAAAAGAAAGTGAGGAAAAAATGCAACGTTATAGTGATGAAATAATAGACGAAATAAGGCAAAACAATGATATCGTAAATATCGTATCACAATATGTGCATTTAAAAAGAAGTGGAAGATATTACTTTGGGCTATGTCCATTCCACAACGAAAAATCGCCATCATTTTCAGTCTCACCAGACAAGCAAATATTCTATTGCTTTGGTTGTGGAGTAGGAGGAAACGTATTTAAATTTTTAACCAAAATAGAAGGAATAAACTTTGTAGAAGCCGTTCAAAAATTAGCACAAAGGTCAAACATACAACTACCTACCTTAGAGGGAAGAGGAGATGTAGCAAGAGAAAAACTAAAAGCAAAAGTTTATCAAGTAAACGAATATACAGCAAAATACTATCACGAAAATCTCTACCAACCAGAATCAAAAATAGCCCAACAATACATAAAAAAAAGAAAACTTACCAATGAAACACTAAAATCATTTCAAATAGGATTTTCTAGAAAATTTGACGAACTATACAAAGAATTAAAAAAGCAAGGATTTGAAGAAGAAGAAATATTAGAATCAGGATTAGTCAACCGAAACGAAAAAGGGCAATACATAGACAGATACAGAAACAGATTAATGTTTCCAATTTGTGATGCAAGAGGAAAAGTCATCGGATTTGGAGGAAGAGTATTAGACGACAAAAAGCCCAAATACATCAACTCATCAGAAAATATCGTATACAACAAAGGAAGAAATCTATTTGGACTAAACGTTGCCAAAAAAGGAGACTTAAAACAAATTCTAATCGTAGAAGGTTACATGGATGTCATATCATTACACCAAAGAGGCATCACTAATGTAGTAGCGCCATTAGGAACTGCACTAACACAACAACAAGGATGGTTACTCAGAAACAATGCAGAAAAAATCATACTAAGTTTTGATGCAGACCAAGCAGGACTAAATGCCAAGATAAGAGCATTAGACATTTTGCAAAACATGGGATGTGACATAAGAATATTACAAATGGAAGGAGCAAAAGATCCAGACGAATACATCATTCAATATGGAAATGCAAGATTTAAAAACTTAATAGAAAAAGCAATATCCGTTATTGAATTCAAAGTAAAAATACTAAAACAAAATTTAGAATTAGACAACATAAGTGACAAAATCAAATTCTTAAATGAAATTGCAAAATTATTAGCCCAAATAGACAATACCATGGAAAAAGAAATATATATAGAAAAAATAGCTAAAGAATATGACATATCAAAAGAAGCCATCTATGCACAAGTAAATAAGCTTACCTACACAAACCATACCAGTGAAAAAGTACTAGAAAAAGCAAAACCAATCATACAACATACAAAAGTGCAAGAAAAACAAATTTCAGAAGTCATCCAAAAAAGAGAAGACACCATTTTAGCTATTTTATTAATGGGAGACATAAATATTTTTCCAATCATCAAACAAAACATTCAAATACAAGATATAAAAGACCAAAGAAATCAAAAAATCATGCAAAAACTGTATGAAGAATATGAAAAAGGAAATAGTAATATAAACAGCATATTAGATATGTTAGAAGAAGAAGAGCAAAATCATATTACAAAAATCATGGCACAAGATTATGAAATTGAAAATATAGAAAAAGCAATAGATGACATCATGCAAAGCTATGAAAAAGACAAGCTAACCCATCGAAAAATAGAGATACTAAAAAAATTAGAAGAAGACAACCTAGAAGAAAGTCAGAAAAAAGAATTAGAAAAACAATTAAATGACATCATCATAAAACTTGTAAAACTCAAATAAAAAATGCTTTAAAAGCAAGGGGGAGATAAAATAATGGCAAAGAAAAAAGAAGAAAACAATAAACAAGCCAAAGCAGAAAAAATAGAAGAAGCAAGAAAGAAAGCAAAAGAAAAATTAGAAGAAAAAAAGGAAAACCAAAAGGGAGAAGACAATACCATAAAAAATGAAAAAGTAAACAACATTTTAAAAAAAGCAAAAGAAAAAGGTCAAATAACCTATGGAGATTTAGCAACAGAATTAGATGACGTAGATCCAAGTCAAATTGACCAAGTTTTTGATGCTTTTGAAGAACTAGGAGTTGACTTATTAGCAGAAGACTTAGAAGAAGAGCCAGACATTGAAGACTTAAAAGAAGTAGAAGACCTAAAATTAGATCAAATAACAGACACAAGTTATGAAGGAATCAATGTAGATGACCCAGTTAGAATGTATTTACGAGAAATTGGAAGAATACCACTATTAACATTTGACCAAGAATTAGAACTAGCCAAAAAAATCTTAGAAGGAGATGAAGAGGCAAAACAACAATTAGCAGAATCCAACCTAAGATTAGTAGTCAGCATTGCCAAAAAATATGTAGGAAGAGGAATGCTATTTTTAGATCTAATACAAGAAGGGAATATGGGACTAATAAAAGCAGTTGAAAAATTTGACTATACAAAAGGATTCAAATTTAGCACATATGCAACATGGTGGATTAGGCAAGCAATTACAAGAGCCATAGCAGACCAAGCAAGAACCATAAGAATACCAGTACACATGGTAGAAACCATCAACAAATTAATCAGAACCTCTAGGCACTTATTACAACAATTAGGAAGAGAGCCAACCCCAGATGAAATAGCAGCAGAAATGGAAATACCAGTTGAAAAAGTAATGGAAATCCAAAAAATAGCACAAGATCCAGTATCATTAGAAACACCAATTGGAGAAGAAGATGACAGCCATTTAGGAGATTTTATACAAGATGATGATAGTCCAGCACCACACGATTCTGCAGCATATACCCTACTAAAAGAACAATTAGAAGATGTAATGGAAACACTAACACCAAGAGAAGCAAAAGTGTTAAAACTAAGATTTGGATTAGAAGATGGAAAAGCCAGAACATTAGAAGAAGTAGGGCGCGAATTTGAAGTAACACGAGAAAGAATTAGACAAATAGAAGCAAAAGCATTAAGAAAACTTAGACATCCGAGTAGAAGCAAAAAACTTAAAGATTACATGAACTAAAATAAAAAGTTTTCGTGATATGTCAGAAAAGAGTGTGATATAAAATGGAGCAATTTATCAAATGGATACAAGGAATTACTGCAGTAGAAATAGCAGATATGATGATAGCAATTGGAATCATTTTATTTTTTAGAATTTTTAGTAGTAGTCTTGCATATATCATTATTAGAATGTTTAAAATAAAAGAAAAAAAAGGAAAAAAAATAAAAGAAAGCGTCTTCTACCAACCCATAAAAGTATTTTTTGTTATATTAGGCTTTTATTTAGCAATTATCTTTTTAAAACAGCCACTAAAAATAACAGATAAAATAATAAATGTTGTCTATAAAGCATTTATCATTATTAGTACTATTGCATTTGCAAGAGGATTTGCAACAAGTTTTAAGCCAAAAGCCTCTTTTTATCAAAAAATGAAAGAGAAAACAAGCCAAAAAGTAGAAGATTCTATGTTTGACTTTGCTTTAAAAATAATTAGAGGAGTCATTTATATCATAGCAGGGTTTATTATCATCACAGCCTTAGGAATTAGGTTAGACGGTTTAATTGCAGGTTTAGGAGTAGGAGGTGTGATATTAACACTTGCTGCCCAAGACACAGCTAAGAACCTATTTGCAGGATTAACGATTTTTTTAGACAAACCATTTATGGTAGGGGATTGGATTCAAGTAGACACATTTGAAGGAACTGTAGAAGATATAACCTTTAGAAGTACAAGAATAAGAACTTTTGAAAACTCGTTAGTAAATATTCCCAATTCCTTTATTTCCAACACATCAATAACCAACTGGAGCAAAATGGAAAAAAGAAGATACAAAACCAATCTATGTGTAGAATTAAACACACCATTAGAAAAGTTAGAGAGATTCAAAAAAAGAGTAGAAAATATGCTACAAGAAAGAGAAGCCATTTATGACGATTCCATTGTTGTAAAATTTGACAACATCATGGAAAATGGGTTAAATGTTTTAATTTGTAGTTATACAAACTCAGTAGACTATACAAGTTACATAGCACAAAGAGAAGATATTAATTATAAAATTATGAAGATTTTACAAGAAGAAAATATAAAATTAGCATACCAAACACAAACCATTCATATGGTACCTTCTGGGAGAGATACCAACTAACCAATTTTAAAATTCTGATCCAATAAAAAGGCTAATCCGAATTGAAAAAGGAAATAGACACTTTTTATCGATTAGAGTTTTTTTCATGTTCACACACTAGACATAAATAGTTGGTATACTATATAATATTAAAAATAAATAGGAGTGATTAAAATGCCGAATCATTGTATTTTAGTAGTAGATGATGAACAAAGAATGAGAAAACTAATAAAAGATTTTTTAAAAGCAAAAGGTTATAGTATATTAGAAGCAGAAGATGGAGAAAAAGCATTAGAAATATTTGAAGAAAATAAAAATAAAATACAATTAGTTTTATTAGATGTCATGATGCCCAAATTAGATGGATGGTCTGTACTACGTCAAATAAGGCAGGAATCTAAAATACCTGTTGTAATGCTAACTGCAAGAGGAGAAGAACAAGACGAATTATTTGGATTTGAATTAGGAGTAGATGAATATATAGCAAAACCATTTAGTCCCAAAATTTTAGTAGCAAGGGTAGAAGCAATACTAAAAAGAGTAACAAAAGATACACAACCCATAGAAGATTACGCAGGAATTGAAATAGATAAAGAGGGAAGAACCGTAAAAGTAGACCAAAAAGCAATAGAACTTAGTTTAAGGGAATATGAGTTATTAGTCTATTTAATAGAAAACAAAAACATAGCATTATCAAGAGACAAAATTTTGAACAATGTATGGAATTATGACTATTATGGTGATTCTAGAACAATCGATAGTCATATAAAAAAAATTAGACATAAATTAGGGAAAAAAGGAAAATACATAAAAACAATAAGAGGTATCGGATATAAATTTGAAATCAAATAATAGGTGGAAAGAAAGATGAAGAAGTTTAAAAATTCACTAAAATCAGTAAGAGTAAGATTATTTATGACATTATCGGTAGTGATTTTATTAATTATTCTATTTTTAATATTAGTAAATAATTTTGTATTTGGGCAATTTTATTTATTTAGTAAAACCAAAGCGTTAAAATCCGTATATGAAATAGTAAATAATTATTACAATGGTTTACAAAATACCAATTTAGAAATACAATTAGAAAAAATAGCAATAAACAACAATTTTGATATACTAATTAAAAACGATCAAAATGTAAATGTATATACTTCTAATAAAGATTTTTTTTCAACATTAGGGCAAATGAATGAAATGACAAGCCGATGGAATGCAGATTTAGGAGATATGATAGAAAAAAAAGAAAGTTTTACCATAAAAAAAATAAAAGACACTAAAAATGACATTACCTACATTTTATTATCAGCAGTACTAGATAATGGCTATTTATTATATATTAGAATTCCTATTAATTCCATCCAAGAAAGTGTTAAAATATCAAATAATTTTTTATATTTAATGGCAGGATTTGCTATTTTAATTGCAGCTGTGATAGTATCTTATGTCTCTAGAAAATTTGGAGATCCCATCTCACAATTAAACGACATTGCCAAAAAAATGTCTAATTTAGACTTTAGTCATAAATATAGAATTACAGATGCAGATGATGAAATAAACAATTTAGGAAAAAGCATCAATGCTATGTCAGATAAACTAGAAAAGACAATAAAACAACTAAGAAATACCAATATTGAACTAGAAAAAGATATCGAAGAAAAATCACAAATCGATGAAATGAGAAAAAGTTTTATATCAGATGTATCCCATGAATTAAAAACACCAATTGCTTTAATACAAGGATATAGTGAAGGATTGTTAGAAAATGTAAACACAGACGAAGAAAGTAGGAAATTTTATGCAGAAGTAATATTAGATGAAAGCAATAAAATGGATCGACTAGTAAAACAATTGTTAGAATTAATGAAATTAGAATATGGAAAAAGAGAATTTGAAGATAAGAGATTTAATTTAGTAGAATTACAAAAAGAAGTAGTACGAAAAGTACAAGTAATACTAGAAGAAAAGCAAGTAGAAGTTAAATTTAAAACAACACAAGAAATTAATATATATGCAGATGACTTTTACATAGAACAGATAATTAGTAATTATTTAACCAATGCAATCAAACATGTAAAAGAAAAAAATGGCAAAAAATATATTGAAATAGAAAATGAAGTAAACATAGAAAAAAATAAAGTTAGAGTAAAAGTATTTAATACAGGAGATAATATAGAAGAAGAACATATAGCAAGAATTTGGAATCGATTTTATAAAGTAGACCCAGCAAGAAATAGAGAAAATGGTGGAACTGGAATAGGGTTATGTTTTGTAAAAGCCGTAATGAATAACTATGGAAATGTATATGGTGTAATCAACAAAGATAATGGTGTTGAATTTTATTTAGAATTAGATTTAAAAATATAGAAGTCATATTCAAATGCCACTTCCTAAATATTTTCATAAATATGCATAGAACAACAATTTCAATTTTAAAAAAATAAAAAACCTCAAATTGTTAAACTATTTGAGGTTTTTTTGTGATAAATTAATGTGCATCTGTTAACGTTTGTTTTAAAGTTACCTTAATAATGGTTCCTTCTTGTACTTGTTCATTTTTTGCATAGTCTTGCGAAGTAACCACGCCAGAACCTTCTATATTGATATTTAGATTTTTAGATTTTAAGGTACTAGTAGCTTCATGAGCATTCATGCCTTTTAAATCAGGAACAGTAACTGAAGTTGCAATGCTACTTCCTTGACCATAAAGGACAATGATAGAGTTTTTGGGAAGGGAGCTACCAGGTTTTGGGGTTTGATCTTCTACAAGAAGAGTATTGGCATCACCATTAATGTAAGTTTTTGTCGTAAAACCAAGTTCTTTTAAAACTTTTTCAGCTTCGGAAACGGTTTTATTTCTAATATCAGGAACGGTTATATAATTACTTGAATTAGAGTTACTAGAAGCATCTTCGTCAGAAGGAACTCCTAAATATGGTAAAATTTCAGATAACATTTGAGAAACAACAGGTCCTGCTATTTGTCCACCTTGGTAACCGTTTTCACCTTTAGGATCATATAAAGTAAGAAGTAATACAATTTGCGTATCTTCAATAGGCGAGATTGCAACATAAGAAGCTACATATCCTTCATGCACATTTGCCAGTGTTGGTTCAGAAGTACCAGTTTTACCACCTATTGAGTAACCAGTTACTGCAGCATTTTTTCCAGTACCTTCTGTTACAACCGATTCCATCATGGATTTAACTTCTTGAGCCGTTTTTTTCGATAACACTTGTCTAACTGCTACAGGAGATACCTCTGTTACAGAACCATTATCTGTATTTGTTATTTGTTTTACAATATGTGGTTGCATTAAAATGCCATCATTTGCAACACAAGAAATAGCAGTAATCATTTGAAGAGGTGTAATATTTAGTCTCTGACCAAATGACATAGTAGCAAGTTCAACTGGTCCAACTTTATCTAAATTTTGAAAAATACTACTTTGTTCACCATATAAACCAGAATTGGTGGAATCAAATAAACCATAAGCATCATAATACTTATATAAAGTAGAGGCTCCAATTCTTTTTCCTAATTGCATAAAAGCAGGGTTACAAGAATTACAAAGTGATTGTCTTAGTGTTTGTACACCATGTGGTTGAGCATGACGCCAACATGCAATTTGTATGGTAGAATTAGAAACATCTTCAAATTCTTCATAACCTTTACAATAAAAATCACCAGCTTTATCAGAAATGGTAATGGTTTCTTCTAAAGCAACAGAAGCGGTTATAATTTTAAAAGTAGATCCAGGTTCATAAGTTTCTGCTACTGATTTATTAGACCACATTTTGTACAAAGCTTCGTTTTTCTTTTCTGGGGAAAGCGAAGAATAGGTTTGTGCTAAAGTAGAATTTGGTGTATATGGTGAATTTAAATCATAATCTGGGTAAGAAGCCATTGCAAGAATATCACCTGTTTTTGGATTCATAGCAATTACATTACCACCTCTAGAACAACTATTATCTTCAACAGCTTGTTTTAAATATTTTTCTACAATGGTTTGTATATTTAAATCAAGAGTAAGTGTCAAATCACTTCCGTTTTCAGCAGAAATGTAAGTTTCTTTTGCATTTGGAATTTCTTGTTGATCACTACCTTTGGAACTTATAATTTTACCAGGAGTACCAGTTAAAACAGATTCCCATTTTGCTTCAATACCACTTAAACCTTGATTATCGTTTCCACAAAACCCAATCACATGGGAGGCAATTGTGCCATAAGGATAATATCTTTTGGTATCACCATCTATATTAATTCCAATCGTTACTTTATTTTCTTCCATCCATTGTTTTAATTGATCTACTTTTTCTTGTTCTACTTTTTTTATAATAGTTTCGACTTGTGATTTACTATTTACTTTTTCTAATATTTCATCATAATTTAGTTCAAAAATTTCAGATAATGCCTTAGCCACTTTTTCCTTATATTCTTTTGTATCTGTTTCATTGTCTTTTACAATTTTAGTAGGATTAATGGTTATGGTATCTACTTGAGCACCAATGGCAAGCGCTTTTCCAGTAATGTCATAAATATTACCACGTTTTGGGCTGATAATTTGGTTGATAGTTTGTTGTTGGTATGCCATTTCTTTTAAAGAATTTCCTTGTACAAATTGAAGAAAACCAATTCTTGCTATTAAAAAAATAAAAATAAGAATGGTAAAAATTAGTAAGGTTTTTAGATTAGTAGTATGGATTAAATTTTTAGAGTCAAATTTGGTTTTCAATTTTACTACTTTATTACTAGAGTTTTTTTTCTTTTTTCTATTTTTCATCTATCATTCCTCTTTTGCCTTTTATTTTATGCTTTTATTGTATAGGAAAAAGCTTAGAAAATCAACACAATTTAAAAAATAATTGTTAAATTTATCTATTTTATGATTACTAGTTAATTTTATAGTAGTGTTTATTCAAAAATAATATACTAAGCTTTCATAACTAGTAATATAAGTTTTTATAGACAAAGTGAAAGCAAATAGGCTATTGATAAAAAAATATATTTTTAGTATAATAAAACCAATAAATAAAAAGAAAAAGAGGAAGAGATGAATAGTATAGTAGAAGAAACCAAATATATGATGGGAAAATATCATATCAAAGCCAATAAATCCTTAGGTCAAAATTTTTTAGTTAACGAAGAAGCAATAAACAAAATAATAGAAAATAGTCAAATAGGAAAAGAAGACTTAGTAATTGAAATAGGACCAGGATTAGGTACTTTAACAAAACATTTATTAAAAAAAGCACAAAAAGTGATTTGTATTGAATTAGACAAAAAAATGGTTGAAATTTTAGAAAATAGATTTTCAAATAATCAAAATTTTGAATTATTAAACCAAGATATACTAAAAGTAAATTTAAAATCTCTAATAGAAGAACAAAACAAAAACACTAGGTTCCAAAAAGTAAAAATAGTAGCAAACTTGCCATATTATATTACAACACCAATTATTATGAAATTATTAGAAGAGGAAATACCATTAGAAAGTATAACAATTATGATACAAAAAGAAGTTGCGGATCGATTAATTGCAACACCAGGAGAAAAACAAACAGGAGCCATTACTTATCGTGTATATTATTATGCAAAAGCACAAGAAATTTTAGAAGTTCCGAATGATTATTTTATACCAAAACCAGAAGTAACATCTAAAATTATTAAATTATCTATTAGAAAAGAGCCACCAGTTATATTAGAAGACAAAGAAAAAATGTTTAAAATAATAAAATGTGCTTTTATGCAAAGAAGAAAAACATTATTAAATGCGTTAGTAAATGCAAAAATATTTGAAAATAAAGGAAAAGGAATGCAAATTTTAAAAGATTTGAAACTGGATTTAAATATAAGAGCAGAAAAATTAAGTTTGCAAGACTATGCCGATATTGCAAGAAATAGCTAGAAAGAAATTTAGAAAGTAACATTGATGTTTAACAGAAGTATTTACATAAATGGTAAGATATGTTATAATATAAGTGTCGTATAATAATATAAAAAAAGAAGGAGGAGCCTATGAAAAAACAAAGTAAAGGAAAAAGAAAAAATAAAGTAATTAGGATAATTACAATATTAACACTTTTAATTTGCGTACAATACATAGTTACAATTATGTATGAAGGAAAAGAAGTAACAGGCACATCTAGTAAAAATTTATTTTATAATACGGTATATGCAAATACTAATGAAAATAGCATAAATACTGTATCAGAAGAAGACCAGAATGAAGGAGAATATCTCAGATTAACAGATTTAGATTTTCGTTCTGAATCTAAAACAGGATGGGGGCAAATAAGAAAAAATACAGATAATGATGGTAATACATTACAGATCAAAAGAGAAGGAGTTTACTATCCATTTGACTATGGTATATGGGCACATGCTCCATCAGAAGTATATTTTAATATAGGAGAATATAGTGAAAAATATCATTATTTAACAATGTGGGTAGGCTTAAATAAAACAGCAACAAAAGGTGATGGAGTTAAATTTTGGATTTATACATCAGAAGAAGATACATTTTACAAAGAAGGTCCAACACATTGGACATTAAAAAGTGATGCAGATAAAGTTTACTTACCAGGGCAAGAAGCTGTATTTATGAAAATAGACATTAGAGGAGCTAAATATCTTAGATTTACAGCTGCTGCAAATAGTAATAATGCAAGTGACCATGCTGTATATATAGACCCAATGTTAATAACAGATAATTACCAAGAAAAACAACCAGCATATCCAAGTATTGATGTATATGATCAACAAATTAAGGATTATGCTAACAAAAATCTATCAGATCCAAATTATGAATTACTTGTATTACAAAGAAAATTCATGGCTAGTGTAGGAAATTATGCACTAGAAAGATTTATAGAAGAAGATTCAGCCAATAAAGATACCATTGATTGGCTTATGAATGATGTAGAAAACCTTCGTTACTATATATTAGGAGGAACACCAGATGGAGGTTACTATAATTCATTAAAACAGCTTACAAGATTACTAAAAGAATATAAAAGTGATTTTGATGATCAAACACAAATATCAGATGCTGGTAAAACATTATTAGCTAAGAAAGAATTAAATTGGCCAACAACTAAAGGAAATCTTTATAAAAGAATGGCAATAACACTTTCATTAACTCACTCTTCAAGAGTAGGGTTATGGATGCAAAATTCACAATTTAATCAATCAGATTCTGTAACACGTTATTCACTTTATAAACAAATGTATAATAATGGACAATTCAAAGCTACCAATGCAGTAGATATTACACCATGGTTTGAAGCATATAATATGGAACAAATGAGATGGGTTTTAGGAACATTAATTGATGATGAAGAAGTGATATGGTTAAATGAATATACCCAATCCAAAATAGATAAATCACCAAATAGTGTTTGGAGCTTATTAACTCCACACCCATATATGGCATATGTATGGCCTAATTATGCAAATCCAGTTTACTATGATGAAAATAACAAAGAGTACTTTAATGATTTATTTGCAGTAGAAAAAACAAATGAAGATGGAACAGTAACTAAAAAAGGACTATTTGAATATGTACCATGTAGAAATGATACAAGTAATGGATATGTATATAAATTATGGATGAACTTTAGAAATAAATTTGGCACAGGAGCCGTTTGTGGTGGTATATCAAAATCTGGACATTGTATACGTGGTGTAAATGCTATACCATCAGCAGTTATTGGACAACCAGGACACGCAGCACTTCTTTATTACAATCAAAATGCAGAAGGAAAAGGATATTGGGGAATTGACAATGACGTATCTGGATGGACCTATTCAGAAAAAGGTGAAAGAATGCCTCTAGGATGGGGAAATGATAGAACTTATGTAAAAGGATACAATGTACCATATGTTATATTAGCACAAGAAGCTTTAAATGATTATAACAACCTTGAAAAAGCAGAAGAACTTTTAATGACAGTAGATACCTATAAAGATGATAAAGCAAAGCAAGAACAAATATATAGAGAAGCTATAAAAATCCAATCAATTAACTTAGATGCTTGGGCAGGATTAGCTAAATTATATGTGCAAGACACAACTAAAACAGAAGAAGACTACTATAACTTAGAAAGAGAAATGATGGAAGCCTTAAAATGTTTCCCATTTCCAATGTACAATTTATCAAACTATATCAAAACAAAATTAACAAGTGATGAATATGAATTCAAATTTACAATACTTCAGAACAAAATATTAACAGAAGGTAAAAATTATCCAAATGAAGGTTCAACAGTTTTACAACCATCTGTAACTAGAGGATTAGCTGCCTATTTATTAGGACAAATTGACACAAGCTTAGCAAGTTTCTCATTTGATGGAGCAGATGCCGAAAAAATAGTATTATCAAGTAGATTTGATGGAAATGGTATACGTTGGGATTATAGCTTAGATGGAAAGAAAACATGGAATGAAGTAGCCTCTACAGCAGAAGATCATAAACATACATTAACAAAAGAAGAAATAGCATCTATCACAGCTGAAAATGATATATATATCCATATTGTAGGTACAAACTATAGTGAAGAAAATATATACAAAATAGACATACAAGAATCAGCAGGTTTACCTGCAACCCTATTTGCAAATGATTTAGAAAATAGAATGGTTGGAGTAACTTTAAGTACACAATGGCGTTATTCAGAAAATGAACCATGGACTGCTTATAGTGAAAGTTCTCCTGATTTAACAGGAAATAAAACAGTACAATTAAGACAAGGAGCAACTGGAACAAGATTAGCAAGTGAAGCATCATCAACATTTACTTTTACAGAAGATAATCAACCAGATACAAGAAAATATATTCCAGTGTCACACTTAAATATTCATAGCTTTTCAACAGAAGCTGCCAGTCAAGGAGGAGCAGCAATAAATGCAATTGATGCAAACTATAATACAAGATGGCATTCAGCATGGAATGGTTCAGATACAGAGCGTTATATTGTAATTGAATTAGATCAGTCAGTTAGTTTATCAGCAGTAGAATTTGTACCAGCAGGTGGTGGAAATGGTAAAATATATGATGGAACAATTTATGGTAGTATGGATGGAGAGACTTGGGAAGAATTAACAAGCCAAAAAAATCTACAATATACGAATCAAGCAAACACAGTCCAAGATGCTATAACGAATACGAAAAGTTTTGAAATTAAAGAACCAAAAGAAGTTAAATATGTAAAAATAGTAGCAGATCGTACAAATGGTAATTGGTTTACAGCAAGAGCATTTAATCTTTATCAAGACATAACAAAAAATCCTCATCCAACAGCAGGTATTGCATACAGTACAACAGAAAAGACCAATGATGTTGTAGTAGCAAGATTAATAAATCCAAGTAGAAAAATTACAATTACCAATAATAATGGAAGCGACACCTATGTATTTAAAGAAAATGGAGAGTTTACATTTGAATTTGAAGATGAAAATGGAGCTAAAGGTTCAGCAGTAGCTAAAGTAACTTGGATTGATAAAGATAGTCCAACAGCAGATGTAACCTATAAATTTGATGATAAAAGATTACGAGTTTTATTAGAAAACATTAGTGAAGACGTATATTTATTAGACCAAAACAATAATAAGATAAACTATGTTGAAGTTGAAGATGGAAAAGTAACCAGCGTTTCTTATTTGAATTCATCAGGTGATACCTATAAAATCGCAGAACTAGATGAAAATGGAGCTACTAAAAAAATCATCTATAAAAATACAACTGGAAATGTTCCAAATGTAGCAACATATGTAACCATCTTAAAAGCAGATGGAACAATTGAAAGTGAAGAATATTTTGATAGTGAAGGAAATAGCGTAACACTAACAGATGATGAAAAAGAACAATTAAGAAAATTACAACAAACAACAAGATCTAATCCATTAGAGCATGCATTTGAAACTAGTGGAGAGTATGAATTTAGAATTTTAGATAAAGCAAGTAACATAGCATACAAAAGTATAAAAGTGGATTACATTAGTAATGATACTAAAATTTTAGCAAGTGATATTACTTATAATATTACAAAAGAAACAAATCAAGATGTAATAGCTACTATTAAACCATATATGATAGATACAAATGGTAACAAAGATGTAAATGTTAAAATTTTAAGTGAAGGCGGAGCTACTCATACATTCACAGAAAACGGAGAATTCACATTTGAATATATGGATAAAGACGAAGATGTAAACAATCCTAACAAAGAAGAAAAAACACATAAAGCAAAAGTAAGCTGGATCGACAAAACTGTTCCAACAGCTCAAATTAAATATAGTACACAAGAAACTACCGATAAAGCAGTAATAGCAACTTTAGTAAATGAAAGTGAAAATATTACAATTATGAATAATGGTACTAGTAGACAATATACATTTAATGAAAATGGTGAATTTACATTTGAATTTGAAGATAAAGCTGGAAACAAAGGAACAGCAACAGCAAAAGTAGATTGGATTAAAAAAGAAGAAGAATATCTATTAGGAGATGTAAACAAAGATGGAAAAATAACAGTAACAGACCTTCTATTAGTAAAAAGACATGTAGTAGCAGGTCAGAAACAAGAATGGATTTTAACACAAGACCAATTTAAGGCAGGAGATATCAACAGCGATGGTAATATTACAGTTACAGATGTATTATTATTAAAAAGATTAGTAATACAACAAATGCAAACACAGTAATGTGTTTTAAGAAGAATAATTTAAAAATATAAATAAGGGAGAGAAAATATGAAAAAGAATATAATTACCAAACAAATAGTTAGTATATTATTAATTGCATTTTTAATAATTACTACAAAAGTATATGCAGCAAATGACAGTTTTGAAACAACTTTAAAAGCAAGCAATACGCAAGTTAAGGCAGAAGAAAATATAACTGTTACAATTGGTTTAAAAAACATCGCAGTTGAAGGTGGAGACAAAGGAATTGGTGCTTATGCAGGTAATATAAAAGTGGATAATTCTGTTTTGGAATATGTCTCATCAAGTGGTATAGGTAAATGGGAAACACCAGTATATGAGAATGGATCAATAACAGGTAATACAAACGATGCAAGTGTGGTAAATACAGCACAAGATATTGCAACTATTACCTTTAAAGTAAAAAAAGATGCTAAATTAGGAGAAACCACGATTAGTTTAGAAAATTTCTATGGTTCAAATGCAAAAGATGATATATTTACAGGTACTAAATCAATCAATATTACAGTAATAGGTAATGGTAACGATACAAATAATAACGGTGGAGGAAGTAGCAATGGAGGAAGTAGTAATCAACCAAGCAATAATAATCCAGGCATAACACAAAACGTATCTGGAAATAAAAATAACAAAGTGAATACTACTAGTACTAGTAAAGAAAATGTTAAAAAAGGTACCTTACCAAAAGCAGGAAATGGTAGTATAATAATATTTACAGTAATAGGAGGATGTATTTTATTAGCAATTACCTTTTATGTAAAATTAAAATTAATAGACAGAAAAATAAAATAGGACAAGTAATAAAGCTTAAATAATAGAAAATAAATAGGAACAAGGGAAGAAAGTAATTAATTTGCTTTCTCTTTTGTTTAAGAGGTGTTATCATTGGAAACAGATTTAATAACAATCCCAAATATTGGAGAAAAAACGAAGCAATCATTGTTAAATATAGGGATTAGATGTATTGAAGATTTAAAAGGAAAGAATCCAGAAGATTTATATGAAAAAGATTGCTTATCAAAAGGATTTAGAGAAGATAAATGTCAATTATATCTTTTTAGAATGGCTATTTATTATGCAGAACATACTATTTGGGAAAAAGAAAAATTAAAATGGTGGTATTGGAAAGATAAAAAATATCCAAACAAGGATGACAAGTAACGGTATTTGATAAAAACACAAAAATTGATAAAAAAAGCCTTCACATTTATTAAATTTTATGTTATACTAAAAAAGAGTAAACAAAAAAAGGAGATAATAATGAATCAAATTTTAATTACTAAAAAATTATATATTACACCTGAATTAAAAAGAAAAAAAAGAATATATAAATTTGAATTCTTTTTATCTATTTTTTTAGTATGTGTTTTAATTTCTGCTTATATTTATGCCGAATATGATAGAAATAAAAGTGAACAAGTATCACAAGAAATATTAGAAAATCTAGAAATACCAGAAGATACTACCATTGCCAAAAATAATATTTTAGTAGTATTATTAGATGAAGAAGACAATACAGATGAAACACAAACAAACAATGAAGAAGGAATAGTACAAGGAAAAAAGCAAAAAGGAATTAGTAATGCAGCAGTCATACAAACAACAGCAAATGGACATCAATATACAACCATAGGAACGGTTAATATACCTAAAATAAATGTTACCTATCCTATATTAGATGGAATAACAGATTCCGCAGAAGAAACAGAAGAACTATTAAAGATTGCTCCTACTAAATTTTGGGGACCAGAACTAAATGAAGTTGGTAATTTTTGTTTAGTAGGTCATAACTATAGAAATAATAGATTTTTTAGTAAAGTACCAACATTAGAAGCTGGAGACATCATAGAAATAACAGACTTAGCAGGAAAGAAACTTCAATATAAAGTATATAATAAATATCAAGTCGATCCAACAGATGTAAGCTGTACTACTCAGCTAACAAATGGTAAAAAAGAAATTACATTGATTACTTGTACAGATGATAGTAAATTGAGAGTAATTGTAAAAGCAAGAGAAGTAAAATAAAAAAATAACTTTTAAAATAGGAATAAAAATTCGAATGAAGCTGAAAAGTAGCCAAGAATTTGAAGAAATATTTTAAGAGTTATTTTTTATTTTCTTATATAACAAAAACACAATCCATAAAAAATTCTAAAAGAATTTTTTATGCCCCTTTTGTTTTGTTTTTATTTTGTAATTTAACTAATTCATTGGTAAGTAAAGATATGATATTTTTATTATAATCATTTAATTTTAAGTAGTTTTCTAAAAAAGTATTATCTGCAATATTATTTAGAATTGAAGTATTATTAGTATTAATTAAATCGTCAAATAAAAAGTCAGAATTTATATTAAGGGCTTTGCAAATATTTATAATGGTAGTGGCACTTCCAAAAGCAATGCCTCTTTCTAATTGACTAATATATCTAGGAGATAAAGATAATTTTTCTGCTAGTTGTTCTTGTGTATATTCTGCTTTTGCTCTAGCTAATTTTATTTTCTTTCCAATATTTTTTCTTAAAACTTTTTCTTCATTTTTCATAAGGT
>CASUIT010000007.1 GCA_949455995.1 uncultured Clostridia bacterium
ATTTATTTACATCTAACAGTATACATGTAATTTAGGACCAAAATCTAAATTATTTACATTAAAATCTGTTGGAACACAGTTGCTCTTAAAGGATTGTTTTCCTCACCTATTTGAGAATATAATTCCTTATTGCCCATTTTTAATACTATCTTTTGTATTCCACTGGCTACAGCTGTTCCTATCATTTGAATATTACTATCTACTTCTAACTCGTTATATGGTACTTTTAACTCCAATGTAATATTTTCTTCCCATATGGCATATAGTATGGTATCTTGTGTTACACTTATGGTTCCATTTTTTTCATATTTTGTTCCATCTCCTCCGTGCTTTAGTATTCCATTCTTTGAAGGTATATCCTTCTTTCATAAAATTACTATTTGGTAAAACGATAGATTTTCCCGAAATAACAGCAATACTCTCCATTTGACCTTCTCCTTCGTTGTTATCAAAACTTATCGTAATAGTATCTTCTGCCCATATGGCATATAAGGTCGTTTCTTCTTTTTGAGCTTGATAGCTACTTCCACAAGCATATATTTTATCTTCTCCCTCTTTGGGATTTTCTTTTTCACTCCATCCAATTAGTTTTTCACCGACTTTTGTTAAGTTTTTTCCATCTGGTAAAATTATAAAAAATCCTTTTCTCCTTTCTATAGCTGGTACTATTCCTTGTGCTCCATTGGCATCAAATTTTACGATATATTTTTCTGCCTCTCCTTTTGTAACAGATATTACCTCTCCTGTTATTTCTTCATTGTTTATATTTATGATTATTTCATATCCATCTTTGGTATTTACAATGATTTTATTACATTTTTCTGGCTCAATGTCTTTGTTTTCATTTTCATCACATATGGTTACATCTTTTGACCATTCTTTTTTTCTTATAGCATCTGCAATTATCTTAATAAAAGGCTCTTCTTTTGGGTTTTGTGATCTCTTTATTTTCTTTTCCATGATGATAATGTTTACTAATTCCTCATATTGGGCTTTTTTGGTCTCTTCCTCTGCTTTTATAGCTCTTATAATAATACCATTTTCGCCTACAAGTGTCCCTATAGTTATTCCTGCTAAAATTAATAAAACAATTATGGTAATTACTAAAGTTATTAAGGTAATTCCTTTATTTTGTTTTTTTCATTCATCTTTCTCCATTTCTTTTGTTTTCTAAATACTACTAATTATTGTAGTTTTATTTAGATATTATGTCAATATCTTTATAATTATATAACATCCCTTTATACACTCCACAGTTTAACGATTAGATAACAAAAATTTATCTATTTTTTATACAATAACCATTTATGAGCAACCAACAAACTTACAATCTGTTATATAATTACAAAATATGTAATACTAGAAGTTACAAGCAGAAACTTAAGTTGAATATGTATTAGAAAATAATGAAAACAAATTAGTAACAACTAATAAATTGATACACGAACAAAGACAAGATATGTAAGTTAGTCTAAAAGTTGTAATAAAGCTCTCAAAACAAAAGGGTCACAATTGAAATTCTCTTACCTTTTAAATTATTTGCATACTCTGTCTTTGTTCGTCTGCGAAAATTAATTTTTCCTAACAACCAAAAATGTGCCAAAAAGGGACGCCCCTCTTGTCACATTTGAAGTATTTTCCATTTGACAAACCGCTACTTTCCGTATAAAATAAAAGGGATTATATTAATAACATATAATGATAAGTTTTATAAGACCTTTTTAGAAAGGATGTTTTTTTATGAAGAATACTTTACATGTTGGATTAGATGTTGGTTCAACTACTGTAAAAATTATTGTGATGGATACAAATAAAAATGTAATATATAAAGATTATAAAAGACATTTTTCAGATACGAAAAATACAGTTTGTAGTGTGTTAGAAGATTTATTGGTTCGTTTTCCTTTAAGTTATTTTACATTGGCTCTTACTGGTTCTGGTGCGATGTCTTGTGCTAATTTTTTAGGTGTTAATTTTATTCAAGAAGTGGTTTCTTGTAAACGTGCTGTTGAAAAGTATATTCCTAAAACAGATGTTGTGATTGAACTGGGTGGTGAGGATGCTAAGATAATTTATTTTGAACATTCTATTGAACAACGTATGAATGGTACTTGTGCTGGTGGAACAGGAGCTTTTTTGGATCAAATGGCTTCTTTGTTACATACCGATACAGCTGGTTTGAATATGCTTGCTAAAAATTATGCTACTATCTACCCCATCGCTTCTCGTTGTGGTGTTTTTGCAAAAACAGATATTCAACCTTTAATTAATGAAGGGGCTGCTAAAGAAGATATTGCAGCTTCTATCTTTCAAGCAGTTGTAAATCAAACGATTAGTGGACTTGCTTGTGGGAGGCCTATTCGAGGTAATGTTGCTTTTTTGGGTGGTCCTTTAAATTATTTATCAGAATTAAGAACTAGATTTATTGAGACTTTAGGACTAAAGGACAGTGAAATTATTATTCCTGAGGAAGCTCATCTTTTAGTTGCCAAAGGTGCTGCTCTAGATTCTATGTATTCAGAAATAATTACTACCACTCAATTGCAACAAAAGATTGAACATTTAAAAATTACACAAGATCATACTACACATCCCCTAGATCCCTTATTTAAGGATAAAGAAGATTATCATATTTTTCAGCAAAGGCATCAAAAAGCAACTGTTGAAAAAGCATCCTTAGAAAATTATATAGGAGATTGCTATTTAGGAATTGATGCTGGTTCTACTACTACTAAACTTGTGTTAATTGATAAAGATGGTAAACTTTTATATTCCCTTTATGGAAATAATGAAGGAAACCCTTTAAAAAGTGTTATTAATATGTTAAAACAACTTTATGCCATTTTACCCCAAAAAGCTATTTTACGATATAGTGGTGTAACAGGTTATGGTGAAAAATTAATTCAAACAGCTCTTAATGTAGATTTAAATGAAATTGAAACGATTGCACATTATACTGCTGCTAAAACATTTGAACCAAATGTTACTGCAATTATTGATATTGGTGGACAGGATATGAAATATATTCGTATCAAAGACGGATCGATTGATAATATCATGTTAAATGAAGCTTGTTCTTCTGGTTGTGGATCCTTTATTGAAACTTTTGCCAAAAGCTTAAACTTAAAAATAACAGATTTTGTACAAGAAGCCATTCAAAGCAAAAGACCTGTTGATTTAGGCTCTAGATGTACTGTTTTTATGAATTCTAAAATTAAACAAGCCCAAAAAGAAGGTTATACCGTTGGTGATATTTCTAGTGGATTATCTTATTCAGTTATTAAAAATGCTATTCAAAAAGTAATGAAAGTAAGAGATGTTGAAACACTTGGAAAACACATTGTTGTACAAGGTGGTACTTTTTATAATGATGCTGTTTTACGTGCTTTTGAACGAATTGTTGGAAAAAATGTAACAAGACCTGATATTGCTGGTTTAATGGGAGCTTACGGAATGGCACTGTTGTCGAAAGAACAATACGAATCCAATTTAGACATGCAATATCGATCTACTCTATTAAAATTAGAAGCATTAGATAAATTAGAAATAAAAATTACCCATACCCGTTGTAATAATTGCGAAAACCATTGTAAATTAACCATAAATCAATTTAGTAATGGTAAAAAACATATCTCTGGTAATCGCTGTGAAAAAGGTGCTGGAATTACCCAACAAACTCAAAAACTACCAAATTTAATACAATATAAACAAAAAAGAATTTTTGACTATAAACCATTAGAAGAACCTTTGTCCAAAAGAGGAATCATCGGCATTCCTAGAGTTTTAAATATGTATGAAGATTATCCTTTTTGGTTTACCTTTTTTACTTCCTTAGGTTTTCGCGTCATTCTCTCTGAAAAGAGTACACGTAAAACCTATGAAAAAGGAATGGAATCCATGCCATCTGAATCAGTATGCTATCCAGCCAAACTTTCTCACGGTCATATTGAAAGTTTACTAGAACAAGGAATTAAAACGATATTTTATCCATGTATGCCATACTCTAGAAAAGAATATGAAAAAGCAGACAATCATTACAACTGTCCAATTGTTATTTCTTATGCAGAAGTATTAAAAAATAATGTAGAAAATTTGAAAAAAAATAACATCCAATTTTTAAACCCATTTTTGCCATTTGACCAAAAAAACCTAGTCAAAAAATTAATGGAATTAGAAGAATTTAAAAAATATCATTTTACCAAACAAGAATTAACAAAAGCAGCTAAAAAAGCAGAAGAAGAATATCAAAAATGTAAAAAAGATATTCAAAACAAAGGTTTAGAAACCATAAAATATATGGAAGAAAATAACTTAAAAGGAATTGTTTTAGCTGGTAGACCTTACCATGTAGACCCAGAAATTAATCATGGAATTGACACATTAATTACTTCTTTAGGTCTTTGCGTTTTAACAGAAGATAGTATTTCCGATAAAGCAGAAGCCAAAAGACCTATTCGTGTCGTAGATCAATGGGTATATCATGCCAGATTATATGCTGCTGCAGAATTTGTTGGAAAACATAATTCTTTAGAACTAATACAATTAAATTCATTTGGTTGTGGGGTAGACGCAGTTACTACCGATCAAGTAGAAGAAATCCTTTCTAGCTATCACAAAATGTACACTTTAATAAAAATAGATGAAGTAAATAATCTAGGAGCCGTTCGAATTCGTATCCGTTCTCTTTTAGCTAGTATGAATAAAAGAGAACAAGAAACAAAACAAAAAAAAGCAAATGGAAACTACGAAATCAACAAAAAAATATTTACCAAAGAAATGCGTAAAAACTATACCATTTTAATCCCACAAATGGCTCCCATCCATTTTGAATTATTAGAGGCTGCAGTACGTTCTTCTCGGTTATCAAGTAGAATTATTAAGAAACTGCACACAAAAAACAGTAGAAACAGGATTAAAATATGTAAATAACGATGCTTGTTATCCTTCTATTTTAGTAACAGGACAAATGATTGAAGCTTTACAATCTGGAAAATACGACTTAGAAAAAACAGCTCTTATTATGTCACAAACAGGAGGAGGATGTAGAGCTACCAACTACATTGGTTTCATTCGTAAAGCATTAAAAGATGCTGGCTTTGAAAATATACCTGTTATTTCCTTTAACATTGTAGGTATGGAAAAAATGCCTGGTTTTAAACTAACAGTTCCCTTAATGGAAAAATTACTAAGAATGGTAGTCTATGCAGACTTATTACAAAAAATGTTAACCAAAAATAGAGCTTATGAAATTCACAAAGGAGAAACACAAAAATTATTTGACTTTTGGATGGAAAAATGCAAAAAACTATTAGAAAAATCTTCTAACAAAGAATTTAAAAAAAGTATTTATGACATCGTAAACGATTTTGAAAAAATCGAATTAGACACCTCTATCCAAAAACCTAGAGTTGGAATTGTTGGAGAAGTCTTAATTAAATACCACCCTTTTGGAAACAACTATGTAGCAAACCTTCTAGAAAAAGAAGGAGCCGAAGTCATTTTACCTGACTTTATGGGATTTACCAAATTTATGTGTACCCACAAAATTACTTTCAACAATTTGTTAAATATCAATAAAACTTCTTCTAAAATTATGAAAGCTGCCATTAAATTAGTAGATATACTTGAAAAAGATGTAAAAATTGCTATAGCAAACTCTAAAAAAGGTTATCTACCTCCCTGTGACATTTGGCACTTAGAAGAAAAAGTAAAAGACGTATTATCCATTGGAAACCAAACAGGAGAAGGCTGGTTTTTAACAGCAGAAATGATTGAATACATTGAAAACGACATTCCAAACATTGTTTGTGTACAACCATTTGCTTGTCTTCCAAACCATGTCGTTGGAAAAGGAGTCATAAAAACCATCCGTGAAAAATACCCTGAAGCTAACATCTCTCCTATTGATTATGATCCAGGTGCAAGTGAGGCCAACCAAGCAAATCGTATCAAACTACTAATGACCATTGCTAAAGATAATCTAAAAGCTAAACAAAATAGACAACATGCTTTAGAAAATGAAAATACACCTGTTAAAGAAAAACTACAAGAAACTCTTTAAGAAATATGTGACAAAAGGGGCGTCCCTTTTTGTCACATTATTTTTTTTATACCTCATTATAATTTATTTATCTAATAACTATTATGTGACAAAAGGGGCGTCCCTTTTTGTCACATTGTTTTTTTTATACCTCATTATAATTTATTTATCTAATAACTATTATGTGACAAAAAGGGACGCCCCTTTTGTCACATATTTTTTAGTTTGTTGATATCCTGCTTCATACAATTCATCTATTTTTTTCATGTCTAATAGACCTACTTTGTTACTTTTAATTTTTATAATGTGTTCTGCTCCTTCCATTTCATAATTTGATAGTTCTTTGCATAATAAATCAATGGATCTTCCTGCTACTTCTATGATATTTTTATCACAATTATTTTCTTCTTCTTGATTAAACATAATATTAATTACTTTTTTTGCGCCTATTGCTTTTAGTTCTTTCCATGGTACATTTTCTCGAATTCCTCCGTCTATTAATCTTGTGTTTTGATAATGGCATGGTGAAAAAATAACTGGATAACTACAACTGGCTCTTACGGCTTTTCCTATGTTTACGTTCTTTATCCATTTGGTATTTTCTAAAAAAGTTTTTTGTGTTTTACAAGAAGTAAAACATATTACTTTTCCATTACATAAATTAACACTAGGTATTAGAAGATTTTTTTGGATATCTTCTATATCTTTTATTCCTTTTGTTTTTGCCACTTTATTGATTAGTTTTTCAATTTGACTTCCACTATTTAATCCATCGATTACAATACGTCCTGTAAAAATAAGTCCTATTATTAATTTAAATATATTAAATATATCTACATATTTTATTTTGTTACAATATTTTTTAAAAATTTGATACATCTCATCTGCCCTAAATCCCATAGCATACAAACATGCTACCATACTTCCGAGAAGATGTTCCTCCTATGTAATCAAATGTTATGTTTTCTTCTTCAAATGCTTTAATGGCACCAATATGGGCTGCCCCTTTTACTCCGCCACCTGCTAAACACAATCCTAATTTTTCACTCATTATCTAATTCCTTTCTTTTTAACACATTTTATGAACTACTATATTGAAACATTCCTAATTTAATGATATAGTATAATAGAATAAAGTCTGTCCACTAAAATTGCAAAACAATTTTGGATGGAATGTGTTTTTGTTGCATAGGAAAATTGATTTTTCCTATACAACAAGAAAGGATTAAATGATGGATAAAAATTATTATGATATATTACAAGTCAATAAAAATGCTTCTCCTGAAATTATAGAAAAGGCATATAAAACTTTAGCAAAAAAATACCATCCTGATTTGCAACCAGAACCCCAAAAAAAACAAGCAGAAGAAATTTTAAAAGAAATAAATGAAGCATATGAAGTTTTGTCTAATCCAGAAAAAAAGAAATGTTATGATAATACTCTAATCTCTAAGGAAAATATTGTTTCCAATAATACTAAGGAAAACCCAAATCCACAAACACCTAAAGACCACCAAACTTATCATACAAAAATTTCAAAGGAAGAAATTATTTTTAGACAACAACAAATGCAAAAAAATTTAGAACAAGAATTAGAATATCAACAACGATTAGAACAAGCACGAAAAAAAGCCTACCATGACGCTTATATTCAAGATTTAAAAAATAGAGGTTACAAAATTCGCTACAAAAAATCTTTTAAGGATTATGCAAAATCTCTTCTCGCTCTTTCAATTACACTTCTTTTTCTTTTTTTATTGTGGCAAATTCCTTTTGTAAAACAATATTTTATTAATTTATATTTAGAAAATGAAATTATTCGATTATTTATTGATATTATTTTAAATTTATTTAAGTAACATTCTCCTAAATATTATATAAAAATAAAGAATAATAAAATATATAATAATATTTGTATTATTCTTTATTTTTATATAATTTTATCAAATAATTTATTTTGCCATTTTTTTATCATTCTATTCATAATAACAAATAAAACTGTATAAATAACCATTTCACCAACTAATGCTACTCCAATATGAATATTCTTAAAAATCTTAGCCAAATACATTAAAAATAATATATTTACTATCATAAAAACATATTGAAATAATTTATTATCACTTTTTTTTACTACACTATATTGCGTATCCCAGTTAAGATTTGGTCTTCTTAAATCAACTACTAACATCAAATAACTATTAATTACATTAATTAATAAAGCTATCACAAATAGCATACATAAATATAAAATAGATAGGTTCGCTATCAAATACCAAACAATTCCTAATATGACTACACAAATAATTACGTTTAATAAAATTTGAGGCATGTTTTTATACACAAATTGTTGGTACATCGTTATGGGAATGGATTTCATAAGCACTGCATTTTTTCCCTCTCTTGAAATAGCTGTTAAAGAAATATTAGAAATAGAAAATAATACTTGCAATATAATTAATATGTCACATGCTATTTCCATATTAAATGATATATTTTGTAAGGTATCTTTTATTAGTTCATCTTGTAAAACTTTTTCAAAAATTGGCAATAATACAACCGTTAATAAAATAGCTGTTATTAAAATAATCATAACAGGAAAAATACATTGTATAAAAAAGATAGGTTCTTTTATTAATATTTTTATTTCTTTTATGATATAAGAAAAACTTTTTTTTCTTTTTTTTGCAACTTTTTCTAGTTGTATTTTTTTTCTTTTTTTGTTGGTACGATCTGTCATATTTCTTATGATATCTTTTAAATAAGTAAGTTTTCCTATTTGAATAAAAATAGTTCCACTAACTACAATATAACTAATTAATTGTAATAATCCTATTATTGCATAAATATTATTGGAATTAGTAAGTATTTTTATTGTTGGCTGAACCATAAAAAAGTATTGATTTATTTGTTTTACCTTTTCATTAATATGGATTACTTGCTCTGTTGCTTGACTTTCATTTTTCATTCCAAATACTATTTGAAATGTTCTTACCTCTAAAAAACAAATACCTATTATTAAAATAAGAGTTATTATAAATTGAAATTTATCTTTATTTTTTATCCATTTATTAAATTTCATTATTGGGAACATTAAAATTCCTATCAAAATTTCCAATATAATTGGAAATATTATTAAAATAATTACTTCCCACACAAAAATAAGTAAGTTTGCATGGGTAAATATACCATATAAAATAAGTGGTATCACAGCAATCATTGCTTCTGTTATATATAACATGCCTAATAAAGTACCAAATTTGGCAAGTAATATTTCAATTGGCTTTAATGGAAAATGTAATATTTTTTCTGTATCTTTTGCAAAATAAAATAAATTAGCATATATTAATGAAATTTGAAATAATAATAATACCGCTAAAACTAAAAAAAATAAATTCAAAAATATCTCTGGTTGTCCGAATTTTTACAAAAAAAGTTATCAGTTCATAAGTAACATAAGTAACTCCTACTAGTACAATCATAAATAACCAAAAAAAGATAGATTTTTTATTTAATTTCTTTTTCTCTTTATTTAATAAATTCATATTTTGAAAAATTTCTCTCATAAATATTTTTGTTAAACTAATTGTTTTTTTCATATTTTTTTGTTATCTCCATAAATAATTTTTCTAAAGAAGCATCTTCCTTTAATTGTTTTTTCATTTCTTGATGAGTACCTATAAATATTAATTTTCCATCATATATAATTCCTATTCTGTCACACAATTTTTCTGCTACTTCTAATATATGCGTAGAAAAAAATACTGTATTTTGTTTTTTAGCATGTTCTTTCATTTTATTTTTCAAATGAAATGCACTTTCTGGATCTAATCCTGTTAGTGGTTCATCCAAAATCCAATTTTTAGGCTCATGCATTAAAACAGATACTATAATAATTTTTTGTCTCATACCATGTGAATAATTTTGCATTTTATCATTTAAAACTTCATAAATTCCAAATTCTTGACTTAATTCTTTTATTTTTTGAATTCTCGTTTGTTCTTCTATTTCATATACATCTGCTACAAAATTTAAATATTCTATCCCTTTCAATTTTAAAAAAATATTAGGATTATCAGACACAAATCCAATTTGCTTTTTAGCTTCTATTGAATTCGTTATTATACTTTTTCCATCTATTTGAATATCGCCTTCATCTATCTCTAAGATCCCAGTCATCATTTTAATGGTCGTGGTCTTGCCAGCTCCATTAGGTCCTAAAAATCCAAAAATCTCCCCATCATTTACTTTTAAATCAATATTCTCTATTACCTTTTTTCCTTTTTGATATGACTTCGATATATTTTTAATTTCTATCATACAAAACCTCTTTCTAATCTTTAATTATTAGTATTATATAAAATTTTTATCCAATGTGCAAGAGCAATTTTGTGTGGATTAATTGATGTTATTTTTCCTATAGCATAAAAAATGTGACAAAAAGGGACGCCCCTTTTGTCACACTATTCTATGCTAAATGACATTATAAAGTCTGTTCCTTCTTGTAGTTGCATTATGATGGTTAGTTTTTTTGTGTTTCCTTCTTCGTCTGTTATGGTTAAGTCATAAATATAATTTTTTCCTTCTTGTTTGAATTCACTGTCTTTTACTGTGTTTTTTTCAAAAAAGTTTTCTTTTACGTATTGTTCAAAGTCTTCTTGTTTTTGAAATTGGTTGTTTTTAAAGGTGTCTGCTAAGATGTTATAGGTGTAATAGTAGTTTTTGTCATTGATGCCACTGATGAATTTCATGGTGTTTATGGTTACTTTTTCTCTTTCTTCTGCTTTTTTATAATTTTCTTGTACTTCTAAGGATCCGATTATGTATATGTCTAACATGACATCGAATTGGGTTGGGTTTGTGTCTGATATGTTGAAGATGTAATAGTTTTCTTTTTCGTCTTTTTCTATGTATTGTGTGTATTCTTCTTCTATTTTGGCGTGGTATTCACTTAGTGTTGCTATTTTTATGGTTTCTTTTTTGTCTTTTATGTATTTTTTGAAGTTATCTATGTTTCCAAATGATTTTTCTTTGTATTCTTTGTTTAAAAATTGGTATGCTTTTTCTTCATTTGATAATAACATTGTTTTATAGTTTCTAAAGTATTCTTTTATTCTATATTCTTCTGATAGTTGCTGGTATGGGAATTTATTGTTGTCGTTTTGTTCTACTTTTATATTGTTGTTTTGTATGTTTCCTTTTTCATATTCGTTTTTGTCTATTGGTTCTACACTATAGGTTTTATTGTCTATGTCTAAGTTAACTATTACATAAATATCTTCCATAAAATTGTATTCAAAATCTACGGTATAACCATATATCATATATTTGTTTACGTTTTCTCCTTTTTTTAGTTTCATATCGATTGGTACAAACATTACATCTTGCGTCAGTTTTGGTACATATTCATATACATTTTCTATTGTGATGTTGTTTTTTTCTATATATTCACTACTTAATAAGTTATAGACACTTTTGTTGATTTCTTCTTGACTTACTACAATGGTATAATTGTTGTTTTCGTCTCTTCCATAAAACCTAGAACTGTTTTGGTTAATTCCAGATAAGTAAGATTTGATACAATTTGCTACTATTAAAAAGTCGTATGTTTCTATTCTGTCTTCATCTGTAACAATTTTTTGCGTTTTTTCTACGTTGGCTATTTCTTGTTCTTCTTTTTTTTGCTCTTTTTCCTCGTCGCTTCGTAATGTGAGCAATAAGATGATGATTAAAATAACACCTATTGATAATGCTAATATTAATTTTTGAATTGTTTTTTTATTCATAGCTACCTCTTTCTTCTTTACAAAAATTATTTGATATAGTGCCTATAAAGATAAGTACCTGTACCTAAGAATGATGTTAGACTTACTTCTTTACAAACGTCTCCGTGGTTGTGGCTCGTGTATTACGGTTCCTGCACCTGTATAAATTCCTACATGGTTAGCCGATACAATGATGTCTCCTCCTTTTAGTTGATCAATAGAACCTACTGTTCTAAAACGACTATCTGTCATTAAACTTCCTGTGTAATGTGGTAAACTAATTCCATAAGCTCTTTGATAACATACTTTTACTAGTCCTGAACAGTCCATTCCACCAGTGTAACTTTCTCCTCCCCAAACATATGGAACGCCTAGGGCACCTCTTGCTTCTTTTACTACTGGTGAATTTGATGAATCTTTATCTGAACCAGAATCTGGCGCTTGTTTTCCATGGAATTGATTATAGTAATTATGAGCTGCTGTTATTCTTTTTTGTTGACTTGCATAATATGCCCATTCAGCACATCTTTCAAATCCTAAGCAAAAATGAATCGTTGCATCATCCACACTTGTTGCATTTTCCCATCCACTACGATGAGAACCTGAAAGTTCATCTCCCGTATAAGCCACAGCATCTCCTGTTCTGGTAATTTCTCCTACTAAAAATTCTATTTGAATATCCCCATCTTGCCATGGTTTTCCTTTCGATGCTGCATAATTTTTTAAGTTTGTGTTTCGTCCTACTGATCCTCTTCCATTATTGGTCCAACCGACATAAACCAATTCCACCACTGTATTCATCAAATCCATATTCTACTCTTTCTGGTACAAAACCATCGGATTCATAATACATATTTCCCATGGCTCCAGCTACTGCAAAATCACTAAATCCAAAGCTTTTTAACGTAAACCATACTTTTTCTTCTAAAGAGCCTGAGCCTACTATGCTTCCTGAGCCTACTGGTTTTAAACCAGATCCTGGTAAAAATATATCAAAATCAAAGCTGTCTATTCCATCATATACATGACCTGTTGCTTTATATAATAAATATTTTATTAAATCTAACATGTCTTTAGTACTATCATTATTTTCTATGATTTCAAATAGCCATTCTACTGCATCTAAGGTTCTCGATTTATTTTTTCGATATTCATTTTTTAAAAAGATGTTTACAAAGTTTGGTTCTTTTGCATCTTTATCTGTCTTTTCTTTAAGATTTGGCTGTCCTTGTGTATATCTTTGTGAATCATGATTCTTTGTTATATTATCTGAAATATTTACATATTTATCATAAAATTCTACTTGAATATCATTTTGAAAAGTTATGGTTGCATTTTTAGAAATAAATGGTTTTAATTCTTCTTTTGCCTTCTCTTTTTTATTTTCAATGTGATCACAAGAAAAACTATTGGATACTCGATCTGGCTTGTCTTTATAGGTATCATTTACTTTTTTCTTTGTCTTTTCTTCTGGACTCTTGTTCGAATCGTCTTGTGTATAGTTTCTCTCATAATCTACAATCCACACATTTGCTCTTGTTAATTCAACATTTACGGTATTAGTTTGTGTTCTTACTATTTTAGTAGTTTTAAAGTCTTCTTCTGCATATGGCTCATGTACATCATCAGTCAGCTGCTTGGTTGCAATCTGCCCTTCGGCTATAGCTGAAATAGAACCATTTACAACTGCTTTTGTTCTTTTGGTATATTGCCATTCATCTATTTGTACGTCCATGGCAGTATTATTATAAACTGTTATTTCAATATCACTATCATATACTAGTTGTGCTAGTTCAAATACAAAGTTTTTGTCTTCTCCTACTACCAATAATGCCCATAATAGGTCAAATGGCATGGTATATGGTGCTACCATTTCTTCGTAATTGACATTAGTTGTTGTCATCATATAGGCAGTTTGCGTTCTTTTTTGTGCATTGGGATCATCTGTTATTACTTCTGTTTGTACTTGTTTCCAATTAGCTACTACTGCTGTATAGCTTGCAGCTTCTGTTGAACTACTACCACCAGGTGCTACAGTTCCTCCTTCACTAGCATCGGTTACTACAATATACTGGCATCCTCCTCGATCGGCAAAGCCAACACTATACCAACCTTGTGAAATATCACTTCCTGGATTTCCGATATATACTTTTCCTTCTTCATTAATATCTAATGCAGTCATAATATGACTACCTGTGGTAAATCCTGTGCTAGCATTAACAGACATTAACATGACTTTTCCCGCTTTTAAATAATCTTTAATTTGCTTAGATGTTGGATTATGTATTACTTCTGATTTCATGCCAAGCGAATCCATTTCCTTTTGTAAAGACTCATACCATGTATATCCATAGTTAGCATCCATTTGGGCTGCAATATCACCTGGTGTATAATTTAAATTTGTTAACCCACTTGCCAAAATAGATATTGATGTTGGTCCACAGCCATGAGACGCTATATTTCCTCCCCAATAATTTTGTGTATGATAAGTACCTGTAAATTGTTTAAACTGTTTATAGGTAATTCCTGCAGATGAGGTATATTCTTCATGATAGCCATCACCATTTACAGGAGTGGATACTCCTTTTTGTTTGGTATCATCATTTTTTTCATCTTTATCTTTTTTTCCATTTTTGTTATCATCATCGTCGTCATCATCTTTGTCATTTTTTGGAGAATTCTTAGTTGCATTGGGATCTTTGTCGGTTCCTCTTACTCTATTTCCATCTTGCCATCCCCATCCAAGCCATCCTTGTTTTCCTCCTAAGGTATCAGTTTGCCACGCAATCCAATCTTCTAAATTTTGCTCATCGACAGAGGCTTTTTGATCTTTTACTTTTCCTCCACCCATATAAATTCCAACATGTCCTGCTCCTCCACTTGCTGCTCCTGTTCCATAAACAGCTGCTCCTATCGGAATAGCACTCTTATCTGTTGATATAATATTATTTTGGGATGCCTCATAGGCAGTACCATATCTTGGTCCTCCCACTCCAGCATTGGCATAAACATTATCTACCCAAGCAAGACACCATCCACTTCCTACGGATCCTGTGCTATTGGCAGCTTGTACAATTTTTTGTGAAATATCTGTCATAACATCTTCTCCGAGAAGCAACGGCATCATCATTGTTTGTATTATTGCCACCACCTAAATTGTTATTATTAGATGTCGACTTTTGCAGTGTAAAATGGTTTAGTGCATTGGTTTTTGCTATTTCACTTCCTGTTGTATTATACTCATCAATATAACTTTGAAAAGTATCTGGATCTACATAGCTCATTGTCATTTTGTTTCCATTATCTAGGGCTCTTTTAAATTTAATAATCCCTTGAATTTCATCTCCTTTTAGTTTTTCCCAATCAATATCTTTGTCTGGATTGGGCCTGGTATCTGGATATTGTGTTGCTGTTTCTGCTCTCATTAATTTTGCTAATTCTTTGGCATCTTTTAAATGTACATTTACTCTGCTTTTGTTTTTTACCATTTTATCCCATAATTTTTCAGCGGTTCTTTTACTCTTTATGGTTCCGTCTTTTTCTATGGTAACACCATTTACATATTCAGAAACTGCATAAGGGGTACTACTCCAATCTCCTTGTTTATATTTTCCATCATCTATATTTAAAAAATAGGCTGCTCCTGCTAATAATACTAAAGGAAGCATAAAGATGGCTATTACCTTTATGATGAATTTACTTCCTTTTCTTTTTAATAATGTCTTAATTTTAGCTATTTGGTCTCCCACAGAATCACCTCCATTCCTTGCTTCTTTTAAACATCAACTCGTAATTCTATTTTTTCACTTCTTTGTTCTTGCTTTAATACCATATCTGAAAATACCAATTGTTCTATTTTTTTGGTTTCTCTATAAGAACTGTAAAATTTGATAGTTATTTGTCTTGTTTGTTCTGGCTCTATTGTCATTTCTTCTTGTGTTAATTCATGTAAATAAGATGAATATTTATTTGCTTTACTGTCTTTTAAATAAATTGTTTTTACATCTTCTCTTTCTCTATCACATAAGACGATAACATTTTCTGTCTGGTTTGTAATTTTCATGGTATATTCTTCATATTCCATATAGGTATTTTTATCTAATACTTCTACTGTAATGTTGTCTTTTTGTGTTGTTTTATTAATTTGAGAATAACCAATATAGTTGTTGATGTTTAGCTTATTTTCTCCTTCTTCATTTTCTTCTATGGTAATATAGTCTTGTTTGGCATAACCATCATTACTTTTTCCTGTGGCTAGTATATCTTCTATCAATCTTACTTTATAGGTGTCATTTACCCAATTTTCTACCATACAACTTTTATTTTCTCCTTCAAATACATTGTTATAATAATTTTGTTCAAATATTTCTAATGTTTTATAATTTTGTTCTTTACATTTATCGGTTAACATATGGTATGCTTTTTCTAATTCCTTTTGATTACAATAAGAGATAAATTGATCAATTAGTTGTATTTCCTCTTGTAGTTTATTTTTAGATATCTTATTCCCACTTACTACCGATTTTTGCGTTGTTAAAGTTATTTGATTTGTAGTATTTATCATTGTTTCTTCTTCTTTATTTTCTTTATTTTTTTCATCTTTTTTTATTGTTAAATAATTTATTAATTGTAATAATAAAATAGCAGAGAGAATAATTAATATCATCCTCCATATCTGCTTCCTGTTTTGATGGTAATATCGTATCAGATTCATTATTATTCCCTCCACTTATTTTTTAAAGTTTTGTTCTTATGTCATTTAATTTATCGATTTGCTTCATTCTATCTTCTGCAAATTGTTTACTATCTTTTACATTTTTATTCTTGTCTGCCATTTTTTGTATGGTGTCTTTCCATTCGTTTCTATCTTTTTCTTTCATTTTATTGGTATCAGATCCTATCATATCTCTCATTTGCGAAATAGCAATTCCTTCTTCTACACTGTTTACTGCTTTTTCTTGTTTTAGTTTGTGTAATGCTGCAATTTCTTTTATATCTGAAATATCATTATTTAAATAATTTTCTACTTCTCCACCTTTTTTTAGCATTTCTTTTGCTTGTTGTTTTCCAATTTTTTGTTCTAAGTAGTTTTGATTTCTTACATCTTTTAAATATTTTTTTACATACTCAGACATAGCTTCTTGCTCATATTCTGGTCCATTATAGGTATCATTGTAAACTTCTTTTACTTTTGAATTGTCCATTGGTGTTCCCATTGCATCTACTTTTCCAGAAGCTACTTTATACCCAATGGCTCCTGCTGTAAATCCAGCTTTAGGAATATCAAAAGGATCTCCAGAAGATGCTGCAATAGCTACTCCTGCCATCGTTGCTCCTCCTCCAATCATAGCTCCTGCTGCTGTTTTTCCTACTGCTTTCATCGGATGTGCATTTGCAATTTTTCTTACCAATCTTTGTGGCGCCATTCGAATCGCTGCTTTTTGTGCTGCTGCACTTGCTTTGATAGTTCTCCTTATTCTAGTTCCTGCTCCAGTATTTGCCACTCTTCCTGCCGCTCCTTTTATGGTTCTTCCAGTTCCTCTTATTTTTTGTCCTAATCTTGCATCTTGTGCCATATTTCTAATTGGTGCTGCTATCGTTTGTGCTCCATTTTTTGTTGCATTTCCTATCGTTCCTGCTACACTTCCTACTGCTCCTATTGCATTACTTGCTCTTTGTTTTGCATCTTGTGCTACATTTCCAAATCTTTCTCTAATTTTTGCTACTGCTGGTATTTCTGGCATTTTTCTTCTATTTTCTTCTGATAAGGTTGATGGTGTTGTACCATACTCATCGTATACATCACTTGAATATTGTCCTAATCCAACATTGCCATTTGTTTGTGCTAATGCTTGTTGCATCGCACCATCTGACATTCGTTGTGGCTGTTCCTCCTCTTCATCCTTCTTATCTTCTCCTGCAAATGCTTCTACTGGATCATTATCTACTGTCTTTGGTGGTTTTTTAGGAGCTGAATCGTCATCTCCTCCTTTTCCACTGCCAATTCCTTTTGAATTTTTTCCTTTGTTTCCTCCTTTTAATACATGGTTTAAGGCAGAGGTTGCCATCATCGCTCCTGCTGTCCCAAGAATTGGTGCTGTTTGTGATTTCTCAAATCCAAATAGACTACGCAATAATTTTTCGGCTGGTATCATAAATCCTAAAGCTACAATACTGTATATAACATTTAATGATGCAAATTCAATGGCTGATGTTACTAATATATAATATAATAATAAGTGCATTGGTTGAATTAATAAATTAAAGATATATTCTTTAAACCATTTATTAAATCCTTGTGCTTGTCCATCATTGACTTTGTCAATACAATAAGTAAGTGCTACCATTGGTGCAATCAAGGTTAAAAATGCCATATTTAAAACTCTTTTTAAATAGATAATAGTAAAATATAAGGTAAATAAAACAAGAATAATAAAACAAATTCCATAACCAACGTAATGTGCTCTATTATCTTCCATTTGTAATTGTAATCTTAATTTTCCCATCAAATTAGTTGGCCAAGCTACATATGTTTTATCATCATCAGAAGTTTGTATTAAATCCTCTTTCCCCATCTTTTTTACTGCTTTACACAATTTTCCTTTTTCGCCTTTTTCATCCTCTATTACTACTACAAAACCATCATCTCCTACACTTGTTCCCACTACCTCTGTTAATTTTTCAACTAATGTAACAGAAAATGCCATAATATAGTGCATTAAAAATAACATACAGAGTCCTATAAACCAGTCTTTTAACATAGTTATATATTTAGCTTTATCAGAAGCCACACTGGAGAGTAACATTCGTATTGCAATATATACTAATACCGACAACATAAGTACAATACATATATTTCTTAGGGCATTGTACCAAGAGCTAACTGTATTTTTTATCACAGCTATAGAATCTTGTTTAGAGGTTGTTATTTCTTTTCCATCCTTTTTATAATAATAACGTTGTACATTTCCATCTTTGTCTTTTTCTTCCTTTATTGTAATTGGATCGCTAAAAAAGTTTACATTAAATAATAGCACATTATTTTGAAAAATTTCTTCTGCACTATAGGTATAAATTGGTAGGTATAAATCATCTGGTACATTTTCAGAGGAATACCAAACAGCAACCAAGGTTCCTCCTGCTACACCAGCCAGAACGGTTCCTACCCCAAAAGTTACTGTTGCTGTTATCCCTACAGCAGCTGCTGCTACTGCTGCAAGTCCTGCTGTTGCAACAATTGCTACAATAATCGCCACTGCTGCAACAATTCCTACTACAATAGTTTTAAAATAATCCCAAAAACTATCATCTAAATCTACATGGACTAAGGTAGATTCTACTCCCATAATAGAACTACTAATAATGTCATTTACTCCATCCATTAATGTCACAAATAAAGACATAATCGGACTCATTAATTTTCCACCAAATTCTACCACATCTGCCTGGACAGGTTTTGCAGTTGCAAATTGGAATAGCACAACTATTAGTATAGCAATTGCTATTTTTTTTACGATATTTTTCATACTAACCTCCCAAAATTTTAGTTACTTTGCTTTTTTGCTAATTGATTTAAGTTTGTTTCTACAAACTCAAACTCCTTCTTCGTTGGTACAATTTTTAAAATAGCGGTATCTGATCCAACTTTTAATAACCCTTCTCCTCTTTGGCAAGTTACTAAAAAGCTTGCTTCTCCATCTGAAAGTTTAAATACTTCTTTCAAATAAGCAATTTCTGATTTATCTTGTGCTAAAAACAATTTGGTATCTGAAGATGTTAAAACAGCTTGTGCTTCTTGCTTTTCATAAAAATCTTGAAATCTTTGTGAAATAATAGCAAGTGATACATTTCTTTTTCTGGCACGTCTTGCCATTTTATTTAAGAAATCTACAGCTTCTGGATAAGGAAGTAGCATCCATGCTTCATCTACTAATACTCGTTTTTTAATTGCTTTACTTTTGTCTTCACTATTTTTCTTAACAAATTTTTCCCAAATCCAAGAAAGTAAAATTTGTTGTGCAAGTGGTCTTGCAAATCTTTCTTCTAGTTGAGATATATCTAAGTTGATAAATGGTGATCCTTCTAAAAGGTCAAAGGTAGATTGTCCATCAAAATATGCCATTTGTCCATCATATTCTCTTATGTATTGTTTCATAACTTTTAGTAGGTAACTATAGTGGTATTGGTAATCTTGATTGGTATTTTCTTGTGCTTTTCCTTGAATTCTTCGATACCAGCTTCCAATGGTTGGCATGTTTTTTTTACGTCTAGAAAGTAAATTTCCTTTAGCTACTTTCATGTCATTTGTTTGATATAAGCTATTTGGGTTACTGGTAATTCCAATTGCTGCATATTCTTCTGCTACGGATTCTGCTATAATTTGTTTGGTTAACTCATTTACTTCTGAACTTCTAGTACTACCTTTTGCCATGGTAAGTAACCCTTGTGTTACGTCTTCTACTTTATTTTCTATGTTTAATACTGTTCTTTCTTTTCCTGTTATTTCGTCTTTTATGGTTTCGGTTTCTACATCAAATATATTGATAACAGTTTTAGAAGTAGGACTTATTACAATATTAATGCCTCCTAAACTTTCTGCAACAATGGTGTATTCTCCTTCTGCATCTAGTGCTAAGCTTTCTATTCCTAATAGGACAGAAGACCTTGATACTAGAGTTTTCATGGTAACTGATTTTCCAGCACCAGATTTTGCAAAAATAACCATGTTATAATTGGTTAGTGAACTGTGGAAATTATCAAAAAGAATTGGTGTTCCTGTTTGTTTGTTAAATCCTAATGGTACACCAGATGGATGTCCTATTTCTGAAGTTGTAAAAGGAAATACAGTTCCCATTGAATTTCTATCAAAAGTATGCACTTTTTTTATTTGATCTTCCATTAATGGTAAATTAGATTGAAAGGCTTCTTCTTGAATTCCCCATGCCGTTTTTATTCCTACTAATGTTTTAGACATTTCTGTTGCAAGCATTTTAGAAAATCTGTCTAAGTCTTCTAAATTATAGGTAAATAGAGTACATACAACAGATGCTTCATATAATTTATTAAATCCTGCTGCTATTTCATCTCTTAATTGTTCTGCTTCAAATCTTTTTTGGGCAATGGTGCTTTCTCTGTTGATATTTCCTTTATCCATTGCTACAATTCTTTCTGTTTCTAATTCATTAATGACTCTATTTAATTCATTTTGCGACTTTTCTTCTTTAATTGGATTGATGTAGATAGAAGTATTGATATCTCCAAATAGATACATATCCCTAAATAATTCTGGAAAAGTACACATTCTTGGAAGAGTAGAAACAAAGAAACTTCTGGCAAATCTTTTGGTGCTAGAGATGATTTCTAAGTGATCAATGTTAGATGCATCAATTCCAGATGGTGCAATTAAGTCTTTTATGGTTTTTCCTTGTAATAATTCTTCGTTGTTTTCTTCTTGATGTTTATTTTCTTCTTGTTTGTTTTTTTTCATTTGTTTCTCCTCCTTTTTTCTTGTTTTCTTCGTCTATTTTTTCTTTTGCTTTTTTAGCTATTTCTGCTCCAATTAATTCTAAGTTTTCATCAATTAAAATTTTGGCCATTTTATCAACTAATTCTTGTAAATTCTCTTCTTTTTTTCTTACTTCTCTTTCTTTTTCTACTTCTTGGGCTACTTCTTCTAATTTTTCATTTGCTTTGATGATCGCTTCTTCTTCTATTTTTTGATCTAATACTTTCATTCTTTTGTCTAATACATCTGGTGCTGTTGCATATAGATCACCATATCTTGCATTTAAGGCTTTGTCTAGTTGATAGATGTCTGCATCATCTCTGTTATATGCCATGTATAATAATTCTGCTAGTTCGTTTGAGTTTAGTATTTTCCCATGTACTTCACAAACAGATAAGGAAGAAATAATAGATTGACATTTGGTGTATAGTTCATTAAAGGCAATGTCTCTTATTTCTGATTTTTCAATGTCTGGATTGTTTACCTCTTCTGGCATGTGTGATACTACAATGTAGTAATGCTTTCTTAAGATACTTTTACTTAGGTTCATTCTTTCTGTATTGCTAATAATGTCTCTTCCATATTCATATAAGTTTCTATCTTTTACTAATTCTAATTCGTCTTTCATTAATTGTTCTTTGGTATATTGTTTGGAATTTACTTTGGCATTGTACTCTAATTGCTTACTAACAAATCTATTTTCAATTACTTTTAGTTTTTCTTTGTATTGTACTAAACTACTTCCTAAATTAACAGTTCTTGTTTGCGTATATATTTGTATTGGATGTTTTAGGGTATTTAGAAATTGTAAAAATCCTTGCTCTACACTATTTTTTTCAATTCCTGACATGAGGTCATAGTTTATTCCTTGACATTCAATTACCATTAAATATTGGTTTCCTTTTTTTCTAATAATCATGTCATCTTCTATTTTATCGAATTTCATGAAAGAAAAGATGGATTTTTTACTATATTCAATTGGTTCTCTTTCGGTTTTCGTTCTTTCTTTTTTGGTTGAAGGAAATTCTTCATTGTCTCTTTTTTTCTTTTTTTTGTTTTCTTGTATTCTTAAAATGATGTATACTAATAAAAGAACTACTAATACTCCTATCATTACAAATAAAACGGTAGTTAATAATTTCGATAATTGATCATCATTCATCCTTTGCTTCCTCCTTTTTATATACGTATATCCTATTTTTCTTTTGTTTAAATTTTATGGCTCTTTTTATCACGTCGTCTATATTTTCTCCTCCTGTTTTTTGTGTAAACTTAAATTTACTAGAATCTGGTATTTTAAAAGTTCCTATGGCAAATCCTACCCCTCCACAAAGGATTGTTGCTATAATCCCTATAACACTTGCTCCTAATAAATTAAAAATAAAATAAAAGAATAATCCTGGTACAATTCCTATTGCACTATACATTAATGCTTTCATGGAGAAAACATATAAAATTCTACTTTCTCCTTTATAATTTCTTGGTATTTCATGTACTTGCATGGTTTTCCTCCTTTGTTTTGTGGACCGATATGATTAAATCATAGCTATAATAATTATAGCATAAAAAGTAGATAATTGTAACTATTTATCTATTTTTTTTGTTTTTTAATCATTTTGTAATATTTTTGTAATATTAAACTATTGGTATGTTTGGGACAAGCACTATATATCCACTAACTCAAAAATTCGATACGTCTTAAGTTTAATAATATTTTTGCATATGAATAAAATACTTTTTTTGTGTGGATTGTGTTTTTCTATACAACAAAAAAAGAAACAAGATTTTTTCTTGCTTCTCTTTTGATATATTTTTTATAAATTTTGCATGAAATTGTATACAACTGTTGCAATAGATGATGCTGCAAATACTAATCCTGCTCCAATTACATATGGCATTAAAGTTTTCTTGTATTCTGCTTTTTCTTCTGCACTACCTAACATATATTTAATACCTATTACAATTAATATAATAACAGATACAACAATTCCACCTGTACTTAATATTTTAACAATACTATTACCTATATTAGTCATTCCTGCAACATTCACTGATGAGTTCCCTGTCATATCTTCAGGTGTTACAGTCGTTCCTGTTGCTGCCATTACACTGGTAGTTATGGTTAATAATAACATAAGTATTGCCAATATTGTTACTACTTTAGATACTTTTTTCATATGATTTCCTCCTTTTTTTGCTTAATTTATTTATTTCTCTTGCTTGTAATAGAGAATTTTAATAACAAATTTAATTTTATTATACTATATTTATAAATTAATTGCAAGTTCATAAATAATTTGTGCTATACTAGATGCTGCAAATAATAGACCTGCTCCAATGGTATAGGGCATTAATGATTTCTTATATTCTGCTTTTTCTTCTGTACTGCCTAACATATATTTGATGCCTAAGACAATTAACATGATTACAGATATTATAACACCAATGGTTGAAATAATTTTTACAGCACTATTTCCTTTATCTTTTAAAATTGCTTCTGTTCCTGTTGTCGTTGTTCCTGTTAGTTCGTTAAGTGCAAAACTATAAGATATGGTTTCGAAACATAAAATCATTATCATAAATAGTATGATACCTATTATTTTGTTTTTTTTCATATTTTTTCCTCCTTACCATTTAGATAATATACTAACGGCTAGTCTCCAAATACCAAAGGCACCAAAGACCACTACACAACTTACTACATAAGGAACCAATGTTTCTTTTATTTTTGCTTTTTCTTCTATGCTTGATGTCATAAATTGTATTCCTAATATCATTCCTACAATGACAGCTATAATAATAGCTATTGCTAATAAAAGATTATAAATAAATTTAGAAAGGTTTTTTAGCTCGTTTTCTTTTATTGGTTTATCCTTTCCACTTTTTATGAATTTTTGAGCTCCATTTATTACACTATCTACTGTATCTGCACTATAGCTTTTATGATATGCTAAATTAAAATTAATACTTGAAATGATTACAATAATTACAGAAATTATTATTTTTTTTGCCATATTATCACCTTCTTTTATTTTTATTACTACTTTAACCAATTAACAGAAATACTTGCTACAATACCTAATAAATTTGTTATTCCAAAAACCATAATAGCTCCTATTACATATGGCATCATGGTTTTTTTATAGTCTGCTCTTTCTTCTGCACTTCCAACCATGTATTTTATACCTAAAGTTGCTAAAACTGTTACCGAAAGTGAAGTCGCTATAATTCGTATGGTTCCTATGATAGAATTTCCTATGTTTTTTAATTTATCTGCATTGGCTGGAGAATCCATACTATCTACTTTATAATCATCTGGATTAATAATAGCACCACCAACGTTGGCTGCAAAAACGTTTTGACAAAAAACAAATAAAATTATACTACTAACTATTATTAAAAAAATAATTTTTTGTATTTTCATATTTTTTCCTTTCTCCTTTTTTTTCATTATACCTTATTTTTTTACTTTTTTCAACTTGTATTTTATTTTTCATCAAATTGTTATCTTTTTGTAATATTAAGACAAAAAATAAAAAACCCTACAAAATGCTTAAATCTAGCAATGTAGAGTTTTACTTCTTTGGCGTAGGTGAGAGGGTTCGAACCTCCGCGCCGATTACTCGACCTAGCAGTTTAGCAAACTGCCCCCTTCACCACTTGGGTACACCTACTTATGGATAAATAAAAGTTAGATTGGGATCTAACTTTTATTGGCGGAGAGGGTGGGATTCGAACCCACGGTACGCTATAAACGCACGCCAATTTTCAAGACTGGTGCCATAAACCAACTCGACCACCTCTCCATGTATTTGACAAATGTCAGCAACAGTTTATATATTAGCATTTTTATATACATTTGTCAATAGTAATTTTTGTTTTTTTATTTCTTTTGTCACTATTCATTCAATACTGTCAACCTAAATCTAAAATTGCATAACACTTATACAAGTTGTTTTCTTGAATCCATTACTTGCTCAAGTGCTTGTGTTTCTTCTTGTGAAAGTGTATAGGTGGATTTTCCTTTTTCAATAGGTTTTGCATATATGTTAGACATTTCTCTTGAATAAATACCATTTAATACTACTCCACTATTTTCTTCATCTAATAGTGCCAATGCAAAACTTAAATCACTTCCTGTATCTTGAAAAGCACTATATCTAACAATTCCTACTTTTTGTATACATTTTGTTACATCTTTATTTAGATTTTCTATTTTGTTAGCATTTTCCGAATTTTGTTGTTCTACTTTGTCTACACGATACATATAGGTTTCTAAATCTTCTTCTAAGTTCTTTCCATTTCCAAGTTTTTCCATAAACTTTTTGTATTTTTTAGTTAAAACAGATATTTTTACTAGCATTATAGCCATACCTATTAATAATATAACCATTATACCAAATATTATGAATAAAGCAGTTTCTGTTTTTAGTATTTCCACTAAGTTTTCCATCTATATCCTCTTTTCTATTTGACTAATTCTAAGATTCTTTCTAAATCATCATTTGAAGTATATTCTATTATAATTTTACCTCTTCTTTTTCCTGGATCTAATCTGACTTTAGATCCAAAAAAACTTTGAAAATTGTCTTCTATATTTTTATATAATATATGGTTTCTTTGTTGCTCTTCTTTGGTTTCTTTTACTTTTGCTTTTTTTTCTATTTGCCTTACAGTTGCTCCTCTTTCTATCATTTGTAATGCTGTTTGATATTGTTTTTCTGGATCGGTAATTGCAAGT
>CASUIT010000008.1 GCA_949455995.1 uncultured Clostridia bacterium
GCAGATATTTCATTTTTCAAGTTGCCGATTTCATTATCTTTTAGCTCAATTTCATACTTTAAGGAACGATTTTCTTTTTCTATTTCAAAAGCAGAATGTTCAAAATCTTTAATTGCCACATTTAAGTCATTTACACTTCTTACTGTGTGGGTTATATCTTTTACATCTTCTGTATAATTTTTGATTTTCTGGACATCCTCGCTTGAAATAACCATATTATTTTTATTCATCAAAGTAGGCTTTAAATTGTTTAAAATTGTATTTATATCTTTACTTGTATTATCAAGTTCTCTAGTTTGAATATTTGCTTTTTTAAGTTTTTGTTCTTTTTGTTTTAGTTGTTTCTTGATTTCTCTATAATTGCCCATTTCATTAACATTTATGTCTTGATTTCTGCCTTTTTGCTTTTGTTTTAATCTAGTATTAACTTCATAAAACTTGTTATATGACTTAATACAAGCATTTCTCATTTTATCTTGTATTTCAGTAAGTATTGCTTTTGTAAATAATTTACTTTTTCCTACTTGCTTTCTCATTCCTCTAGTACAATTTAAGACTACTGGAACACCTACAACGTGCATATGGGGAGATGTTTCGTCAAAATGTATGGTTGCATTTGCTATCTTAAAATCTGGAATAATTTTTATTAAATCTTTAATTTGCTCATTATATACATCAACCATTTTAAATCTATATCTTTCGTCTTTATCATTCCAAAAGTCCATATCTCCAAGTTCTATTATAATTTCACAAGCTATATCATTTTGAGATTCACATACTTTAGTAAAATAATTATCTATTTTTCTGTCATTTCTAGTTTGCTTATTGTTATATTCAATTCTAGCTTGTTCAAACTCTTCTAAATATACTTGCTTAACATCATTTACAATATCACTTGTTCCATATATCGTTCTAATTAGTTCTGTTTGATTATCATAATCTCTTAAATTGTGTTTGTTTACATCTGATAAATCTTTTGCATTTTGAATTGCATTATTAGATAGAGAAGTAGTGCCAGATACATTTTCTTTTGCAACTTTCTTTGCTAATTTACTTTTGTTTTTATCACTACCCAAGTGAAAAGAATATGCTAATTCTTGTTCCATAGAATCCCTCCTTTGAAATTTCTTCGTAGCACAGGACTTTGACGTTGTCACAAGTCCTAACCCCTTATGAGTTTCGTCATTCTAACAAAACTCAGGGAGCTCTGCGAGGCAAATATATCTTAATACATACTGAAGAGGTATATTTTCACAAACAAAAAAATCAACCATTTTACTGATTGATTTTGTATCGTCTGTTCTATTAGTTCGAACAGATACGTCGTTGGAGCGGATGGCGGGAATCGAACCCGCGCTATTAGGTCGGAAGGTATATTCAAACATTTTTTATTTTGTAAAAATACCTTTCAATCCGCTTCTTTACTCTAAAAATATATTTTTATTTGTTACATATAAATACATAGAAAACCTTGTTTTTTTATACTAATTACGCTAAAATTACGCTAATTTCTTTCAACTGTTTTTCGGTAAAATAATCATCTTTTTTACACATTTTCTCTTTTATTTGTTGATAACTTTCTTCCTTAATAAATATTGTTTCTTTTAATACTACATCTTCCATGTTACACAATCCATCCCTTCTTTTGTAAATTTTATTATTCACTTCAAAGGGGTTACAATCTTTTTTTATTATATCCTTCTTTTTCTTTTTTGTAAATACTTTTTCTTTTAATTTCTTATCTTTTCTAACTTCTCCTAATACTACTTCTTTTTTCATAAAATAAAAACCTCTTTTCATAATAAATATTTGACATTTTTACTCAAAGAGATTATACTATCAATAGTATACTTTTGAGATTTTCTAGTATATTTTTAATATTCACTAGAATTTTCTCTTTGAGTGTATAAAAAACTGATGGGAGAAAGATAGTTAAGTTGGTCGCTTAGGGCTATCTTTCTTTTTTCATACTAATACTACTACATTTATATATTATATGTCAATATTTTATAGTTTTTTTCCTTATATTATAACAGTGTTAGTGTTAGTTGTTGATTTTTAAATCAATATTTTCAAATGTCTATCTATTATTATATTTATTTTTAAAATATTGTCAAATATTCTACCGACGTTTTCGACAAAAAAAACCGCAAAACCTTATGCTATGCGAAAAAATTTTTTTAACTTTTTTTTATTTTTTCAAATTTTTAAGTTTAATTCTCTTTCTACTCTTATTTCAAGATTTTTAGGATACTCTATCTCTTTTATACTTTTGTAATATTCACTTATTTATTAAAATCTCTGGTTTGTGATATATATTTTAAACTTTCTACATTTAATATCAAAAACTCTTTCACTAATTTGTTATACTCATTGTCGAAAAATATAAAATTTTATTTTACTCCACCTATCCATTTACAAAAACCAATTTTGTAGTTGTTGTTTCCATCTACTTTATACCTTACCATTGCTCTGTTATTAAATATTCCAAAACAATCGCAGGACTCTCTTGGATTTAAGCTTCCTATTCTATTTGTACAATTCGTATCTGCATATACTACTTCTGTTGTACTTCCATTTTGATATGTTTTCATTTTTTCTTCACTCCCATCATTTTTTACATTATTATATATTGGTGTTTGTTCTTCTAAATAGGCTTGTACCATATTTAAAAATCTTGGCCAACCTAAATCTATGGTTCTATGTGGGCAATATTTTCTTGACCAGTCTTGATGTTTTTTTATTCGTTCTATTCCCCAACCATATTGTTTTAGTAAATAGGCTACATATTCAGCACATAACTTTTCTGCTTGTTCAAATCTTTCTCCTCCTGTTTTGGAATAGCATATTTCTATTCCTATGGATTTCATATTTCCTTTTCCTCTTCCATCTCCTGCATGCCAGGCATTCCTATTAAATGGTATTGCTGTTACTATTCTTTCATTGTCTACTGCTACATGAAAAGATGTCTTATTGTTATTTCCTATCATATAGGATATTTCACTCATGGCGTTTGCGTCATTTGCTGTATTATGTATGGTTATATATTCTGGGTTCATTTCATAGGGGCATTTTATACTATATTTATTTTTTGGCATTGTTACATTCGTTATTTGCATTTTCTTCCCCTCCTTCGTATTCTTCTTTAAAAATATTTTGTTGTACATTTTTTTCATATAATTCTTGTGAAAATTCTATGGTCTCTATTATTATATTATCTTTCATCTTTATTCCTCCTTGTTTCATCTTACTAACAAAAAATGTGTCTTATTATATAGCTACATCTTTGCTTTTTTCTATACAACAAAAAAAATGCCATTGCTGACATTCTTTTTTTACGGAAGAACCTCTTACTATGTAAGAGGTCTACTAATATAGGTATTGGTAGGTGTGCCCTTTCCTACATTTCTTTTGACCTTTTTAGGTGCGTGGTAGCACTCTCTCCACTTCAATTCCTATATTAAAATATAATAAGTAGGCTTGTTGTAGCCTACTCTATACGTCAATATGATTAAATGGAAAGTTTGGCAGTTCTTTCATCTCTTTTGACCTTTTTTAGGTGCGTGGAAGCCATTGTCCACCTCATTTAAATCATATTCCTTATAGTATACTTAAATTATAACACTTTTATTCTTTTTTGTAAACAGTTTTATGTGTTAATAAATATCTTTCTAAACGTTTATCTTTTATTTCCCATATAGTAATTATAGAATTTTTCTTTGTCATGTCTGCTGTTTCTAATTTAATTACTACTATAATATTACTATCAAATTTTTTTACAACCAATCCTGTATCTTTATGTTTTGTGTCTTTTATTATATAATCTGGATTTTCTATAATGCTTTTTAGTTTACTTTCATATTTACTAAAGTTTCTTTCTTCTTTTTCATTTATGTGCTTTATTTGCTTGTATGTGATTATTACTTCTGTGGTTGTAATTTGTTTATCTGTTATATCCTTATATTTATCTATATCTAGCTTCCCAATATTGACGTATTCTTCCATTTTTTATTTCCTTTCTTTGAAATTTTAACATTTTTCTATTGTAAATTCAATATTATTCCTAAAAATACCTCTTTATTCCACCTTGTTATTTAGCTTATTTTTTATTTTATCTGGTATGGGTAGTCCTAATTTAGCACAATTTTCAAACAAGGATACTATTTCCATGTAACATACATAGATAACCATAAAATACATAACGATTTCTATACCAAATGCAAATTTGAATAATAATCCTACTATGATATAGCATAATTCTGCACATTTTTTTCCTAGTCCATCTCGCATTTTTGAACTTGATACTTTTTTATTTTCCCATGCGTTATAATATCCTGTGATAATATCTAATATCATTAATATAATTGGTACACCTATTACCCACCAAATATTTGTAAAATGTAAGTTCATCAATTCTTCCATTGACGTTTCCTCCTTTTTTTCTTATTATAAATTTTCTATAAACTTTGCTATCTTCTCTGCTAGAATATAATAATACTCTTGATTTGGATGTAATCCATCTGGTAAATTATTCTCTTTAAAACTCTGTATTTGTGGAACACATCCACTTTCATGATAAAAGTCTAATACTGGTATGGAATATTGCCTGCATTTTTCTTTTATTGCATTTGCATATTCTTCTAGCGTTTTTCCATTTGTATTGGCTCCTATATTTATTTTCTTTATTGGTGTAATAAAGCTAATTCTTGCTGTAGGATACTTATTGATTAATCCTTGTATTAATACTTCTAACGAACCATAAAATGTTGTATTGTTAGTATCTGTATTACTTCCTAATGACATACTTTGTCCATGGTCATTGGTTCCTGCAAATACCATCACATATTGTGCATTGTCTTCCATATTGGCATATCTTATATTGATTGGTGCTGTTCCTATGGTTTCATTTCCTGTGATGGTAGATCCATTTACTCCATAGTTATTACATTTTTTACATCCTAATAGTTCTTTTACAATGCTTGGATAGTTTTTTTCTACACTCCCATTTCCACCTCCATCATATCCATAAGTTATCGAGTCTCCTATAAAATTGATTATTTTTTCTTTAAAATACCTATTTTCTGTTTTGCTTTCTATTTCTTTTCTTGCTTCTATTTTCAATATTGGTTTGGTTTCATTTAAGCTTTCTATATAAGTTGTCCCTTTATAGCTTTTTGCTGTTTTTTCCATCTTTTCTAGTATTTCTTCTTGTTCTTTGCTTCCTTCTAAATAATATGGCTCTACTTTATAATAAATGGTGGCTCCTGTTGTTAATCCTCCTGTTGTACTTTTATATTCACTTGTTATGCTTTCTCCTTGATAGTTTTCTACTTTTCTCCAGTGATGTTTTTCTTTCCATTTTCCTTCTATTTTTTCTATTTTATCTTCTTCTAACATTTCTTGTTGTATTGGAATATCGTATCTTTGTTTTTGGTATCTTTCATATTCTGTTGCTATTTCTCCTTCTTCTATTTGTATTTGAATGGTACAATTTGTTACATTAGCTACATAATAAAAATTGATTTTATCTATATCTTTTTCTAATAATGGATAAGAAGTTCTACTTGTTATGGGGGTTTCCTCTCTTGTTCCATCACTATGAAATATCATTAGATTTCCTCCTAAAAATGTTCCATTTACTTTCCAACTCAATACATAGTTTCCTTTTGGTATTTGTAAATTATTAAATAGATTGATATAAAAATTGTTTCCTGTTGTTTGTGTAAAATCTAGTTTTATTTCATCTTCTTTTTGGCTTATGTATTCACTTGTATGTAATTTTCCTAAATTTAACAAGTTTTTATTATGTATTTTTATTTTTACTTTCTCTGTTACGGTTTTTATTTCGGCTGGGTATTCTTTGCTTGGTGTTTCTACTAATACTTTTATATCTGGAATGTTGTTTGTTGTATCCCCACTACTACTATACCAACAAAAAATATACATATAGTTTCCTGTACCACTTGTTGTATAGTCTCCTTCTAATCCTTCTATTTCTTTTTGATTGGTACAATTAAAACTATTGATTTTATTCCATTCTTCTTCACTTTCACATATTCTAAATCTGGAGGTTTTTACATTCCTACTTATTTTATAAGTAACATTTGGCTTTGCTTTTAGGATGGCTACTCTTCCTAATTCACTTGCTACTATCATTGGTCCTCCTACTATTGCTGCATTTACCATTTCTGTTTCTATTTGTTTTGTTTTTTCTTGATGGCTATTACCCTTTATTTCAAATCTCTGAAATCTTGTTTCTATAGTATCTTTTAGTTTGATTTTTTTTCCTTCTTCTGTTATGCTTGGTAAGACTTTTAGATCTTCTTTTAGTCTTTCACATTCTTCTTTTAGTTCTATATTTTCTTTTTGTAATAAGTCTAAATTCTCTATATTGGTTTCTATTTTTGTTTCTTGTTGCATGTCTTTTTGTTTTATGTTTTCAATTTCTTGTTGATTGGTTGTGTTATCCACTTCTAATATGCTTATTCTTTCTTTTACATTGGTGTCATTGTAATTTTCTAGGCTTTCTAATTTTTGTTTCTCCTCGTTTGTAAAGTCATTCTCGCTTAAATTCTTTCCTTCTATTTGCTCTACTTTGGTTTTTAATTCATTTTTTATATTGGTATTTTCATTTTGTAACATTTCAAGGTTACTTTCTAGTTTACTTATGTTTGTTTTTATTTCTGTGTCATTGTAATTTTCTAAGCTTTCTAGTTTTTCTTTTTGTTCATTGGTAAAGTTATTACTTGTCAACTCTTTTCCTTGTTCTTTGTCTTGTTTGGTATTTAGGATATTCGTATACTCCTTTATATTCTCTTGTACTTTTTGTAGTTCTAACAAAGTTTTATCTAAAAGTCCTTCATTCGTCTCTTCTAAATTTTCTGACAGATTTAATGACTCTCTAAATCTCAAATCAAAAACATTTGATTTAAAAATAATTCCTTTTTCTAAATCTTTTAAAACAACTTGTGCTTTTATCATATTGTTTTTTGTTATATTGTTTCTTAGCACATATTTGTTATCTTCTATAATATCTACTATTTTTAGCCCCTCTGTTTCTATTTCTATGTACTTTTTATATTCTTTTAGTTTTTCTGGAAATTTAAACTCTATTATTTCTGCATTATTTTCTTTGATTGTTCCAGCATTTCCTTCTTTATAAACATTTCTATTGGTATATATTTCTATTTGCATATCATACCTCCTATTTTAATTTTTTATTAAAACTACTTTTATTGTCATTCCATATTGTATTTGTTTTGAATCTATTTCAATAGCATATTTCCCATATGTAATACTGCTATCTTTTACTATTTCTGTCCATGTTGAATTAGTATCAAAATATCCTATACAAACTGATAAAACAACCGTATTTCCTGCATTAAATCCCTCTGGATAATCTATGGTGCATCCTCCACTTTGTGGATCTTCACTATTGTTTATTACTGTGGTAGAATGTATATTGTCTTTTAAAAAATAGGCACTTCCATCTTCTACGTTTTGAATTTTTGTTTTTAAGTCTTCTAAGAAACTATTAAACTTATTATTTATTGCACTAAAAATGCTATCTAAATCAATAAATGTTCTTTTATCTTGAAAATCTGTTATTCCATTTGCACTAGTTCTAAAGCTTGCTAATTCATATTGATAAATTCCAGCATTATTTTTTACAATATCCGTTTGTATTAAGCTTGGATAATTATTGGTATCTTTTATAATTTTGTAAGAAGCCTGTTTGAATATCTCTTCTGTATTTTCTTTATCTAAATCAACTTCTATTACTAACTTACAATAAAAATTATCGGTTCCCACTTCTAATGTTGTATAAGTATCTTCTCCTAAAAATCTACCTTTAATACATGCAAGTCCATCTTGTATCGTTATTGTATTACCATTATAGGTTACTTCCATATTGTTTCCAAAATTGCCTACACCACATTTCTTGTCTAAAAATGTATCTATAAAATACGCAAATATCTGATTTTCAAATGTTTGATTTTTAAAAACATATCCTTTTAACATAATTTACTTTTTCCTTTCCTTTAATATTTTTTCTATAAATTTAGTTCTTATATTTCCGCAAATATATTCTATAAATTTTTTTTGAGTTATTTTTATAGCAGAAATATAAGAATCAAATACAACTGATTTCTTTGTTTTAATTGCAATTGGTGTTCCTACTTTAATTAATTCCCCTAACATACAAAATGTAATATTATGGTTGTATCTGTTTGCTTGTATTACGTCTAAAGCTTTTTGATTAGCTTCTTCAATATTGGCTGTATAAACTGTTTGACTTTTTCCCTTTGCTCTATTTGTATCATTTTTATTCGTAGTTGTTGTTCGTTCATTTAATAAATATAAATAATAAGTTTCTGTATCTGTTAATACTTCTACTTTACTTACAATATCTGTTTCAAATACTTCTGTATAGTTAGATATGGTGTGTGCATTTACATCTATTAGTACTTTTTTATTTTCTTTTTTCTCTATTTCTATGATTAATTTTTTATCTTCTATGAAAAAATGATAGTTAATGTTATATAACTGTGTGCAATTTACCATCCATGTATGTAGATTATAAGTTTGTTCAGATACATTACTTATACTTGTTTGTAATCTTGTATGCGTTTTTACCCTAACTTCTAAATAGTTTTTGTTTAGCAGTTGATCTTTGCTTTTTATAAAGTTGTCATTTATCGTTTTGGCAATATAATCTTCTATTCCTATGTCTTTTATTATTTCTTCATCTAATTTTTCAAAAATAAATTTCTGATTTAAGTTATCTGTCGCATGATAAATTATCACGTCTGTTCCTTCTTGTGTTTTGCTTTCTTTTACATCTAAATAAAAATTACTTGCTTTTGTTTTTATTTTATAATAGGCACCTTGTAAATGCTGTATATTAAACTTTTGTGAATCCCCTCCATGTGCTTCATATTGTTGTATACTTGTCCTATCTGCATAATTTTGTGCTGGGACATCTAGTACTTTATTAGATTTTAAACATCTAATTTCAAAAGAACCATCACTATTTTTTGTTATTTTCCATTTTTGATTACTTGTGTTTCCATTTCCCCATATTTGTACATTTGCTTCATTTTCCATACTTCCATGATTTACATCTAATACTTTTTTTGGATCTACTGCACTTTTTATTCTATAATATCCCTCCTCTATCTCATTTTTTTCTGTATTTTTAGAGGCTGGAACAGATTGATTGAACATGTTTGTTATATATTTTAAAGAATATTTATATAATTGTTTTCCATCTTCATTTTGTATGTTATCGATTATTCCCCAATAAATTATCTTATTGTTTTTTTTAATCGCTACTATATCCTCTGCTTTTGCTATTGTTTCTTTTAAGACTTTTATCATAGAATTGGCGTTTGTTTCTTCATCAATATTGATTTCATAATCTGCTATTTCTATCATATCTTTTATTGTAAAGTCTCTATGATCAAATATCCATATAAACACTTTGTCCGCTTCTTCCTCCATTTTTACCTCCTATACAATCTTGTAATATGTCAGTATTTCTACTTTTGCTTTTGAAATTCCATTTTGCGCTGTTAGTCTTATTTCACAACTTCGATTTTGTGGTATTCTTATAACATTGTCATTATAAAAATCTAAATAATCTAAAGAGAACAAGTTGGTTAGTGTCCCATCTATATTTTGCTTATTGATATAAAATTCATTTTCTTTTGTTCCATATAATATTTTTTCATTTTCTGCAATTTCTATCAAAAAAGGAACTTCTTGATAAAGTTCCCCTTCTATATATAAAGAAATTTTTGGATTTATTACATGCCCATTTATTTCTACTAATATGGGTGCTTCAATATGTCCATGGTTTATATATTTTAATTTTCTTGTATCGTAATCAACAAATTTACTATCCCATTTGAAATCCCATCTTATTTCATTGGTTTGTGCTTTCATATCATATATTGCTGTTGTTTTTTTATACCATAAACTTTTACATTTTATTTCTATTGGACATGTTAAGATGCTATATTCATCTTCTTCTGATTTTTCTATCTTGCAAATATCTATATCTCTATAATATTCAATTCTATCTCTTGTTTTAGGTATATATATTAATTTTATATCTTTAGACTTTAAGATAAAGTTTGAAAAGTTTTGATATTCATCATATGTCATATCATAAAATTCTAGCTCTCCTGTTATTATATTTTGTACTGTTTCTTTATGATTTAACACAAACGTATTTCCTACACGTTCATATTCTATGTTTTCTTCATATCCAAGTCCTGTTACACTGTATAAAAATAGACCACCATTAATTTTCTGGCAGTCTATTCTTTTTCCTATTTCATTTTCAAAATAAAAATTTCTTATATCTTCGTATTTATACATTTCTATCATTCCTTATTTTGTATTATAAAAGAAGGTTTTCTATCATAAAACCTTCTTATTTATATATTTCTTTTCTATGTCCTACATTCACAATTAATATAGTTATTTCTTTTTCTTGGATTTCTGCTATTAATCGATAATCGCCCACACGATACCTCCATTGTCCTGTTCTGTTTTCTACTAATCCTTTTCCATGTATTCTTGGATTTTCACAATCTTGCAGATTTTTATCTATCCACGCATAGATAAGTTTTTGGGTATGTTGATCTAGTTTTTTTAACTGCTTGATTGCTGTTTGTGTGTATCTTACTTTATATTTATTCAAGTTCTAACATTTTTGCAACTTCTTCGTGGCTATAAGTTACTGGATTTTTCTTATATTCTTTAATTGCTTCTTCATAACATTTTAAATCATATTCTTCTTCTATTTTTTCTAATACTGCATTTCTAATCAGATCTGATAAAGAAATATTATGAATATCTGCATATGCTTTTATTAATTTTGTGTCTTCTTCATTTAATCTTACTGATATTGTCATAAATATCAACTCCCTTCTACTTTCATTGTATTACATTGTAGTACGTTTGTCAATATTATTATATTATTTTTAGTAAAATGATGTGATTTTATACACTACTTTAATATACGGTAATCTACTTTTTTTATACATTTATTAATTTTTTAAATTTCTCTATGGCATTATCATAATATCTAAAAGTTTCTACTTCTTTATTACTATATCTTGATTTGTCATAAAATTTCTTTCCATATTTTTCTGTTTTTAGATTATTCTTATTTGCTAATATTCCTATTCTATTGGCACTTACTCCAAGCATATTTCCTATTTCTGTTGCTGAATATGTCTTCTTATTTATTTCTGGTAATGGAATAATTGGCTTTCCTGCTATTACAGCACTTGCATATGAACAACATACTTGCTTATATTCTGGTATTTGTGTATTACTTGCTATCTTCATTAATACACTTGCCATTCTTGCTCTTGAATTGTTTAGCTTTGCTTCTGCTGTTAACTTTTGATATTCTGTTGTTTTTATTATTTTGTTTTCTCCTTTTCTTAATGATTTTATAATTCCTCTTACTACTTTTCTAAATCTTTTCCCTGTTTCTGTTTTGGATAACATAGTGACTTCGTATATTCCATCTTCTGTAAATACCCTTGTTTCTTGAATATTTTTAGGTACCCCCAATTTGTGGGTACCTTTTGTTAAATGGGGTACCTGCTCAATAATTGAAAATTCTTTGTCTTTTAAATACTTATTTCTCATTACAATATTTTCAATTCCACTTTTACTTGCATATCCTAAAACTTCTGCTAATTGATTTATTGTCATAAACACTTCATTTTCCTTACTATAAATATCACATTTTATTCCATTAAAATCAAATGATTTTACCAATTCTAAATCTTTCATCATACATTTACCTCCAATTCAAATTTTTTTATTATTTCTTCATAAAGTTTTATCAATCTTTTTGTTCTTTCCTTATCTTGCATAATTGCTTCTATTGTCTCATCATTTACAATAATATTGTTTTTTTCATAAACTTTTCTTATTTTTTCTTTCATCTCCATAACAAAAAGAACCTCCCTTTCTCTTGAAATTTCAGTTCCCACGTGATACAATATATTTGTAGGAAGTAAAATTTCTACTTGCAAGAAACTCGTGTATCCGCCAAGATATGTAACGGGTTTCTTCTTTTATTTTTCTTCATCAATTTTTTCTATAAGCCATTCTGTTTTAGTTTTTCCTTGCTCTTTTAGTTTCTTATCAATTTTATTATATTTTTCTTTTGGAATAAGAACACTAAAATCTTTTCTGTTTTTTCTTCTTTCTCTGAAATATTCAGCTCTACTTTTTTCTGTCATTTTCCCTCCTTTCTGTATCTCGATATTTGTCAAGAGGTATTTAAATTTTTTTATAAAATAAAACACCTACATTTCTGTAAGTGCTCTGCTTATTTTTCTATATTTATATATTTTCCAAAAATGAGTGGTAATGTTACTTTTGCTCCTATTGTACTCATATATGAATATTCTCCTTGTGATGTTCCATAAATTGTTACCATATCATGTTCTAGTATTTTATCCTCTCCGCTTTGGGGTGTATATGTAACATATATTGTATCTGTATAATATGGAGAATAGGAACCTTTTTTAGTTATATTTACTCTTAAATCTACAGTATTCGTACTGTCATATAAGGCTTGTACAACTTCTCCTATTACTTTTACATTGGTTCCTTTTTAATCGTTCTTTTATTTTTAATAACCAACAGTTGAAGCGCCATATTCTGCTTGTTCCTTTGTAAATCCTTCATATTGTAGTTGTTCTATTAATCGTTTTTTTGAAAAAGATGAATACTCTATATATGATTTTGCTTTCTTGCTTGCTTGCTCATTCCAATCAGCATTGCAGTTATCTACCCCATATGTCGATTCCGTATCTGAAAAACCTTCATATTTCAATTGTTCAATTAATCCCTTATAAGAAAATGATGAATATGATAAATATGATTTAGCTTTTGAAAGAGCATTTTTCTCCCCCATAGTTGGTTCTTTTCCCAAAGAATATGTAATTGTTATACTATCTCCTTGATAAATTATACTTTCTGCTTTACTACTTTGACTTACAAACAATCCCTTACCAATAGTTTCTGAATATTCTTCTTTAAAACTACATCTTATTTTGTTTGTATTACACCAATTTTGTATTTCTTCCTTTTTCATTTGACTAAAATCTATTACTGTTACCTCAACTTTTTTAATTGTTGTACTAACTGTATTATTTGTTGTAGTATTAATGTTATTTGCTATATTAGACATATTGCTTGATGTATCTATATTAGCATTATAATTATTGCTAATATTATTAACAATCGCACATATAACAATTCCTATCAAAACCCAAAACCACCATTGCTGATACAATCGTTTTTCTTCCTTTTTTATAATTTTAGGTTTATTTACCAAATCGTATTGACAATATGGACAATTTTTTGCTCCTTCTTCGACTCTTCTTTCGCATTTTGGACATTCCTCATAATTCTTTTCCATATAATTTCTCCCTCATCTTATTTGAAGAGATTTTATCATATGTTTTATGTCTTTTGTTGTCGAAACTTGTCCCGTTTTCTATATTTTTTAAAATTTATGGCATATATTGTCCATATCTTCTATCGATATAGTTAAAAGCTTTCTCCATTTCACTATTTGTCATTTGCTGTGGATAAAATTGAACAACTATATTTCTATTATTTGTTGTCTGGTTATTAGTAATACTTCTATTAACTCTTGCATTTAAAATTCCTTGTACTCCAAAAGCTTTATTATATTCTTCATTTTCTTTTGCTGTTAATACTCTTTCCCCTTTATGAAGTCTTGCTACATAATTATCATAAGGAACATAATTAAGACCATTTGCATGTCCTGGCAAAACTCCTGCTTGTGCTATGTTTGAAGTGCTTTTTCTTATTATTGATGGAACATCGATTGCAAATGCTCCTGCTATTCTTGAGGCAATTTTGCAAGCTTGAGTAACCGCAGATGCTATTTCAAGATTATTTTGAAGTCCTGTTCTTAATCCCCTTAAAATTTCTACTCCTTGCTGTTCTGAAAGTTGTTTTCCTTCCTTCAAACCATCTGCTACTTTATCTGCATTTTGAATTCCAGCTTGTTTTAATAGTTCTCTTTTTTGCTCATCTGTTAATCCAGATAAATATGAATTTAACGAATCAACAGCTTCTTTTCTAAATTGTTCATCCTTGTCTAAGGCTTCTATTACTGTATTTATATAATCATTAGCAACCTGTTGTACATATGGTATTTCTCCTACTATTACTCCTGTTGCTAATTGAATTTGTGTTGCTGTTGTCCCTCCTATCTTTTGAACTTTTTCTGCATAAATATCATATGCATCTGTCGCTAATGTTCTCCATGCATTCTTCTCTTCTTCTCCTAAAGTTCCTACTGTAGTTGTTCTTTTTTCTAATTCATTTGCTAAGTTCTGTAAATTTTGTTGTGCTTGTTGTTGCTGTTGTTGTGCAATTTCATTTCCTGTAGTTTCATACATTTGTTTATAATCATTTAAATTTTCTTTTTCTTTTGTTATTGATTCTTGTATTTCTTTCAATGACGAATCTGTCCATTTTCCAGTAGTATTTACGATTGTATTTCCTATTTCATTATATTTTCCTTCTTGCCATAGCATATAACTGCTTTCATAATCTTTTTTATTTTCTGTGCATTGTTTTACAGTACTTTCCGAATCTTCATATGCTTTTATTAAATTGTCCAAATTTTGTTTTTCTTTTCCTAAACCAAGATATTCTCCGATATATATTTCCTTCTTTTTCTAGTTCCTTCATTTTGTTATTTAATTCTTCTCGCTTTTTTCTTGCTTCTTCTATTGAAATTCCTAATTTATCATGTGCTTCTTTTAAATTTTCAACTGCTTTTCCTTCTTCCTCGGTTGCTTTTTTATATTTTTCTTTCTTTCCTTCTAGTATAATTTCTGCTTTTTTCTTTTCAATTGTTGTATCTATTTCACTTTGCAATTTTTTATAACTTTCTATTACATCCCCATTTAATTTATATTCAGTTCCTAATGCTCCGTTTAACTCATTTAAAATAAAATCTACTCTACTTTTATGACCTTCTTTTACTTTTCCATTTTCATCCACAAGAGTTTTTAATTCATCTTTCAATCTGCTAACAGAATTTATGTGTGCTAAATTTGAATTTACAGTATCATCTATACCTTTATTATATTCCTCATATTCACTTTTTGCACTTTCCATCTGCTCAGCTAATTCTCTACTTTCTTTCGTAGCTTCTGCTTGCTTGATTGCCAAATAAGCTATACCTGCTGCTAAAGCACCTACAGCAACTGTTATTAGACCTGCTGGCGAAGCTAAACCTACTAATCCTTTTGCTAAACTGTCTACTTCTTTTACTCCAGAATTTATTCCTGTTTTTGCAACTCCTATCGCTTGTGTAAATGTTCCTACTGCTTTTGTAGCATTTCCTGTAGCAGAAATTAGTTTTCCACCTATTTTTACAGCTGGTCCTAATGCCACTACAAAAGCACCTGTTTTTAAAACAGTTCTTACCTGTTCATCTGTTAAATTTGAAAACTTTGTTGATAAATTACTAATTACTTTTACCGCTTCTTTTGCCGTTGGCATTAATTTTTTTCCAATTGTTATTGCATTTGATTCTAACTGTGATTTTAATAATGTCATTTCTCCTTTAAAACCCTTATTCATAACATCTGCCATGTCTTGTGCTGCATTTCCACAATTCGTAATTTCTTTTTTTAAATTGGTAAATTCTTCTCCTGAACCTTTTATTAAGGCATTAACGGCTGAAATATCGGTTTTATTAAATATGTTAGATATGATTTTCGTTTTCTTTTCATCACTTAATCCACTTAATTTTTTATTAAAATCAGACATGATGTCATTTAGATCTCTAATATTTCCTTTGTTATCTGCTACATTAATTCCTAACTGTTTCAAAGCTCCTGCTGCTACATCTGTTGGAGAAGTAAGGGACAAAATGATATTTCTTAAATGTGTTCCACCTTCTGCCCCTTTTATTCCATTATTAGCTAAAATTCCTAATTCAGCATTCATGGTTTCTAGGCTCATATTGGCTAATTTTGCTGTTCCTGCTACTGTTAAGGTTGCTTCTCCTAATTGGGCAACATTTGTATTGGATTTTTGGGAAGTTTTGGCCATTTCATTGATATATTTATCTAAATCTTTCGTTTCCATATTTAATGCTGCCATAGCATCGGTTACCATGTCGGATGCAGTTGCCAATTCTAAATCTCCTGCTGCTACCAAGTTTAATACCTTAGGCAATACTTCTGCTGACTTTCTAGCATCATATCCAGCTAAAGCTAAATAATTTAATCCTTCTGCTGCTTCACTTGCAGAGTACTTAGTTGTTTCACCACATTTTTGTGCTGCTTCTTCTAAAATCTTATAATCTTCACTCCCTTGTTCTATTTCATTTGCTGTTATTCCCATTGTTGCAGCAACTTTTCTCATAGAATCTTCAAAAGATGCTGCTGTCTTTATAGAAATTCCTCCTATGGTTGCAGTAGCCCCACTTACAACAGATAATTTATTTCCAATATTATTTATCTTATCTCCTGCGTCTTTTACTTTTTCTCCCCAATCTTGCATGTTTTTTCCTGCTGTAAGAGTTTTTTCTGTTTGAATTGCTATTTTTTGATTGGTTTCATTGATTGCATTGGATATAGTTTGTTGTTGATTTTTAGCATCTATTAATTCGTTTGTTAATTGTCTTACTTTTTCTGAATTTTCTCCAAAATATTTTTTTGCCTCTTCTAATTTTTGATTCGTTAATTCTACTTTTTCACTACTTTTGGCTAGTTCTTCTTTTAATAACCTCTGTCTTTCTTTTAATAAATCTACATTATTAGCATCTTCTTTTAATTGTGTTGCATTTAATTTCAATTCCTTGTTTAATGATTTTATATCACTATTCATTTGTTTGATACCATTAGAAAATTCTGATGTTACTGCATCAAATTCTATTTCTATTTTTGTTTTTCTAGCCATATGTTTTCCTCCATTTCCAACAAAAAAACATTGATACTTTTTTTGTAACAATGTTTTATTTCCTAGTTTGTCTATATTGCATATAATCTATATAGTTTTCAAAAGCTATTTTGTTTGCTACTATTGACAATATAAAAGAATAATCACAATTCCAAAATAGTTCTTCACTTATATTTAATATTAAAACATAATAAGAGTAATAATCCTCTATATCTTGTAATTCAAATTTAGGTATTTTTATTTTTTGTTCTATTCTTTTAGTTTTAGTAGTAAATGGTTTTCGAAATCCATCCTTTTGTTTTATTTCTATTAATTTTTGTGTTGTTTTTATTAAAATATTGTCATATTCTATCTGTTTTATAAATTCTTGATATGTAATACATTCTTTTACATTGTCAATATTAGCACATAAATAAGATGTATATAATATTATTACATATCCAAATATATCTTCTATACTATCTTGACTTAATACTTTCATACATTCTTGATATGTTCTATTATCTTTATTTTTTAATTGCAATAGCTTTCCAAAAGTTAGTGTTAATTTTATCTTTTGTTTATTTTTTAATTCATATTCTAATATTGTATTTTTCATCGTTATTTCCTATAAAAGCATATTAGATGTAATCGTTAAATGCCCTGCTTTTTTATTAATTTTTTTCTCAAATTCTTCATAGCTCATACAACTTTCAATTTTATCGATATTTGCACACAAATAAGCTGTATATAAAATGATAATTTGTTCAAATATGTCTCTTACTCCATTTAGTAGTATGCTGTTTATTTGTTGATATTCTTCTTTTCTTTTTTCTTTTAATTGATGTAATTTTTCTAATGTAAGTTCCATTTCAATTTCTTGTCCATCTAATAGTGTATATTTAATTCTGTTCTCCATTTTTTTCTCCTCCTTCCTCATTTTGCTTTTTTATTTCTTGAACTAAATTTCCCACTTTTAATATTTCGTTGTATCTCTTTTTTGTAATTTCAATTACATCATCTTTTTTATATTTTATATTTTTATCGTATTTATCTCTAAAATTTTCTAAAACTTTAACTTTCATTTTACATTTCTCCTTTATTCTAAAAGCACCAGAATTCAACCTGATGCTTTTTATTTTTTATCCTTAGGCTGTCGTTTCTTTCACTAATGCTGGTGTAAAGTTTGTCATCCATTGTGCTTTTATTGTTTCATCTTTTAATTCACTATCTAATGCTTCATATACGCCATTTCCTTCATCATCTGGCATAACTCCAATTGTTACTTCCATTTCTGCTACTTCTTCTGCTCCATTTTCAATTTTAGTTGCTTTTCCACTTGTTATAACACAACGTGGATATGCTTTGTATTTTATTCTACCTTCTTCATCTAAGACTTTGCAAACTTGTGAAAATCTTCGATGTGTTGAATTCTTTCCATATGCATGTACTCCGTCTTTTAATCCTTCAAAATCCATTCCATACATTTTTATAAAATGTTCATAACGCATATGCAAATTCATTTTTAGTTCTCCTGTTCCATCTCCTTTTGTCACTTGTTTTACTACAATTCCTTCACATTTTTTACTGATTGTTTTCATATTCATTGCTTCTTCCATTGAACCAACACAACCAATTCTATCAAAATTTCCTTCTTCTCCTTCAAATTTAATTGAAGTTTCTTTTACTTCATAATCTGAAAATACTTTTTCATCCATTTTCTTTTTCTACCTTTCTTTTATTTCTAAATTTTCGTCTAGTTTCTTCATTAATCCTTCTGCTATTTTTTTACTTGCCTTTTCTCCCCCATCTTCCAAAAAGTCTATATAGGTTCCTTTTTTACTTGTTCCACTTCCTTCATTTACAAAATATAAATAATAATACTGATTAGCAGTGGTTACTACTATCGATAAATGATAAAATTTAGTTTGGAACCATTTATGTGTTTTAGCATGTCTTTTTCCTTTTTTCGATATGGGAATTTTACTTGTAATTTCATCAATTAGTATTTTTTGTCCTTCATTTCTTAAATAATTATTTATTGTTTCTTCCGTATTATATGGAAGTTTTTCTAATGTTTCTTTTATTTTTTCCATATCTTTTGAATCTATTTTAAATTCTATTTTTCTCAAAATTAATTTTCAACTCTTTTCTTAGCCATTATAAAATCAATTGTAAGAAGTTCTACCACAATATTTGTATTTGGCTTTATTACATAATTGTACATATATTCATTGTTTGCAATTTTTAACTTTGTGTTTTTTTCTATTTCTTCTATGACTTTTAATTCAAAACCTTCTGGAATATAATTTTCTCTAACAATTGTTATAGAATAATAATCTGTAAATCCTAATAAATTTTTACTAGATGGTTTCATTTTCTTTCTATTAAAAACAATATAATCCCAATTACTCAATTCGTCATGTGTAGACATACCATAATAAATGTTACTATCTAATTCTTTTAATGCCTTTTCTATTTCATTCAACAATTTCTCCCACTCCTTCTAAATAAATGTATAAATCATTATTTTTCTTGTTAGGGTCAATATATGAGATATTATATAGATAACTATTTATAATGGCTTTGTGTCGATTTTTAACACAATCTTTCAGTGGTGTTCTTATTTTCATACTTAAAGAATTCCCTAAGCTTTCAGCAAACATTACATCTTGTTGCCTTTTTGACATCTCTTCAAAATTCAATTTAATAATAAATTTTAAATCATCTAAAGTTTTGCAATTTTCTTTTGCTTGGAAACTACTCTTTTTTACTTTTTCTTCGTATATGTAAGCTACACCATCATTATAATTCTTATTCATTTTCGCCATATTGTTTCACCTCATATTTTTGTCTTAACTGTAAAATTTCGTGTTCATAATTTTTATCAAATTCACTTACTTTATTATTCCATTCATAAAAGCAATAATTTTTAAATAAAGTTCTTTCTGGTCCAGGTTTAAAAAAGTCTATTTCTTCCTTTGTTGGAACTCCTATTTTGTGTTTTATTGAAATGATAGCATCTTGTAGTATTTCTTCTATTCTTTGTTCTGTTTCTACATCTTCCCATGTAACATTGCATTTTTGTTTTACTAACCTTTTTAATTCTTCATTCATAGGTTTGCTCCTTTTTTAGAAATAACAGCCTAATTTTAGGCTGTCACTTCTGTTGTTTTATTTTCAATTGTAATATAGGCTGGATTGATGTTTGTTATATCTAATAACAATGCGGTTGTATTATCTTCGCATCTTCCCGTAGCATATTGCTTGATTTTATATACTCTTTGGTCTTCAATAAATTTATATTCATCTGTATATTCTATTACTCCATCTTTTTCTCCGCCTACTCCTAAGAAATATTCCTCTGGTAACACTAGTATTGCTTCTCCATCTTCTAAAACATTAGAAATAATTACATCTGTTGGAAATGGGAATAAATTTCTTTTATATTCTCCTACTGCATTTAATACAGTTGTTGCTGGCATAATTTTTGTTAAATAGTCCATTTGATTACAAATTAAAGTAACTTCTCCAAATTTTCTTCTTTTTCCATTTTCTTTTTTTGTAATTTTTCCCAATAGTTGACCATAGGAAAGTGGTGTAAAATCGGTTACTTCTATTTTTTCCTTGTCTGGATAACCTGTTTCATTGCTTATTGTTACATCTTTGGCAATATTTTTTCTCATACCAATTGGAGCATTTTTACCATTTCCATTTATAATTCCATCTTCTAGTCCTAAGGCTAATGCTTCTTTTAGACACTCCCTTATATAAGCATCTATAAAAATTGGTCCTAAATCCAACATACCTTTTTCAATTACAGCAAAAGCAGATAATTTGAATTGTGTTGTATCAATTGTTTTAAAAGCACTTGTAATTTCTTTTTTAATTTCTTCTGTTATTTCTCCCCAAATTGCCTTTTGTGTTGCATGATCACTCAATAACCAAGTTGTAAGATATTTTACATTTTGGAATTTTATTTTACTTAATAGTGGGTGTTCTTCTTTTAAATCTTTGTAGACATCTTCAATGATTGTTTCTGGCATAGCTTCTGGATTATCTGTTAATAATGTTGTAAATGCTTGTTTTGGATTTGAACTCTTTGCTGTTTCTATAAATTTCTCATAAAAATTCAATTCTTTCGAAGTTAATTGTCTAAATCCTCTTTGTGCAAGTATTGCTTTGTCATTTTCTTCTTTGTATTCGTCAAATTCCTCTTTTAATCTTTCATAGATAGAATTATTGAAATTCTCCCATGCTTGTTTGATTTCGTTTTCATCTTCACTTTTCAGTGCCTCCATTAATTTTGTTGCACTTTCATTGTTTTTTGATAATTTTACCATTTTATTTTCCTCCTATAACTTTTAATAAATTAAAAAACAAGCTTTTGGCTTGTCCTTCATCGTTTTTACTATCTTCTTCTTTTTCATCTTTTGTTTCTTCCTTTTTTAGCATTCCAATTGGTTTTCCTTTTGCATCACCTTCTAAAACTTTTTGAACTATAACATCTAACAAGTCTGTTCTTAATTGTTGTTGTTCTAGTATTATTTTCATCAGAGATTTTTTTACACTTTGCGATACTTTTTCTGTATTTTGATTCACAATTGTTGTAATAAATCCTTTTTCTAATGCTTCATTACATTCTATCCATTTTTCATTGTTTAGCATTTCTTTTAGTTCTTCTTCTGTTATGTTTATGTTGCTCATATAAGCATTTATAGATGCTTGTGTTATAATGTCTAGATCATCTGCTTGTTTTCTAAAGTCATTTGCATTTCCTTGTGCATAACTCCAAGCATTATGTATCATTAATAGGCTAGCATTTGACATTACTCTTTCATCTCCAGCCATAAAAATAACACTTGCTATCGAACATGCAAATCCATCACAATATGTAGTTATCTTTGCTTTTTGTCTTTTTAAAGCATTATAAATTGCTAAACCTTCTGCAACTTCTCCACCATATGAATTAATATATACGTTGATATTTTCAATTGTTTCTGAAAGATTGTCTAATACTTTCGATAGAGTATAACTTGAAACATCTGATTCGTCCCATTCCCAAGACGTAATATCTCCATAGATAGTAATGTTGGCTTCTTTTTCTGTTTGTGTTAAAGCAAAATATTTATTTTTCTTCTGCACCATTTCCACCTCCCTTCAATATTGATTTTAATAAATTCTCTACTGTATCATAATTTTTAGTAATCCAAAATTGTTTACTAAAATCTGTATTTAATTTATTTAGTCCAATTCTTCCTCTGATTTCATCAATATTAGTTGTTCCTGAGGCAATTAGTTTGTCTACTTTTTCTCCAACATTTAAAATATCTATATGATTGATACTTGTTGTATCTATTTGAATATAATTTCCCTTTTTCCAGTCTTCATATAATATGCTTTTTCTTGTTATTTCTTCACTTATTAATTTTGCTATTGGATCAATTGCAAATGTTAAAAATTGATTTATTACTTCTTCTACATTATTCATATCACCATATAGCATTTTAATTGGAATTTTTATAGAACTGGCAACCATTTCAAATGTATCTTGTCTTAATTGAATTACATCTTTACTATCTTTTTCTTTGTTTTGTAAACTCATTTCTTGTAAGTCATAACCTTGAAATTGTGGATATACTGCATTATCATTTTTGATAAATGTTTCTAGTTGCTTTTTTACTACGTTTTCAAACTGTTCTTGAAATTCCTTATCTCCTGCCTTTATATTTTCCAGTATTAGTTTATATTTTTTGCTATTAGAACGTGTATAACTTTTTATTGCATATGCCATTATCTCTGCATATTTTGCATAAGTTTCATTTAATAAACTGTCCATATTATTTTCAAATGCAAAGTGATATACTTCGTTTTCTTTGTAGGTCTTTTGTATTATTTCTTTGCCTATCGTAATTCCACTATATTTATTACCTCTAAAAGGATTTTCTTCCTTTTGAAAACTGTCTACACAAAATAAAAAGTTCCCTTTAGGAACTATCAATACTTCTCCTTCTTTATATAACTTATATATCATTTTATTCCATAATGTACTAGCATTTTCATTAGGATTAGGTGAAATATTTAATTTATAATATTCTTCTTGTGTTACTTCTTCATATTTTTTATATGTTTTAAATTTACATTTCGTTATGGCACTTGCTATATATGAAATTGCAATTTCATATGCTAATTTTTTAAAACTATATTCTTGTTCTGCTGTAGAAAATATGGTTTGTATATCTGCTTTTTCTACTTTTTTTCCTAACCATGTATATAAATACCCTCTTATGCTCATTTATTTCCTCCTAAAAAACTATTGTTTCCATAAATTCTAATTTTGTTTGTACTGGTAATTCATCTTCAATTGTCATTGCTGCTACAAAAGCTATGAAACCATCTGTTTTTCTTGATTTAGGTTCTATTTTCCCATAAACTTTTGTATTGTTCTGCCAAGGAACTAATTTTGTATTATTTGTAAACCATCTCATTAATGGATTATCTCCCCAAACTATATTTTGATTGACAAATATGCTTTCAATAACTGGTTGTATTTTGGCTATATCACTAGGTCTAACCAATTTTACTTGTTCTTTATTTTTTGCATCAAAGCCTATTTCATTCATTGCCTTACTTAATAATGCATATCTAAAATTATCAATTGCTATTTTCTTGATATTATATATTTTTCCTTTTTCACAAATCCATTCAAATATTAATTCTGGCTTAATTTCTACATCATCTACTATTGTTAATAATCCTCTTTCTTTCCATTCTTCTAATGGTACTTTTATTCTTTTTTTATCTTTACTATTTTTACAAAACCAAGAGTGTGTTATTCCATAATATTTGTTTCCCACCTTGAATAATAAAAATACAGAGGTAAAGTCAGATAAGCTTGCATAATCTATTCCACATACACAAGTTTTTCCTGTTAAATCTGGTATTTCTTTGTTAGTTAGTTTTATTAAATTCCATTCTATTGCTATTTCTTCTGTTTTTTCTTTTGGTAAATTCATTCTTTTGGCTATAAATTCTGCCACTTTACTTGGAAAAAGTTTCATTTCTTCATAATCTGTAATAATCTCATTTAATAAATCTGGCATATATTCTAAACTAGGATTGGCTTTTACCCAAAATTCTTGTTTATCTACTTCTTCTTCACTATCTAATCTGCATAGAAATGGAAAATATCTTACTTTATTTTCAGCACCATTTAATATTTTTTCACATACTTCTAATAACTGATCTAGTGGACCACCTCTTACATATCCATTTGTTGTGATAATAAATATTCTTGCATGTTTTACTTTTCCTAATCCACTTTGAAATACTTTTATTTGATTGTCGTTTTCATAAGCATGGAATTCATTAAAAAGTACTGCTCCATCTTTCTTTCCATCCTTTGTTTTTGCATTTGATGTGTTATATTTATATACTGCTTTTGTTTTTTTATCTATTATTGTTTCTTTATTCCAATAGAAGTACTTTTCAAAAACTTTCTTGTTTTCTTCTAAAACATTATATACCACTTTAAAAGTATCATTAGCTTGTTCTTCTGATGTTGCTACGATATCTATATTATAATTTTTAACTCCATAAAATCTAGACTGCAAAAAATTCATTAATGGTGACATCATTCCGTCTTTTCCATTTCCTCTTCCCATTAATATGATAAATGTTTTAAAAATTGGAATATCATCTTTATACATAAATACAAAAGCATAAATAAATTTTTGATATGGAAATAACTTATAATACCATTTTTCACAATATTTAATACATTTATAATAAGTTTCACTATCAAAAAAAACATCATTCTTTTTTAATAAAGGTAAAATGATGTTTTTAATTAATATTTTTCTATCATTATTTATTTTTTGTGGAAAATCTGCACAATATTTTAAGTACTCATCAATTTCTTTACAGTAAATCATTTTCATCATCTCCAGGCTTTTCTGGTTCTGAAGATTTTAACTCTAAATCCTGTAAAATCTTTAACATTTGTGCATTTGTTTTTAATAACCTTTCATAGCTTTCATTTGGCTTATTGGAAGTAAAACCATTGCCAGTAGTAGTTTTATATCTCATTCCATTTATATCAAGATCATGTTGCAATCTTTCTTTTAGTTCAATAAAATATAAATAATCTTCTATCATGTCATCAAATTGCTTTCCAAATTTTCCTTGTGATATTAATTGCTTTTGTAAATCTTCTTTTATTAACTGTTTTTTTTGATTAATTCTTTCTTCTAATTCCTGTTTTTCTTCCATCTTATGTATTTTTTCTTCTAATTTTTTTACCTTTTCCTTCACTTCCTTTTCATTTAAACAATCTAATGTATTCTTTTTAATTGACATAGAATACCCCCT
>CASUIT010000009.1 GCA_949455995.1 uncultured Clostridia bacterium
TAGATCTTAATATTAGCTATCAAAGTTATTAATCATTAAGCTGTGAACAGTAATATGGTTAAAATAAAAATATAAATAAAAGTACAAGAACCCCTTGTACTTTTTTATTTTAAATGATATGATAAGCAAAAAGATTGAAAGGAAGTGTTAATATGAAAATATTAATAACAGGAGCCAATGGAATGCTTGCCAAATCAGTCAAAAAGAGATTAGAAAGCAAAAACGAATTAATCTGTACCGATGTAAACGACTTAGATATTACAGACCAACAAAGTGTTTTAGAATTTGTTACTAACATAAAACCAGACTATATCATAAATTGTGCAGCATTTACAGCAGTAGATAAAGCAGAAACAGCAGGAGAAATAGTAGAAAAAATAAATGTACGGAGGACCTGAAAATTTAGCAAAAGCGGCCAAAGAAAATAATAGTATATTAGTACATATTAGTACAGACTATGTATTTGGTGGAGAATTAGACATCAAAAAAGATTATCAAGAAGAAGACAAAAAAGCACCTGTTACAGCCTATGGTATTACCAAACTACAAGGAGAAGAAAAAATACAAGAAAATACAGACAAATACTATATATTTAGAACAGCATGGTTATATGGACAAGGAAATAATTTTGTAAGAACCATGTTAAATTTAGGAAAAACAAAGGAAGAAATTAATGTAGTAGCCGATCAACATGGATCACCAACCTTTGCAGAAGATTTAGCAAACATCATAGGAGATGCAATTGAAAAACAAATACCATATGGAATTTATCATGCAACCAACCAAGGATACACCACATGGTATGAATTTACCAAAACCATTTTCGAAAAAGCTAAAATAGATTGCAAAGTAAACCCAGTAACCACAGAAGAGTACATTGAAATGATGAAAATAACCCAAGCCAAAAGACCAAAAAATTCACAACTATCAAAAGAAAAATTACTAGCACAGGGAATTACAATACCAAAATGGGAAGAAGCCTTAACCAGATATTTAAAACAAGAACTATAATTAAAGTAAAAAAGAAAGGATTGTGAAAAGGTATGAAAAACAGAAAAGGAATTATTTTAGCAGGAGGAAGTGGAACCAGACTATATCCATTAACACTTGCTATATCAAAACAAATTATGCCAGTATATGATAAACCAATGATATATTATCCACTATCTGTATTAATGGAAGCACAAATAAGAGAAGTATTAATTATTTCCTCCCCTAGAGACATAAAAGTTTTTCAAGAACTATTAGGAGATGGAAGTCAATGGGGAATGAATTTTGAATATAAAATTCAAGAAGAACCAAAAGGATTAGCCCAAGCCTTTATCATAGGAGAAGATTTTATGGGAAATGATAATGTAGCCATGATTTTAGGAGATAACATGTTTTATGGTTCACACTTATCAGAAATGTTAAAAAGGGCCAACCAAAGAGAAGAAGAATCTACCATATTTGGTTATCAAGTAAAAGATCCAAGAGCCTATGGGGTAGTAGAAATAGACGAAAATGGAAAAGCCATATCTATTGAAGAAAAACCAAACAATCCCAAATCCAATTATGCAGTACCAGGATTATATTTTTATACCAATGATGTCATAGAAATTGCTAAGACAATAAAACCATCAGCAAGAGGAGAATTAGAAATTACAACCGTAAATGAAGAATATATGAAACGAAATAAATTATATGTAGAAACCTTTGGAAGAGGAATGACTTGGTTTGATACTGGAACACATGATGCATTATTAGAAACAGCAAGTTTTGTACAGACCATTGAAAAAAGGCAAGGTTTACAAGTATGTTGTCCAGAAGAAATTGCCTATCGCAAAAAATGGATTACACAAGAGCAATTATCAAAACTAGCAGATAAATACATGAAAACAGAATATGGAAAATATTTAAAAAATTTAACAGACTAAGGATGGTCAATTAAGATATGAAAAAAACAATTACAATATTAGATAAAATAATATCCAAAATATCCATATATTTTTTAGTTATTTTATTTGCGGTTATCATAATAGGAATGTTGCTAGTAAATTCGGTGTATTTATATGTAGATAAACCCGACTTTAAAATAAATAATAGTTGGAATTATTTAGGAATTATTATGAACTTGGCATGGATAGTTTTTTTAGTAATAGGACATAATTGGCTAGAAAAGAAATATCCTAATAAGAAATATATTAATAAAATAATGATGTTGCTATATTTAATAGGAGAAATAATATTTTTAAAATTAGTACCAATAAAGCCATTTTCTGATATGTTACAAGTAACAGACATAGCCTTATCCAATTTTAAAAATAAAATAGAATATTTGCAAGTTTATCCAAACAATTTGCCAATTGCCATTGTTTTTAATTTAATTTTTAGAATAACAACATATGATGTTTTCGTACTAAAAATAGTAAATATTTTATGTAATATCATAACAATTTATTTTGCTTATAAAATTTATCAAAATATCTATCAAAAAGAAAATAAAATGGTATTAATATTGGGAATTTGTTCTGTTTCTACTTTTTTGTATGTCAACCATATCTATAATGATGTTATTTATGTAGCATTAACAACAAGTATATTATATTTAGTAACCAAAAAAGAACAAAACGTAAAAGAGGTAGTACTAATTTCTATATTGGCATTTTTGCAATTTGTCATAAGACCAGTAGGAATTATATTAAATATAGCAATAGGAATGTACTATATATTAAAAAGACAAGAATTTAAAAAGGTATTAACTATTTTTTCCATTTTTTTAGTATTGGAAATAGGTTATTTACAAGTAGAAAAAAGTTTAATACCAGAAAGTGAAGAAAAAATGAAGTTTCCAATATGGTCTTTTATACAAATGGGAATAAATGAAGAAGAGTTTGGATTTCAAGATGCTTCACATTCTACAAAATGGACATTTGCAGATGTAAAAGATAGAATTGTTGAATTAGGTCCATTTAAACTAATAAAACTATTAGGAAAAAAGCAATATTGGCTTTGGACAGAAGGTACCTATCAAGTGCAACGATATGCATTTGGAGTAGAAGAAGGAGAACAATTTTTTTACGAAACACCAGCAACAAAGTTAGTTTGTGATACACAAAATTCTAAAGTACGAAAAGCATTAGAATATTTTATGAAAGGGCAATATTTTGTATTAATAGTATTATCATTTATCGATGTAATGATAAGAGAGGATAAAAAAGAAATAAAAGATAAAAAAGAAATACTTTTTTATTTAATTATTGGACTATTTTGTTTTTATACTATATGGGAGATGAAATCAAGATACATATATTGTTTATATCCAATATTTTTAATATTAGCAACAAGTGGCATTGAAAAAATTAAAATAAAAAAAGAAAGGAGAACAAGCGAAAATGGGAAATTTTAAAAAAATAGACACATCCATTGAAGGGGTATGTATTATAGAACCACAAGTATTTGGAGACGATAGGGGCTATTTTGTAGAAACTTATAGTAAAAAAGAATTTGAAGAAATAGGATTACACTATAACTTTGTACAAGATAACCAATCAAAATCCAGTAAAGGAGTATTAAGAGGACTACATTTCCAAAAAGAAAATACACAAGCAAAGCTAGTAAGAGTAATCAAAGGAGAAGTTTTTGATGTAGCAGTTGACTTAAGACCAAAAAGTAAAACATATGGAAAATGGGAAGGGGTTATTCTTTCAGAAGAAAATAAAAAAATGTTTATGATTCCAAAAGGATTTGCACATGGATTTTTAGTATTATCAACACAAGCGGAATTTACTTATAAATGTGATGACTTTTATAATCCAAAAGCAGAAGGAGGACTTGCTTGGAATGATCCAGAAGTAGGAATTGATTGGCCATTAGAAGATATGAAAGTATCTGATTTATTAACCTCTGAAAAAGACAAAAAATGGCCAAACTTAAAAGAATTAAAACAAACCAATTTATTTAACAATCTTTAAAAAGAAAGGAAGAAAAATATGAAAAATAATATATTAGTAACAGGAGCAGCAGGTTTTATTGGAGCAAATTTTGTAGAATACTTTGTAAAAAAATATCCAGATTATTGTATTGTTGTAGTAGACAAATTAACTTATGCTGGGAACATGGACAACTTAAAAAAAATAAAAGATGAAATAACCTTTGTACAAGCAGACATTTGTGACTTTGCAAAAATGAAAGAAATATTTGAAAAATATGATATTAATGGGGTTATCCATTTTGCAGCAGAATCACATGTAGACAATAGTATTAAAAATCCATTTGTATTTACACAAACAAATGTAATAGGAACACATACACTATTAGAAACAGCCAAACAAAAATGGGGAGAAGGAAGTAAAAATAAATTTGTACACATTTCTACAGACGAAGTATATGGCTCATTAGGAGAAGAAGGATACTTTACAGAAAACTCACCCATTCAACCAAGCAGTCCTTATTCTTCATCCAAAGCAAGTTCAGATTTAATTGCCCTTGCCTATAAAGAAACTTATAAGATGAATGTCAATGTAACAAATTGTTCTAACAACTATGGACCATATCAACACCATGAAAAATTAATTCCACATATGATAAAATTAGCCTTAAAGAATGAAAAATTACCAGTATATGGAGAAGGACTAAATATTAGAGACTGGTTATATGTAGAAGATCACTGTGAAGCAATCGATCTAGTATTTCATAAAGGAATAGTAGGTGAGAGATACAATATTGGTGGACATAATGAAAAAAGAAACATAGAAATTGTAAAATTAATTTTACAAAGACTAGGAAAATCAGAAGACTTAATAGAACATGTCACAGACAGAAAAGGACATGACTATCGATATGCCATCGATCCAACTAAAATAAAAAATGAACTTGGTTGGTATCCAAAAACAAAATTTGAAGATGGTATTATAAAGACCATTGATTGGTATTTACAAAATCCAGATTGGTTAGATTAATTTTTTTTTAAAATTATTCCCTTTTTCAACATTATATGATAAAATAGGACTGAAGGTGGAAAACGAAGGAGGAGAATAATGATGAAAAAGGTAGAAAATAGTAAAAAGAAAATAGTATTAATAGGGATAATTGTTTTCATACAAGCGATATTCTGTAATACTATTTTTTCATTGGGAGCCAATAATTCAAAAGAGCAAGTAATAGAAGAAGGAACCTATATTATAAAATCATCTATTGATGATAAGTATGTATTAGATGTATTAGGAGCCTCTAAAGAAAATGGAACGAATGTAGCATTGTATGAATATCATGCAAGTAGTCAACATCAAAAATTTCAAATAAAATATCTAGGAAATGGCTATTATAAAATAGCAGCAATACATTCAAATAAAGTATTAGATGTAGAAGGCTCAGGAACTAGAAATGAAACAAATGTAGAGCAATACGAAGAAAATAATCCTCTTACAAGAAATCAAAAATGGAAAATCATAAAAAATGCAGATAATACCTATTCATTTATTTCTGAATGTAATGGATTATATTTAGATACCCATGGAGGAATTGCTAAAAATGGCATCAATATACAAGTATATGAAGGACATGGAGGGAAAACACAAAAATTCAAACTAGAAGCAGCACCAGTAATAAGCAATGGAACCTATGCCATAAAATCATCAATTAATGATAAATATACATTTGATGTTGCAGGAGCCTCTAAAGAAAATAGTGCCAATGTATCATTATACGAATATAGTTCTTACGAACATCAAAAATTCAAAATAGAATATATAGAAAATGGATATTATAAAATAACAGCAACACATTCTGGAAAAGCGTTAGATGTAACAGGTTCTGGAAAGAAAAATGAAACAAATGTAGAGCAATATGAAGGAAATAATCCTCTTACAGGAAATCAAAAATGGAAGATTTTGAAAAACGAAGATGACACCTATTCATTTTTTTCTGAGTGTAATGGATTATACTTAGATGCCAATGGAGGAGGTGCCAAAAATGGAACCAATATACAGGTATATGAAGGACATGGAGGAAAATCGCAAAGATTTAAATTAGTAGCGGTTTCAAGTAATGCGACCAATAATAATACAAATAATAATACAACACAACAAGGACAAACTATAAAAAATGGAGTGTATTCCATTGAAACAGGAATATCAAATAACTATGTAATAGAGGTAGAAGGTGGATCAAGAGCAGATGGTGCTAATATTCAAATTTTCGAAAAACAGTCTGCTAATCGACAAAAATTTCGTGTTACTTATTTAGGTGATGGTTGTTATACCATAACAGCAGTATATTCTAATAAAGTAATAGATGTAAATGGTTCAGGAATGGTAGATGAAACCAATGTATTGCAATTTACACCAAGTAATCCCATTGGCAAAAATCAAAGATGGAAGATAAAAGATGCAGGAAATGGTTATTATTATATTATTTCAGATTTAAATGGTTTATATTTGGATGTATACACAGCAAGTGCAAGAAATGGAAATAATATACAATTATATACAGGACATGGCGGAAATTCACAAAAATTCAAATTTGTAGAACCAATGAATATCATAGATACCATAAATACTTCTAAATATCCAGGATATAAAGAAAAAATAAATGCTTTAATGGAAGCACATCCAGGTTGGAATTTTGAATTATTATATACAGGGCTAAAATTAGAACAAGCTGTATCAGGAGAAGCACAACTGCATGCGAGAAATTTAATTCCAAATACATCACAAGGAGACTGGATTTGCTCTGTATGTGGAACCAAACCTTATGATAATGGAAGTTGGTATTGTGCATCAGAAAAAGCAATAGCTTATTATATGGATCCTAGAAACTTTTTAGATGAAACCAATGTATTTCAATTTCAAGATTTAAATGAATATATACAAAATGTATGTAGCCTATCAGGAATACAAGCACAAGTAAATGGAACTTTTTTACAAAATGATGCAAGTAGTATCGATAATGCTTGTAGAAATCAAAATGTAAATTCTTATTATATTGTCACAAGAGTACTTCAAGAACAGGGAAGAAATGGAACTACCATAGGAAAAGGAATGGATGGAGGAGATGGAAAAACCTATTATAATCCATTTAATATAGGAGCTTCTGGAAATGGTTGGAATCAAATATATACAAATGCCTTAGCAACTGCCAAAAATTATGGATGGGACAGTATGCAAAAAGCATTAGAAGGTGGTATTACATTTTGTAAAAAGAACTGGTTAGACAATTATCAAAATACTTTATATCAAAATAAATTTGATATTGATTTAAGAAGTGGCGCATCTCTATATACGCATCAATATATGCAAAATTTAATGGCAGCCTATAGTGAAGCAAGAACATTAAAAAATATGTATACCAATACTGGTAAATTAGACTCTAACTTTACTTTTGTGATACCAATGTATGAAAATATCAACGACATTACATTTGAAAAACCATCTAATAACCAAGAAACCTCACCTATTAATGTAAGAGTGACAGCTAATGGAGGATTGTGGCTTCGAAAAGAAGCAACAACAGCTTCTCAAAATTTAAGACTAATAGAATCACAAGCTGTTATTTTATCTGTACAAAGAGGAATTAATAGCAATTGGCACAAAGTAATTACAACAGATGGATTAATTGGTTACATGTCTGGTGACTATCTAAAACAAGTAGATGATGTTATAAATTGTAATTACACAGCAACAGTGAAAACCGATGGAAGTGGATGTAATATGAGAGTTGGACCAAGTACTAATTTAGATAAAATAACAGCACTAACAGACAAAACAAAGGTTACTGTGATTAATCAAGGAACGTATAATAATATTAATGGATATAATTGGTGTAGAGTTCGTCTGTCAAATGGATTACAAGGTTTTATGCCAATAAATTTCTTAACAAGATAGAAAGAATGGGTAAATATGAAAAAGATAAGTAAAATAATAATGTTATTTACAATAATCATGAGTGTTATTGTAATGAGAAATACCGTATATGCAGATCCCAATAGTAGTAAAGGATTTGCGCAATATGATGAAGAAACTGCACAAAAAGAAAATGAGAAATTATTAGAACAGCAAGAAAAAGAACAAAAAGAGACCATAGGAAAATCAACAGATTGTTATTTAGAAACATTAGAGGTAGAGGGATATCAAATTTCTCCTACCTTTGATAAACAAACCATAGAATATGTAATAAATGAGAAACTAACATCAGATGAAATTAATATTATAGCTCTTCCAAGTAACGAAAAAGCAAAAGTGGAAGGTTTTGGAAAAATAAAATTACAACAAGATCAAAAACAATGTAAAATTAATGTAACAGCAGAATCGGGAACCGTTAGGACGTATACGATTTATTTAAGTGAACAAGAAAAGGAAGAAGATAAAAAAGAAAAAGAAATAGAACAAGAGCAATCAGAAGAGATACAGCCAGAAGAAGCTAAAAAACAAGAAACTAAAAAAGGAATAGATGTAAGAGGAATTATAGTGGTTATTATAATTCTATTCATAGGGATTTGTATCATTTGGCTAAATGCCAAAAGTCAAAAATCGAAGAAAATTCATCGAAACCATAGAAGGAGGTAACAAAGTTGAAAAAAACATTTTTAATAATAAGCTTAACATTTATTTTAGGAGGATTTTTTTTGAAAACTCCTATTGTGATAGCAAATGATATCACAAATGATGTAGTAGAAGAAGGAATATATGAATTATATACTTATGTAAATGATACAAAAGTGATAGAAGTAATAGGATCTAGTAAAATAGATGGAGCCAATGTAGATATCTATGAAAGAGGAAACCAAGATAACCAAAAATTCCAGTTGAAAGTAAATAAAGATGGAACGTATACTTTTTTTGCGATACATTCTAATAAAGTATTAGATATTTCAATGGCAGATGGAAACGTAAGCCAATATGAATTACATGGAGGAGATAACCAAAAATGGTATATCAAACAAACTAGTGATGGATATTGTAATATAATATCCAAGGCAAATGGAAAGTATTTAGACGTAGAAAAAGCACAAGGAAAAGATTGCCAAAATATACAAGTAAATGAAGGGCATGGAGGAAGTTCTCAAAAATTTAAATTAGTTAAGATACAAAACATAAAAGGAAACAAAATAATAGAAGATGGAATTTATCATATCAAATCACAAGTAGCAGATAATCGATTTTTAGAAATACCAAATAGTCAAACAAAAGATGAAGCAAACATACAAACTGGAAAGGAAAATAATTTAGCAAATCAAAAATTCGAAATAATATATAATAACGATGGAACTTATAGTATTACTGTTTTACATAGTGGAAAACTACTAGAGGTACAAAATGGAAGTGGAAAAAATGAAACACCAGTGGTACAATACACAAAAAAGGAAGGAAATTCTCAAAAATGGGTTATGATAAAAAACAATAATAATACCTATTCTTTAATAGCTACATGTAATGGGCTAGCATTAGATGTAAAATCAGCTAATATTAATGTGGGAGCAACTCTTCAAACTTATTATTTTCATGGACAAAAATCGCAACAATTTACATTTGAGCTTTGCAAACCAGAAACAGGAAGCAAGACAGTAGAAGATGGAACTTATCGAATATTAAGTACCATAAACGATAAAAAAGTATGGGAAATAGCCTATTCCTCAAGAGAAAATGGAGCTAATGTTTTAATGTGGGAAAATACAAAAAGTGTACAACAAAAATTTGATATAGAATATGTAGGAGAGGGATATTATAAAATTAAATCTAAAATATCCAATAAAGTATTAACTGTAGAAAGCGAAAATCCAAAAATAGGAAGTACTATAACACAACAAGAAGATAACAATTTAGATACACAAAAATGGATCCTAAAAAAATATGCGCCAAGTGTATATGGTATCTTATCAAAATGTAGAAATTTATATATCACAATACCAAACTCTAATATTTCTAATGGGCAAAATATGCAATTAGGAGGGCAAACCGATTTAGCATCACAACAATTTATTTTAGTAAATGAAACACCAAAAGAAAGAATTAGCAATAAAATAGGAAATGGTGTATATCAAATTGTAACCAAAGGCAATAAAGCAATGGAAGTGGCAGGATCTAGTTATAAAAATGCAATGAATATGTCTATTTGGGATAATTTATATGGACAAAATCAAAAATATCAAATTACATGTATAGGAAATACAGGTTATTATAAAATAGTGGCTATTCATTCTGGAAAATCATTAGATGTAGAAGGAGGAAATGCAAATTTAGGAGCCAATATCATTCAGTATGATGATACTCAAACAAATAACCAACAATGGTTGTTAAAGGATTGTGGAGATGGCTATTATAACATTATCTCAAAAGATAATGGACTTTATTTAGATGTTACATCTGGTCAAATTAGTACACCTGGTGCCAAAATGGAATTATGGTATGAAAATGAGGCAGATAATCAAAAATTTCAATTAAGACCAATTTGTATCATAGACAATAATACATATGAAATAGAAACAAGATTAGATTCTAACAAAGTAGTTAATATACAAGGGAATTCAAAACAAGATGGTGCCAATGTTTTATTATGGGAAGCAGAAAATGTAGATCATGCAAGATTTCGCTTTGAAGCATTATCTACCGACATTTATAAAATTATAGCGAAATCTTCCAATAAAGTTCTAACAGTAGACACAAGAACCAATAATGTATATCAAGCAAGCGATACAGGAGCGGATAATCAACAATGGCAAATAATACCAGCAGGAGAAGGGTATTATCATTTAATCTGCAAAGAAAATGGTCTAGCATTAGATATATACAAAGCATCTGCTCAAAATGGTCAAAATATTCAAGTATACAATCTTCATAAGGGAGCAGCCCAAAAATTTAAATTGGTAACGGGATTTAGAAAGTTTTATGAAGAGGGAACCTATGGAAAAACAGGGCTTGCCATTGCAGGAGATAAAAGAGGTTCTAACTTAAAATATTACAAATATGGAAAAGGCTCCAAAGTTTTATTTGCTAATTTTTCAATTCATGGATTTGAAGATTCCTACTATCGTGATGGAGCAGAACTAACCTATATAGCAGAAGAATTTAAAAAATATTTAGATAATTATATAGAAGAATCAATTGTTAATAATTGGACTATTTATATATTCCCATGCTTAAATCCAGATGGGCAAAATCATGGTGATACAAATAATGGACCAGGAAGAAACACCTTATTTAGTGCAGCACCAGGAAACAAAGGAATTGACATGAACCGAAATTGGTCAGTAGGATATAAAAGAGAAACAAGCAACAGAAATTATAATGGAACAGAACCATTCCAAGCTTACGAATCACAGTCTTTAAGAGAATTTATGTTAAATCATCAAGGCACTACTAAGAACTTTACCATAGATACACATGGTTGGCTAAATGAAACCATAGGAGACAATGGATTAGGAGCTTATTATAGAAATCAATTTGGATTACCAGTACATATTCCATCTTATGGGTCTGGCTATTTAATCAATTGGGCAAGAACGTTAAGAAATGCAAGATCGGTACTTGTAGAATTACCGCAAGTAAGTAATCATAGTCAAACTGTAAGCAGAAATTATTCTCAAAAGTTTATAAATGCCACCATGCAAATGTTAAGGGAGAATTAAAAGAAATGGAAAAGAAAAACATCCTCATTACATTGAGTAGTGTTATATTAGTAGTTATGGTATTTATCATCATAAATAATTGGAAAATGGATAACGATGAAACAACTAGTAAAACAAATACAAACAATGAAATAGATAAATATGATGAAAATACTATCTATGAGATAAAAAATGAAATAAATGCAACAGCAAATACCAATATGTACCAAATAGAAGAAGAATATGATGGAAGGAAAATTTTACAAATAAAGCCAAGTATTCAATATCAAACGGTATTGGCAGGAATTTTGAAAAATGGGCAACCAGCAGAAGACGAAATACAAAAGCTATTAGAAAATAAACCAAATAAAACTGGGGTATGGATTAGCAAAAACTCAAGAGAAAAATTTTTAAACCTATTAAAAGAAAATGGCATTACTACAGGAAACATCAACCAAGAAGGTTATCTTGAAGAAATACAAGATGAACACATACCAGAGGCAAAAAAATTAAATACGCTATTAACATCAACTAAATTATACATCATAGACATTTGTGGTACATCTTATATAAGAGATGAATTTTCTGGGGAAATTGTTGCCTATCCATTTGAAAAAATGGATCCTTATCAAATAGTAGATGTCTACCAAGAAGCAGAAAGTATGGTATTAGAAATAACCACAAATGAGAACCAAAAATACTCTAATCAAGAGATACTAAATGAAATTTTATTAAATATGGAATAAACAATATTACATTTTAAAAACAAAAATTCTGGTGAGAAATCACCAGAATTTTTGTTTTTGGCTTACCAAAGGAAAATATACCTTGTAAGTACATAAAAAGATTAGATTATTTTTTTTTCCTCTTCCATTTTTTGATAGGATATGGTATGATAATGTTGAAATTTGAAAGAAAGGAATGGATAAAGATGAATAATATTAAAATATTTGCTTGTCCAACAGCAGAAGAGTTCACACAAGAAATATGTAACAATTTAGGAGTAGAGATGGGAAAAATAAACCATCAAAAATTTTCAAATGACAACAATTTTGTACAAATTTTAGAAACCGTAAGACAAAAAGACGTATACATCGTACAAACAACACAACCACCAGTAAACGAAAGAATTATGGAATTATTAATCACCATAGATGCCATCAAAAGAGCATCTGCTAAAAATGTAAATGTCATATTACCCTATTTTCCATATTCTAGATCTGACAAAAAAGATCAACCAAGAGTACCTGTAACGGCCAAATTAATGGCACAATTATTAGAAGCAGCAGGGGCTACAAGAGTTATGACATGTGACTTACACAATCCTGCCATACAAGCATATTTTAATATTAATTGTGATCGATTAACCGCTGAATATCTATTAGAAGATTATTTTAAAGCTAAAAACTTAGAAGACATGGTAATTGTTGCAACAGATGCAGGAAGTTCAAAAAAAGCCTATAAATATTCACAATTTTTTAACTGTCCAATTGCTTTAGTGGACAAAAGAAGAGATGCCAATGACGATAGAGCAATTGCCAGTACCATCATCGGAGATGTAACAGGGAAAAATGCGATCATCTTTGATGATGAAATAGCAACAGCAGGATCCATGATGGAAACTGTAAAAGTATTACAAGAATTTGGAGCAAAAGCTATTTATGCAGGTGGAACACATGGTGTACTATCTGGTCCAGCAGTAGAGAGAATAAAAAATTCAGGAATGAAAGAAATGGTAGTAACAAATACTGTACCTGTCTCAAAAGAAAAAAGAATTGAAAATATTACTGTATTATCCATTGCACCATTATTTGCAGAAGCAATCAGAAGAATAAACGAAGAAAGACCATTAGGAGAATTATTTTATAATGCCTAAATAAAGAAAGGGATGTGAATACAAAGATGAAAAAGATCTCAATTGTTATTCCCATGTATAATGAAGAAGAGGTTGCTAAAACGACTTATACTAGAATACAAAAAGTACTACAAGAGTTAGAACCATATGATCATGAAATCTTATTTGTTGATGATGGTTCTCAAGATAAAACATTAGAAATATTACAAGAAATAGCTAAAGAAAATAAAAAAGTAAAAGTAATAGCATTTGCCAAAAATTTTGGACATCAAGCAGCAGTAACTGCAGGACTAAAAAATGTAACAGGTGATGCCATTGTTATTATAGATGCTGATTTACAAGATCCGCCTGAAGTATTACCAGAAATGGTATCACTATGGGAACAAGGAAATGAAGTAATTTATGGAAAGCGAAAATCCAGAAAAGGAGAATCAATTTTTAAAATATTAACAGCCAAAATGTTTTATAACACACTAAATGCCTTATCTGATGTAGAAATTCCAAAAGATACAGGAGACTTTAGACTAGTAGATAAAAAAGTGGTAGATGTGATAAATAGTCTACCAGAACACAATAAATTTTTAAGAGGGTTATTTAGTTGGGTAGGTTTTAAACAAAAAGCATATACCTATGAAAGACAAGAAAGATTAGCAGGAAAGACCAAATATCCCTTAAAAAAAATGTGCAAATTAGCTTCTGATGGTATTATTAGTTTTTCTACAAGACCATTAAAGATAGTAGGAGGGCTGGGAATTTTAACTATTATGCTGTCAATTGCAATTTTAATTTATTCTTTAGTCTCCTACCTATTTAACTTAAACCATTTAGAACCAGGTTGGACATCTATTATGGTTGCTATTACATTATTTAGTGGTGTACAATTATTATCCATTTGGATTATTTCAGAATATATTGCAAGAATTTATGATGAATCAAGAAATAGACCAGAATATATTGTAAATAAAAAAATAAATATAGAATAAATAGTAGGTAAAAAACAGGAGAGATAAAAGGATGTATAAAGAAATAAAAAAAGAAACATTTGAAAGATTTTTTTGTCATGGAATAGAAAACAAAAGAGAAGTAAGAGAGGGAATTTTATATTTTTCTTTAAATAAAGTATATGATGGGTATGGGAATCAAATGTGTTATGAAGTTCCAAATGCTCAAATTGAAAGAGAGATGCTAAAAAAGGCAAGTAAATGCTATAGGCAATTTTATAAATTTGTTACATTAAATGATGTACCAAATAACAACCAAAAAGTTAACATCGATGCTTGTGTAAAAAAAGAATTACAAGAGCAATTACAATTATTAAGAAAAGAAAAAACTGTACTAGATACAAAAGCAGGAATATTTTTTGCAAGATGGAAAGAGATGCAATTAGAAGGAATAAATGACAATTGGGAGAAAATAGGAGATAATTGGACAGAGCAAATTTATGAAATATTAGAAATACTACAAGAAATGGAGACAAAAGATCCTACACAATATCAAAAATTTTTATTAACAGCAAAACTTGCAAGAGCCATTGATAGGAAAGACCAAGAAGAAGCAGTAAGAATAAAAAAAGCATATGATGGATTAAAAGAAAAACAAAATAGGGATGAAAGATAAGTGAAATATATCAATACCAACAAATTAGAAAATATAAAAATATCAAAAAATAATTATTATATGGTACTAGACTTTGATAAAACAATAACCAGTAAAAACAGTTTAGATTCGTGGATGGCAATAGCAGACTTTGAGATATTGGGGAAACAATGTCAAAAAGAATGGGAACAGTTAAACCAAAAGTATGCACCAATCGAACTAAACTACCAATTACCATATGAACAAAAAAAACAATATATGGTAGAATGGTATGAAAAAAGCATGGATTTATTATACAAATACCAGTTAACACATACAAAATTATTAAAAGCACTTCAAAAGGGAAAATTAGAATTTAGGCAAGGGGCAAAAGAATTTTTAGATAAATTACACAAACAAAACATACCAGTTATTATATTATCTGCAGGAATAGGAAATGCCATTGAAGAATTTTTTAAAATCCATCATTGTAATTTTGATAATATAGGTATCATTAGTAATTTTATTACATTTAAAGAAGACAAAATGCAAAAATTTACAAAACCTATGATTCATTCGATGAATAAAAAACTAGAAAACCATGTATCATCTATATGGAAAAACAAAATAAACCAAAAGCAATATGCCATCTTATGTGGTGACATTATTGAAGACATTGAAATGATAAAAAAAGAAGAACAAGAAAAAGTAATTACCATTGGATTTTTAAATACGAAAATAGAAGAAAACTTAACATTTTATAATCAAAACTATGATATCGTACTTACTAATCAAGAAGCATGTTTTCAAGAAGTTGAAAACATAATAAAAGGAGGAAAAAAGTAAAATGAAGAAAACTGGAAATATATTATGGGGAATCGTATTAATTATGATTGGAATTATTTTCGGATTAAATGCGTTAGGAATAACCAATATTAATATTTTCTTTAAAGGGTGGTGGACTTTATTTATCATAATACCAAGTTTTATCGAACTAATCAGATCTACTAATAAAATGTGGAGTTTTATAAGTTTAATTATTGGAATCGCACTATTATTATGTGCACAAAATATCTTATCATTTAGTATCATCCGAAAATTAATATTTCCATTTATTCTAGTAATGGTAGGAATTAGTATTCTATTTAAAGATACGTTTCATAAAAAAGTAGAAGAAAAAATAAAAACGCTAAATGCCGATAAGGGAAATTTAGAAGGGTATTGTGCAACTTTTGGAGAACAAAAAAACGATTTATCTGGGCAAGAATTTAAAGGTGCCAATCTAGATGCGATATTTGGAAGTGTAGAATTAGACATTTCAAAAGCAATAATTTCAAAAGATGAAATTATTAATGCAAATGCCATATTTGGAGGCATTGAAATAAGAGTTCCAACAGGTGTTAATGTGAAAGTAAAATCCACACCAATATTTGGAGGAGTCAATAAAGTAAAAACAGACTACAATGAAAGTTTACCAACTTTATATATTAATGCAATGGCTCTATTTGGGGGGGTAGAAATAAAATGACATCATTTCAAAAAATAATTAAATATGGAGCCATCGTATTTGCGATTTATTTATGTTTTTTAATAATAAGAATGATAGTGTTTGGAATTACTGCTATTTTTGGAATTACAGTTGGATTTGAAATGTTTGAGAATAGTAGACCAAACACTGCTATGGTGGCAAAGTGGGAACAAGAATATGAAAATATAAAAAAGATAGATATTGATTTAAATGTATGCAAACTAAAAATAAAAAAAGGAAATAAACTAAGAGTAGAAGCTTCAGAAGTTTCCAATCAATTAGAATGCCAAGCACAAAATAATACATTAAAAATAAAAGACGAAAATGTACCAAAACATTTTTTTAATACAGGAAATATTAAATCTGAAGTTATAATATACATGCCAGAAGATATACAATGGGAAAATATGACAATAGAAACAGGAATCAATGAAACAGAAATTGAATTTTTAAGAGCAGATAACCTAAAAATACAAATGGGAGTTGGAAGATGCCAAATCGATTCTATTTTTGCAAAAGATGTTAAAATAGAGGCAGGGGCAGGAGAGACCATTATTAATAATGGTCAAATAGAACGATTAAAATTAGAAGGCGGAATGGGAAGGTTTATTTTTACTAGTTATATTGAAAAAGATGCAAAAATTGATTGTGGTGTTGGAAAAATGGAACTAAATTTAATTGGTTTACCAACTGATTATAAAATAGAGGCAGAAAGTGGATTAGGTAATTTTTTAGTAGATAATCAAAAAATTACAGGTTCACAAAAACTAGGAGATGGAAAAGCAACCATAGACATTGATGCAGGTGTTGGAGAAACTGTTGTTAATTTTATAGAAAAAAGTCTTGATTTTTCAGTATAGGTGCAACAAAAAGAAAGGGGAAAGATAGTAAAAATGAAAAAGATTGCTATATTTGGTTCAACAGGTTCAATTGGAGAAAGTACATTACAAGTAATTAGAGAAAATCCAAAATTATTCAAAGTGATTACATTAGTAGCAGGAAAAAATATTGAAAAGTTAATCCAACAAATTGAAGAATTTAAACCAAAAAATGTATATATTACAGCAAAAGAAGATGCTATTAAATTAAAACATAAATATCCAAACTTGAATGTATATAATGGCGAAAAAGGAATGGAAGAAATATCAAAATTAACAGATTTTGATATTGGAGTATCTGCTTTAGTAGGAATTGCAGGCTTAAAACCAACCTATGAAATGATAAAAAATGGGAAAACAGTAGCATTAGCCAATAAAGAAGTATTGGTTGCAGGTGGAAAATTAATTATGGATACCGCCAAAAAAAATCAAGCAACCTTATTGACCGTAGATAGTGAGCATAGTGCTATTATGCAATGTTTACAAGGCGAAAAACAAAATAAAATCAACAAAATATTATTAACTGCATCAGGTGGACCATTTTGGAATCAAGAAATAACTGATGAAATAACAAAAGAACAAGCCCTAAACCATCCTACTTGGAAAATGGGACCTAAAGTGACCATAGATTCTTCTACCATGATGAATAAAGGATTTGAAGTAATAGAAGCTAAATGGTTGTTTGATGTGGATCCTGACCAAATACAAGTGGTAGTACATAGAAAAAGTATTGTACATTCCATGGTACAGTTTCAAGATGGGACTATTATGGCAAATTTAGGACCTAAATCAATGCAAATACCAATTGCTTATGCACTAAATTATCCGAATCGATTAGAAAATGCCATCGAAAAAATAGATTTGTTTAAAATAGCACAATTAACTTTTGAAAAGCCAAATTTAGAAAAATTTCCATGTTTAAAATTAGCATTTGAATCCATTAAAAAAGGACATAGCCATCAAGTGGTATTAAATGCTGCTAATGAAATTCTAGTAGAAGCTTTTTTAAAGGAAAGGATAACCTATACACAAATTCCAAAGAAAATCAAAGAAATGTTAGATACCCATCATTCAATAACGCTAAATACAGTAGACGAGATTTTAGCATTAGATGCAAAAGTAAAAGAAGAAACCAAAGCTTTAATAGGGTTCTTCAATTAAATCTTTCCAATATTTTTTAGGCATATATTGCATCTGGCATTTATGGTTTTTTCTTTCGGAGATGGCAATTGTTTTAAAAAATGTTTTCCATAATTCTTGATATTTTTGTTCTTCTTCTGAAATATCAGGAATTTTTAAGTTTGTGGCATCTATCATTTTATATTCTTTACTATTATAAATGAGACAGATATTTCTTGTTTTATCATGTATGATAAAATTTTGAGAAGGAAGACGTTTGATAAAATGATGTCCTAATGGCTCTAAAATATTGTTGTCAGGATGAATTTTGGCGTAATATAAATGATTTCCTATTTCTTGAAAGCGAAGAAGTCCTTTTAGTCTATGACATTCGCCATAGGCTCTTTTTTGCATATTCATAACGTGAAATACATAAAAAAGGGTAATTCGGTTATTGATTTTGGGACCAATGTCAAAGCCATCACACAAATATTTTAATAAAGATATTTCTTTTTCTTTTTCATGAGAGAGAAAGGCATAGTAAGTATAAAAAAGTGTATGATAGCTAATATTTTTTTCAATTCCTGTAAAGACACGCTTAGATTTTTCAAAATCTGTTTCAATATAAAGTGTTTTATCTAAAAAATTAGGAATATAGCTATCTTTTGGAACTATTTTTTGTGGTAGTGTTTTATTTGTATAACTATAAAATACAATACTTAAGAAACCATCAAAAGTACCATCATATAAATAGGTCATATTTACAAGTTTCCAGTTAGACATTTTATGTTATCCTCCTTTGTTGGTAGTAGATGATCAAAAATTGACAATTGCTCAAATTGTGGCTTGGGTAAATCGTTTCTTTCTTGAATCATTAAATTTGTTTCAATAAAATTGGGGTTAAATCTATTAATGTTATTAAAGTATTTCCCTTTGCAAGTAATAAAATATTTAGCCCTTTTTAGTACGACTCCTAGCTTTTTTAAACAGGTAAAATCTAGCAGAAATTCACGCCTTGCTCGAATAATTTTTTTTGCAGAAATAATGCCAATACCAGGAATTCTAAGTAGAGTAAAGTAGTCTGCTGTATTAATTTCAATAGGGAATTTTTCTATATTTCGTAATGCCCAGTCGCATTTTGGATCTAAGATATGATTGAAATTGGGGTGGGTTTCATTTAATAATTCATCTGCCTTAAATCCATAAAATCGTAACAACCAATCTGCTTGATAGAGTCTATTTTCACGAAGAAGAGGAGGGGATTTTAAAGTTGGAAGATTTTTATCTTGATTAATGCTTACATAGGCAGAGTAGTAAACTCTTTTCAAATTTAATTTCTGGTAGAGACCCTCAGAGAGTTTTAAAATCTTTAAATCGCTTTCTTTGGTAGCACCAACCATTAATTGAGTAGTTTGACCTGCTGGAGCAAAATGAGGTTTATATTTATTGTTATCTTGCTTATTTTGATAAATACCGTTTAGAAATATAGCTCATGGGTTCTAAAATGGCATTTTTTTCTTTTTGTGGTGCAAGAAGTTTCAAACTAGAAGCAGAAGGTAATTCGATATTAATGCTAAGTCGATCTACTAACTTTGCTAATTGGTCAATTAATTCTTTACTGCACCCAGGAATAGTTTTACAATGAAGATAGCCATTAAAATGATATTCATTTCGCAAGATAGAAACGGTTTGAATTAATTGTTCCATCGTATAATCTGGAGATTTAATAACAGCTGAACTAAGAAAAAGTCCTTCAATATAATTTCTTTTATAAAAATGTATCGTTAAATCTGCAACTTCTTTAGGGGTAAAAGTAGCTCTTTTAACAGAATTTGTACATCGATTAATACAATATTTACAATCATATAAACAAGAATTACTAAGTAATATTTTAAATAAAGAAATACATCTACCATCTGCACCCCAACTATGACAGATACCAGAAATATGTCCATTTCCAATTCCATTATTTTTATTTTTTCGTTGACTTCCACTAGAACTACAAGAAGCATCATATTTAGCAGAATCAGCAAGTATCTTTAGCTTATCTAAAACATCCATTTTTATTCAATCCTTTCTAAAAGCGAACATTTGTATCTATTATAACACAAAAAAATAAAAAGTCAAACATTTTTTTGCTAAAATGAGACATTAGGGACAGGGATTTTGGTACTATAAAAATATAATAGTTAATTACAATTAAGTAATTGATTATTATGCTTTTTTCTATTATAGATGTATAAAATTGTGACAAAAGGGGCGTCCCTTTTTGTCACAATTTTATACACAAAGCTTTACTTTTGGTGATTTTTACTATATAATATACAAAAACGAAAAGGAGAGCGATTGGTAATGCAAGAAAACAAAAATAAAAATAAAGAAGGTATTGAGATAGAAGAAATAGATGTCAATCATTTAATACAAATAAGAAGGGATAAATTAAGTAAGCTACAGCAAGAAGGAAAAGATCCATATGAGATTACAAAGTTTAATAGAACACATACAAGTGGAGAGATTAAAGCAAATTATGAACAATTTGAACAAAAGGATGTAACAGTGGCTGGAAGAATAATTGCTAAAAGAATTATGGGAAAGGCGTCATTTTGTACTATTCAAGATAATGATGAGAAAATACAAAGTTATGTAAGTATTAATGATTTAGGTGAAGAAAGTTACCAAGCTTTTAAAACATGGGATATAGGAGATATTATTGGAATTACAGGTTTTGTGTTTAAAACCAAAACAGAAGAAATTTCGATACATGCAAAAGTGGTAACTTTATTGTCAAAATCGTTAAGACCATTACCAGAGAAGTTTCATGGATTAAAGGATGTGGATTTACGTTATCGTCAAAGGTATGTAGATTTAATTATGAATCCAGAAGTAAAAAGAACATTTGAAAGAAGAAGTCAAATTATTAGTGAAATTAGAAAAATATTAGATGAAAAAGGGTATTTAGAGGTGGATACACCTATGTTAAATACTATATCAGGAGGAGCAACGGCTAAACCTTTTATGACACATCACAATGCTTTAAATATTGATATGTATCTAAGAATTGCAACAGAATTAAACTTGAAAAGATTAATTGTTGGTGGATATGACAAAGTATATGAAATGGGAAGAATATTTAGAAATGAAGGAATGGATATTCGTCACAATCCTGAATTTACTACTATCGAATTATATGAAGCCTATGCAGATTATCATGATATGATGGACATGGTAGAAGAACTGTTTTCAAAATGTGCTATAAAAGTAAAGGGGAGTACAAAAGTAACCTATCAAGGGCAAGAAATAGATCTAACACCTGGTTGGAAAAGAATTAGCATGATCGATTCCATCAAAGAAACAAGTGGGATAGACTTTAATAAGATTAATACAGATGAGGAAGCAGTAGCATTAGCAAAAGAAAAAGGAATAGAGATACCAGACAAAACAAAAGAAACAAGAGGCGATGTGATTAGTTTATTTTTTGATGAATATGTAGAAAAGACACTAATACAACCAACCTTTATTTATGATTATCCAATTGAAATTTCTCCACTTGCCAAGAAAAAGAAAGAAGATCCAAGACTAACGCAAAGATTTGAAGTTTTCATCGGTGGTCGTGAATATGGAAATGCTTTTTCAGAATTAAATGATCCAATTGACCAATATGAAAGATTTAAAAAACAAGTAGAGGCAAGAGAAGCAGGAGACGAAGAAGCGGGAATGATGGATGAAGATTTTATCCAAGCATTAGAAATTGGAATGCCTCCAACAGGTGGACTAGGAATTGGAATCGATCGATTAGTTATGCTGTTAACAGATAGTAGTTCCATTAGAGATGTATTATTATTTCCAACCATGAAACCACTTTTAGACCGATAAAATAAAGAAACTATTTTGATATGATATAAAATTTAAGAGATGTTTGTATAATTAATACAAAAAAGAAAAGATTCTAAATGATACAAAATGTTAGAATAAATTAAAGATTAGAGCCAATTAGTTAAAAATAAACTCAATTTATTAGGAAGTTTAATAATTTGAGTTTATTTTTATACACTATAAATCTTGATTTGTCGGAATGAATATATTAATTTTCAAGACTTTTGATTTGATACGTGCAACGAAATATAAAAATGATAAAAACGCTCGGTCAAGAGTTAATTATCGCAGAACTTCTA
>CASUIT010000010.1 GCA_949455995.1 uncultured Clostridia bacterium
ATTCTCTAGCTCATAATCTTCTTTCTCCTTCAAAATTTTTGTTCTTAACTGTCTAGTTGTCTTTTTTCTCTCAAGATAATTTTTATGTTTTATCTTACTTCTTATTTCCTTTTCTATAGTTGGGATGTCCTGTTAAAATTTTTGATACATATTGTGGACTTATTCCTAATTCTTTTGCTATACAAATACAGTTAAGGTTTCCTTCAAAATACAATTCGCAAATTTTCTGCCTCTTGTTGTCTGGTTTGATTACCTCCTCTCTTAAAATAGTAATCAACAATTCTTATCCTTTTTTGAAAATTTGACTTTCTCGTATTTCCTTCCTTTTTATAAACCTTTCTTAAGTCATTTTGTATCTACTTTTGTTGTTGACATTGTTATTGTACTACATTATTTGTATAATTTCAATAGATACATTAAAAATTTTATAAATGTTTTTTCAATTACCTAAATCTAATTTCTATATCTATATTATTAATACTTTTTTCCAAATACAACTGGTTCTCCACCAATAAAATGTATTTTTCCATCAACATAAGAAATCATTTGATTATCATTTATTGCATATATTGGAAATTTCTCATCTTTTAAAGTTCTACTTAAAAATTCTTGATTCCATTTTTCTCTACCTTTTCTTAAATAATGTGGAATAATATTGAAATCAACAATTCCATAATCTCTATCAACTATGTCTTTTACATTTTTGTTATATCGTTCTTTAAAGTATGTTTCAGATTCAATCTGTTTTCCCCATATAATAGAACCTGCTGATGTTCCCATTATTACTTTGCTTTTAATCATTTTGTCTATAATATCTTTCAAATCATACTCTCTAATAATTCTCGCAAGTACATTTTGCTTACCACCTACAAAATAAATTAAATCTGCTTGCTCAATTCTTTTAGATATTTCATCTTTTGGCAATCTCTTAAAGTCTATAAAATCTATTCTTCCACCTATGTATTTTTCTAAACAACTAAGTTCTTTAATTACCCATCTTTTATCTTTATCTCTATCTAATTCTAGGTATGATTCATTTACTATAGCTATGTTAATTTCATTCAAATTTTTACCTACTACTGTTTCAACTTCACTTGCTATTTCTTTCGTTAAAAATCCTTGAGAAGCTAATAATAATTTCATTTTTGTTCCTCCTATTGTACATTTTTTCTATTTATTGTAATCTCGCTAACTTCAATATTTTTTGGTAAACTCAATGTGTATAACATAATATCAGCAATATCCTTTGGATTCATCCATTCTTCTGGATGTTCTATTTCTTTTCCATTATATTTTGTATGAAATTTTGTATTCATTCCACCTACATTAAGTTGTATTACCCTTGAATTGTATTTCTTTAATTCTACTTGTAAATTATAACTTGTTCCTCTTATTGCCCATTTTGATGTTGTATATGCTAATTGTTCTTCATATCCTGCCTTTGTACCACAAGTTGAACCTACATTTATTATATCTGCATGATTTTCCTTAATTAAATTCATTAATTGAGATGTTAAAAATATTGGTGCAACACTATTTACAGCAATCAAATTGTTTAACTCATCATATGTAATTTCATCTACTTTTTGCAAACTAATTACTCCTGCACAGTTAATAAGAGCATCAAATTTTTTAAACTTATTTTTAATTTCATCACAAGACTCTTTGATTGATGTTTCTTCACCTAAATCAGTTTTTATAAAGTCACATTCATAATCTGGTTTTCTTCTGCAAAGTGCCACTACTTTGATATTATTTTCCAAACATTTCAAGGCTAATTGCCTTGCTAAACCATCACTTGCTCCTGTTATAATTATTCTATCCATTAATATCATTCCCCCAATCTTTATTAAACATTGCTATTCCTTCAATTGAAAAACCAAATTTCTTGTAATAATCTTCTTTATCTAATTCAGTAGTTAATATTCTTCTACCAAACCCTTTATAATGATTGCAAAAATCGCTCATCATCTTTTTTCCAATTCCTAACTTTTGATATTGAGGCTTTATTAATAAATATGTTAAAAATACATTAATATTGCCATCATCTATTGCTGATAATAATCCAATTAGTTTATTGTTATCCCATGCTGATATAACATAACTACTATTTTCTATTGCTTTATATAATCTATTAGGATATTCTGCTGTTTTCCAATTAACAGATTTAAATAACTCTATTAATTCTTCTTTTTCAATTTGGATATTTTCCTTATATTCAAAATCTATCATAAATTAAATCCTCTCAAATTATGATTTCAATATAAACAGATTTTATATTGTTTTTTTCTATTTACCATTTTATATCATAAATTACATAAAATTGCTAGTATTTTACAACATTTTATTGTAAAGTTATTATCCACTTCCATAATCAATTCTAAACTGTAAATCACTATCAGAATAATACTCTGTAATGGCATTATATAAACAACTAATCATAAAATTTGTACTATTATGTATTTTGCTATCTTGTTTTAAATAATTCAACTTGTCAAAAGCATAAAAAATAATAGAAGCATTTAATAGCTGCATTCTGCTTCTAACTATTTCTTGTGGTAAAACTGCTTGTCCTACTTTTAAATTATCTGAATAAAACATAAGGTCTAGTGTATTTTCTATAATATTTCTTTGACTTTTTTTAAATAAATATAACTCACATTTCTGTTTTATATCTTCTAATTTTTTTGTTTCCATTTTAGACTGACAAACATCTATATTATTATTTTTATGTTTTTTATTATCTTTCTTATTTGCTCGTAAATTTTCTGTCTCTTGAATCGTATTCTCTCCTATATAATAATCTTCTTTTATTTGATTATCTGCCAATACATTTTCTGTATCAATATCATTAATCTGTAATTCTTCTTGTTCAATCTTACCTATATAAATCAAATTAGGTTTTCCAAATCCTTGTTTTTCTTCTTTTATGAGTTTTGCTTCCCTTAATTCCTTAAATGCTCTTGTTACTGGCTTATCACTTAAATTTAATTTACTTTGTATCTCTTTTCTAGTATAAATTAAATAAATTTCTCCTTTATCATTTATCCATTTATTCATTCTTGATAGGTTCATTCTATTTAATAAAAATGAATAAATTACTTTGGCTTCTATGCTTAGCCTTTTATATTTTTCATTACAAAACAATTCTTGTGGCATTTGATAATATGAATGCTGTAATGTTTCATTTATTTTATAAAGATTCATTTTCTTCACCTCCAGTTTCTCTATATTTTATTAGTAATTCATTGATTTTTCTTTTACTTAAACCTTTATATTCACATTTAGGCAAATATTGCTTGATTATACTTTCGTATTCTTCTAATCCAAATATGTAAATGTTTTTATAATTATCATTTTCATTAAAATAGTAATGTAGCCTTGCTAATATTTCCATATTTATTAATGGCATGATTACAATATAATTATCATCATCTACTTTTAAATCTGCTAATCTAATGTCTGATAATTCTACATCATACATTTCTTTGATTCTTAAATATATACTGTGCCTTATTGCATAATTATTTTTCATTAAAAATTTGCCATATTCATCATAAGGAATTAAAATTGTATATTGATTTCCAAAATAAAATCCTTTTTCATGTAATACTATTTTTTCTATGTTATTTGTAAATATCATTGCATTGGCATATCCATTTTCTTTTTTTATGTCATAATAAATTGATTTTATATATTTATCATCTTTTCCTTCATATACTGCATATACTAAAAAATTTTCTTCGTTATAATCTAAATTACCAATGTATCTTCTTGAATAAGTTGTTGGTTCATCTTCTTTTTTCATGTTCCAACTAGGTGTAAAAATTAAATTATCTTGTATCAAACAACTTGCTATATCACTTATTACATTTAATCTTTCCATATTGTTTTCATTTCTACAATGATTTCTTACTTCAAATCCATTTTCCAATAAATATTCTTTTCCTTTACTTCCTAATGTAATGTATCTGTGCTTTAATCTTCTTACATAGTCATGTTTTGCTAGTAGCACGATTCTTTTTTCTTGATATGTCTTCGTTTCATAAATATATCTTGTATTATCTAATGATATTATTCTATACTTTCCTAAAAATATTAATAATTCTATATCTCTGTTTTGCAATGTCATTCCACTTCTCATCTAAATCACCTCCATAATTTTCTAATCGTATCTTCCTTAAATGGTACACTTGTAGAGGGCACATATTGTATATGTCCCCTCTACTCTAGATAATTTCTTTTAGTTATTTTCTATTAAAACTCTTGGTATTACTTAATTTCTTACAAAATCAAATATAGCAAAATTTGTTTCGATTTTTTTACTAAAATTTTGCCATGTTTGTATATATGTTTATCTTATTTTTTTGTTAATTATTTTTGTTATTTCATCTGCTGATAGCACATAAACTTCTGCATATGGTTTATCCGAATAATATCCTTGTACCATATAACAAGAACAATAAATATTGTCATCTTTGATTATTTTTCCATGTATTAATCCATCTTGAATTGGTTTTACATTTCTATTATCTACATCCCATATCTTTCCATCATCATATATTTTTATAATTGTTATTGTGAATTTATCATAAAATAGTCTTTCATATTTTCTTGTTATTCTAGCTATATTATTTGTAATTCGTTTTCCGAGTATAATTTGCACCCTTTTTGATTGGTGGAATTTTTTCTGGAATATGTATTTTTAATATGTCATCTTCTACTTTTGCTTTATAGTCATAGTCTATAAATTCTGTTACTTCATTTTCCATAAATTCTCTCCATAAGTTTTCTTGCATTACTGCATCATACATATACATTCTTACTTTTTCTAGTTTACAAAAATATTTTTCTAATTCCTCATCTTTTATTTTTTCTTTTGTTTGCACTACTTCATTACTTATTTTTTCAATTTCCTTAATTGATTCTATAATTTCTTCTCTTTTCATAAATATCACTCTCACTTTCTTAAATTTAATTTTGAATAGAACAAAAGAGGCATGATTAAAGTTTTTTGACCTTTTAATAAACATATATGCCTCGTCTTTGTTCGTCTGCGAAAATTGCAAAGCAGTTTTCTGTAGAATATAAAAATAGAAGGTAATTAAACCTCCTACTAATTCTCAAACTCTCTAATCCACTCATTTATCTTAAACTTGTCCGATGTATCCACCAAATATCGCAATCCCCTGGATAAGAAAAAGTAACTTTCCCATATCTTCCTACTAAAGCACCAACAAAAATAACAGAGGAACGCATTTGCCTCATTAAATCTTCTGGTATTTCATATTGTTCAATTCCACTTGTATCAATTATTACTTTATTTTTCTTTTTTATTACAATTGCACCTAATTTCTTTAAAATTTCAAACATCATTTGAGTATCATGTATATTAGGAACATTATACAATGTTGTCTTTCCTTGATTTAAGATACTTGCTGCAATAATAGGCAATGATGCATTTTTCGAGCCAGATATACTTACCTCACCTTCTAGCCTCTTACCTCCTTTAATTATGTATTCATACATTTTTGTACCACCTTTCTCTTTTATTTGTATATATTATGTTTCGTTTACGTAAAAAGTGATACGGTTTTATTTTACATTTTTTAGAAATTATGATATAATTGATATACTAAAAAAAAAATTAAAATAAAAGGTGGTATAACATATGAACTCCAATTCAGACAATTCTACTGCTTTGGCGGAAAATAAGGTACTAATCTTGTATATATTAAATCTTATTGATGGAAACTTTAGGCAAGACGATTTATTTAAAATCATTACTTCCATTAATAACATAAACTACTTTTACTTTAAACAAGTATTAACCGATTTAATAGACTCCAATCTAGTAGGAAGTTTTACAAAAGAAGAAGAAGCCTTCATAAAAATTACATCCAAAGGAAAAAACGCTTACCAACTTACAAAAGACGTATTACCAGGAATTATGAAACTAAAAGCAGATCATATATTTGCCAAAGAATTTTCTGCCATTGAAGAAGAATCTTCTGTCATTGCAGAATTCACTCCAAAAAATGAAAACGAATACACTATAAAATGCAAAATTGTTGAAAACAATGAAACTCTATTTGAAGTAAAAACCTTTGCAGGTTCTAGAAATATGGCAAAACGTATTGTAGACAATTGGAAACAAAACGCAACTACTATTTATCCACAAATTTTAAATTTATTATTACAAAATGATGAACCTAAAACTTAACTCATTTATTTGGGTCAGTTTAGATAGACCCAAATTGACCAAAAAAAATTCTAAAGTAACTTTAGAATTTTTTTAACATAAAATACATAAAATGGTAAGTATGAATGTTTTTATCATAATTTCAAGAAAAAAATTATAGTTAATACATTTTATTCCTATAGCATTAATTTTATCAAAACCTGCTACTAGCTTTTTTATTTCATCTGGAGATGATATTTTTTTCTCTTCTAAATATTCTTTGGCTAAATATCTTGCTTTTATCATGGCATCATTTTCTAAAAAAATTCTTATGGTGTAATATATCATGCTTAGTATTAAAAAAATAGCTAAAAACATCATTTTTAATGGTAATATTTTAAAGATTAACAAAACACATATTAAGATATAATAGAGTAAATATATATTGGAGAATATAAAGTTAAATATTAATAGTTTTCTATTTTGTATTGAGTGTAAGCATTCATGTGCTATGGTTTGAATTCTGGTATAACTATTTTTTACATTTGCAATTAAGATTTTGTTGGTAATGGCTATATATAAACTTGCTTGTGCTCCTTGATTTTCTTCTATCTTGACTGTTTCGTTTTTTAATTTGCTAAGGTAGTCTTTACACATTTCTATATTACTTGGATATGCTTTTGCTAGATTATCTAAGTCTTGGTCTTCTCCTATGTTCTTTATTTGTTTTATGTTGTATTCAAAAATATATTTTAATAGGAAAATCGAAATTAAAGAAACAATACCTATTATAATAAATTCCATTATTGCATCACATCTTTTATGGCTTCGCCAATTATTTTATTTACATCTGCAATGACAATGTTAAATTTTGTTTCTGCTTCAAAATATTTTTTGGCATCATTTATTTCTATTAATTGCGTATATAATTCTTGTATTTCTTTCATTTTTGTTTCATCTTGTTTTCCTGTTTGCATAGTGGCTAACTGGGTTTCATATCTTATTTGTTCAAATTTTGCCATCTTTTCTTTTAAGTTGGCATTTAAGTTTAAAGCTTGTTTTGCCATTTTATAATTTATATATTCTTCGGATTGTTTTATTTCTTGTGCAAGTTGGTTTGCTGTATCGTAAATATTCATTTTATTTCCCTCCTCTATTTAGTTTTTTAAATTTTCTATTGTTGTTGGCTCTTCTAATACTACTTTTGCATCTGTTGGGCAAATATTGACAAAGGTATTTCCATCATTTATTTTAATATCATTGCCTTCTAAGTCTTGATATTTGGTTTTTTCATCTCTTTCATTTTTAATACATTTTATTTTTATGGCTTTTCCATTTGTAATATAGTATCCATCGTAAGTTCCTATATTTTTAATGCCTTGCCTTCCTTTGTTTTCTGTATCTGATAAGGTGTAATTGTCACAAAAAGTTATGATGATATTTTTGGTTGTGATGGGTTGCTTAGTATCCCAATCACTTTGCTCTTTTCCTCTTGCATATCTTTCATAGATTTTATTTTCTTCATCGTATACATATTTTACAGTTTGTAGTTGAGAATGAGGAATGGTTACACTAACTGCTCCTTGCCCTTGTTCTAAATTTACTTCTTCTGTTACGTAATGTAATACACTTTCTTCTTTTGATGTCATTTTATATTTTTTGTTTTTGATTGAGGTTGTTATTTTTTCTGTATTGGTTACTGCATTGTGTGGCGATACTTTGTCTTTTACTCTCCAAAAAGTGGTTCCATCTTCTGAAATGCCATCTATATCTTGAATGCTAAATTTTTTGATGTCACTTGCTGCTTGTGGACTTTCTCCAAAGTGAACATATATGGCATCATGTTCCATGGCATAATCAAGGAAATAGTGCCTTGCACTTCTTACTGGTCCTATCTTTTCAAGATCGACCCCTTTAAATAAAGCCATTAGTCTGGTTTCTCCACCTTCTACTACTATTTCATATACCATATAGGCTTTTTGTAAGCCCGCTTGTGGCCAAGCATCTTTGTGGTTGTCTATCATAATGGCTATTGGTCTATCATTTCCTTTAAAAATTTCTACTTCTTTTTCTGGTTCTGTTGATTTTTCTGCATTTTCTTCTGTCATTGCTGTTTCTTGATTTTCTTTTTGTTTTGTTATTTTATATCCTAATATGCCTCCTCCTGCTATGATTAAAATTACTAAAATGATAACTAATACTTTGGTTCCTGCTTGCCCTTTTTCATTTTTCATATGGTTTCTCCTTTTCTTTTCTCTTAAATTGTGTTAATATTTTTTCTTCTTTTGTTCTCATTTCCTTCTTGTCCTCTTCTTGGATATGGTCATATCCCATTAGATGATAAAATCCATGTACTAACATATAACTAAATTCTCTTTCAAAACTGTGTCCATATTCTTTTGCTTGCTCTTCTACTTTTTCAATACATATTACAATATCTCCTAATATATCTTCGTAGGGAAAGTCTTTTATTTCTCCTTTTTCAAACATGGGAAAAGAAAGTACATCGGTTGGTTTGTCAATATTTCTATATTCTTTGTTTAGCTTTTTTATGTGTTGTTTGGTTGTTAATGTAATTGTAACAGATAGCTTTTCTTCTTTTAAACCTTCTTCTTTGAAACATTGTGTTAGTACTTTCTTTGTTATTTCTTCGTATTCTTTTTTTTCTTCTATTTCTTGATATATTATTTCATACATATCTATACTACTTCCTTAATTTTTACATATTTTCCTTTAGATTGGTATGTATTTTTTATTTGTTTCATGGCTCCGTAGTCTACTAATTTTCTTTTGTAATATTTTATAATTTTTGAGTAATCTATTTTTTCTTTTTGTAGTTTTGTCATGTCATTTTTAATGAATAATATTTCTTTTTGTTTTACATATTCTATGAAGTCGGTTTCTTTTAGTTTGCTAATTTCTTTATAATGATCCCAAAATTTCTTATAGGTTTCTTTTGTTTTTGGTGAATCCCAATATACTTTTGTGGATAATAATTGGATGTTGTAATCTTCGATTAAATTAATTAACATAGAATAGGCTCTTTCTCTTTTGGGTGCTATTTTGGTATCTTGTACTAGTATTCTGGCATCTTTTAATAGTTTTTCATAACATTGCTCTGCAACTACTAGTGGTAAACTATGGGTAAAGAGTTTTCTGCTAATTCCTAATAATATCATGTTTTTTTCGATGTTGTCTTTGGTATCTAATTTTCCGACTTGATAGGTTTCGTATTTTTCGTATTCTGATACGATGTTTTTTACACTTTCATCATAGTTTGTTTCAATTTTTAGGGCTAGTATGTTTTGTATGTATTCTTCTAGTGTATAAAATATTTTTGTATAGATCCATTCTTTGGTAGCATCATATTGATTGGTATTGTCTGCTACTTTGATGGAGTAATTTTTTAGGATTGCTTTGTATAAGGAATCCATTTTAGATAGGTAAAATTTGTGATATTTTTCTAATATTTTTTCTTTTCCTTCTGAACGAATTCCTTGATAGTCTAATTCGATTAAATATTTTTGTTTTCTGTATTTGTATTCGATATATTCGCTTTCTTTTAGGCTGGTTACTTCATAGTATCTGGATAATGCATTTTTTTCAAATTCTGTTGCAGTATTGTTTTTTACTTTTTTGTAGATAGAGTCCATTACGTATTTGTCTAATGAACCTAAATATGCCTCATAGGCAGTGTCATATTTTTTTTCTATTTGTTCATTGTCATAGTTACCACTGTTTTGTGCATAGTTTTCATATGCTTTGATGACACTGTTTCTTTTCATTGAAATGAACATTCCATTAATTCCTATTTTGGTAGGTATTAATATTCTTGTTAAGGTGTTTGTTATTTTATTAAAAAATGTTTTATCGGCTCCTGTTATTCTAAGACTTCTTTCTTCCATTTTAATTCTCATCCTTCCTCAAGGATTCTTTTGTTTTGAAAATTATTTTTTCACAAAAGTCCTTTCAAAATACTATTTTTTCATTTGTCCCTATACTCTCCAAAACTTCGTATGTGACATAAATATCAATACTGTCTTCTTTTTCATAGGTGTTGATATTTTTGCCTACTATTTTTTGTTTATCTTCAATTTCTGTTTCTAATTCTGTTTGTAGTTGTTCTATCCCTATGTTTTTAGCTTCTTCTTTTTCTTGTTTTTTTTGCTTTTCTTCTATTTCTCTGTTGGTTGTTTTTATGATAGAAATTGGTAAATAAAAATCAGAAAATAATTTCATTTTCTTTTCCGTTTCTATTGTATCATAAATTTTAAATTTTGAAACCCCTTTATGAAAATTTATTTTAAAATTATTAAATTTTATGGTATATTTATTTTCGGTATTTCCGGTTTCTATTCTTTCCGTAGTCTGATAGGGAACGTTTTTATATTTTGTATGCCATACTTTTGCTTGCACTTCCCCTTTTGCATGTACATATCGGATTCCTGTGTATTTTCCTTCCATCCATCCATTGATTAATGTTTCTCCTATATTTACAGTATCACCTACTTTTACATTGGCAGTTCCTGTTTGTGCATTGATTTTGGTTATTACTCCAACTTTATTTGAAATTATACTACAATATTCTTGGTCATCTATTATTTCTGGTTTCTCATCTGCTTTTACTATTTTTACAATGGCATTGGTTCCTTTTAATTCAATTCCCATCCAGGCAATGTCTTTTCTTTGTAATCGAATTTTATTAATAATTTCTTTTGTGTTAATTTTTGATTTCCATTCCCCTATTTTTAATCCAGCTTCTTGTATCTCTTTTTCTATATTTTCTAATTCTTTTCCTTGTTCTTCTTGTATTTCTACATTCCATACAAAATTTGAAGATAGTAAAATGAATAATAAAATGGCTAGTAATAAAATAAAAAATATTTTTCTTTTTTTGTATCGTTGTACTAAAAATGGAAAACCTTTTTTATTTTTTATTTTTATTTTACATTTCGTTTTTTTGGCTATTTTACAAATTTCTTTAAAATCATTTATTCCTGTCCTAATATCTAATTGTATCTCTTTTTTTCTTTTTAAATGCCAAATAGCAATTTTATTGTTTCGACACATATTAATAAATCGTTCTATATAATAGCCTTCTATTGCAATTTCCAAATAACCTATCATATAACTAAATAATATCTTTATTATCATTACACGTTAGCCCTCTCAATCTATTGTTCTTTCAATATCCATACTTTCAATTTTTCCTGTTACTTTAATATCATCATTTGTCATATTTTCTAATTTTAAATTAAAACCATTAATATTTATAATTCCAATATGTGTATTTAATTTAACAAAAAATTCCTCATACTCTAGTATCCCCTTAAAATTTTCAACAATCATCTCATCAAACCCAGTTATGATAACCTTTGGGATATCAGAACAAACCTCTTTTGGTAATTCTAATATTCTATCTAATTTATTATAGCCTTTTTTCTTCATACTTTTTCCTTTCTGTGAGACAAAAGGGACAGGTCTTTTTTGTCTCACTTTTCAAATTGGTCTAATGATTTAAATTCATATCCCATGTTTTTAGCCTCTTTGATTATGGTATCTAATAGATTGGTATTCGTTTTTGAGTTTCCATGTAATAACATGATTTCTCCATTGTGTAGGTTATCTAATATTTTCTTTTTTGCTGTTTCTTCGTTTGGTTGTTTGTCTTCATTCCAATCTTCATAAGCAAATGACCACATGACGGTTTGATATCCTAATTGGTTAGTTTCTTGTAATGTTTCTTGACTAAATTCTCCTTTTGGAGGTCTTATGTATTTCATTTCATAGTTAAATTTTTCTTGCATTACTTGGTGTAATTCCATGACTTCTGTTTTTATTTGCTCTTTGCTTAATTCTGGCATACTTTTATGATTTACTGTATGGTTTCCTAACTTCTTAATGTCTAAATTTATTTCAGTTCTTGAAAACCTTAGCTGATGTAGAACTGAAATTATTGATTTTTATTGTGGATTTTGAAAAGTTAGTTTTATTTTTATATTTTTTTCTTTATTAAATTCTATTTTTTCAATTAACTTTTCTGATACTATTTTATTAGGATTTTCCATTTTTATGAACTCATTTGCTATTTGTTTTATTTTTTTTAAATCTACTTTTGGATTTTTTTGATTATTTTCTTGTAATTTTTTTTCTATCTTTTGCATTTCTTTTAAAATTTTATTTCTTTGGTTTTGTTTTTTTTCATAAATTGTTTTAAAGTCTTCTACTTGTATTACTTTATTTATTTTGTCTTGATAAATTTCTTCGATTGTTTTTTCTATATTTTCTAAAGTGTTTTTCAACTCTTTTCGTTTTGTTTGTAGTAAATTACTTTTTGTTTGTGCTTGCATTTTTGCTTCTTGATAAATTTGCTTAATTTCTTTTTCTGATAAATTTATTTTTTCTATTTCTTGTTTTATTTTTTGCTGTATCACTTCTTCTATTAAATTAGCTGCTATTTGCTTACAATCACATAATCCACTATAATTATTTCTTTTAGAGCAAATAAAATAAGTTGCCCTCCAAGTAGTTCCATTTTTTCTTTTTTCTTCTCTACATCTTAAAGTTGCCTTATTTCCACATTCCATGCAATACACTAAACCTTTTAAAGGATGGTCATATTTTCTATTCCTTGACTTTGTATAACCATTTAACTTATCTTGTGCTTTATTCCAAGTTTTAATGTCTATAATTGCCTCATGCATATTTTCTAATATTATATGTTCTTCTTTTTTGGTACATCTTACTTTTGCAATTTTATGGCTAATCTTTTGAAATTTTCTTCCTACTACACTTCCTAGATAAACTTCATTTCTTAAAATTTTTCCTATTTGACTTCTTAGCCACACATATTTTCCATTTGGATTTACACTTTGCTTTTTCATATAGGTTGGTATTTTTAAATAGATTGCTGGTGGTTCTATTTCTCTTTTGTTTAATTCATCTGCAATTTTTATGGTTGACATTGCTTTGTTGACATACATATCAAATATTTCTTTTATGATTTGTGAACTATACTCATCTGGTATCAAATGATTTTTTTGCTTAGTATCTTTTTTGTATCCATAAGGTGGTATCCCTGCTTGGTATTCTCCTTTTTCTATTTTTCTTTGTTTTACACTTTTTATTTTATTGGATATGTCTTGTGCATAATAATCATTAAAACTAAGTTTGAATGTTAAAAATTGCAATCCATCTGCTTTTAAGGTATCTACATTATCTCCGAATTGCTATGTATCTTATATTGTTAGCAGGCAAAAATCTTTCTAAATAATATCCTGTATCTATGTGGTCTCTTCCAAATCTTGATAAGTCTTTTGTTATAATGCAATCAATTTTTTCATCTTCGATGTCTTTTAGCATTTTTTGAAATCCAGGTCTATTAAAATTTGTACCTGTATAACCATCATCTACATATTCTCCTACTTCTATTAATTCTTTATGTCCTAATATGTAATTATCAATAATGTCTCTTTGGTTTTCTACACTTTCACTTTCTCGGTCATCTCCATCTTCACGAGATAAACGTATGTATTTTGCTACTCTTATGTTTCTATAACTATTCACTCTGTTTATCTTAATCACTCTCCTTTTTTGAGAGTAAATAGCCTATTAAAGCAATGTGATTATAACGTGTTCTCTATAATTTGTCAGCTTTAAATAAGCTTTTATTTTTCATTTATAGTTATATAATTTATATATTGCTCTTTTAGTAATTCTAATAAAATTTGCTTTAAGTCTGCTTTGCCATATTCTATTTGAATATTTGCGTTTTGTTCGCTTTTCATAATAGTTTGTCTCCTTATAAGTTTTGTTTAATTTTATGAATAAAAATTTAAAGTTATTACTCTATTATTAAAAACGAATTTAAAATATAAAAGTGGGACAAAATTATAAAATTTAACATCAAAAAAAAAAAAGAGAGATTCCCTTCTTTTTCTATTTATCTTCTCTACTTATTGTAATTTTTTAATTTCTTTTTTCAACAGCAAAAGTTACTATATAAAAAGTAACATATAACATTAGTCCTAAAAAAATTGAAATCCAATTTATATAAGAATATATCATATTAACATATTGATCTAAAGGAGTTAAAGTAATTGCCAATATAATTGAGAAAAGCATTCCTAAATAGAACTTATCAATATCTCTTTTTTCTTATAGTAAGATAATATATATTGATAAAATTTAGTAGCATACATCCAAATTGCAAATACTAATATTGCATGAGTTACTCTTTCTAAAAATCTTCCTTTCAATACAAAAATAAATAAAATTCAACTAATCATTTGCCTTTCCAACTTCATATCTTAAACTTTCATTTACATATATTTTTCTACTTTTTCTATAAATTCATCCATCCTATTATTTTTTAAAATAGAATGAGGACAATCTTTTCCTGAAAAATCATGATGTGTTTTTAAATCATAAATTGTAAGATTATATTCCTTTAATAAATAAGCGACTAATTTTGCAGCATTATTAAATGTTTTTTCAAAGTTTCCACCACTATTAACACACAATTCAATTCCTATTCCATATAAGTTACCTATTTCGTTAGCAGCATGATATGCTACTTCATTATCTGGTATATGATGATATATTTCTTTATCATCAACAGTATAATGCCAAGATGTAGAAGCCATATTGTTTTCACTCAAAAATTGTGCATGATTTTTTGCTCCTGTAGTTTTATCAAAATTATCTGTTTCATGTATTACAATGTATCTTATCCTTCGTTTTGTACCTGGTCTTGCTTTTGTATTACTTTCAATTAGTTCTGTATGTACTGGAACTCCAAAGACATCAGTTGGGAAACTAGATTTTTCTGTTATTTCTGTTATATCTGCTACTGTAATTTCATCATCTTTACTATTTTCTTGACTTATTGTTTCTTGTTCTTTTTTAGAAAAACTTTTTATTAAACAAAAAATTATTGATATGATAAGTAAAATTACAATTAATTTTCTTTTATTACTTCTTCTTTCTTTTTTGATTCTTTTTTTATTCATTTATTAACTCATCTCTCACTTCGTATTTTTATGTAAAAGTATATGAAAATAAAGGATATAATGAAAAATACTTCATAAAATCAAATCCTAATATAGTCAAAACTAATGGTACACATAGTATTAAAATTCCTAAAAAAATCGCTTGAATATTATTTTTTCTCCATCCCGAAAACACTAATACAACCATAGCCATAATTACTGAAATTAGTATTTGCAATAACATTTTTAGTAATATAAACAATAATATATTCAAATTAAAAGGCAAATTTTGGTATATAGGAATATTTTGCACTGATGAGGATAAACAGTGAAGTGGAAATACTTTAGAAATGCTTATCCCTCTGCATATAAATGGTAAAATAGAAAATAATGTAACTAAAACTATACATACTATCACTTTTGATTTTATAACTCCTCTTTTTCCTTTTTTCGTAGCTTTTAATAATTTCCAAGTTTCATTTTGGTATTCCATAGAAAAAAAGTTACTAAATATTAGTATTATTCCAAGTGTAAGTAATAAGAAGTCATTTATTATTCCATCTTCCATAATTCCAAATAAATATAAATAGCCTGTGTCATAGATATATTTCCCGCCATTTTCACATACATGCTTATATTGTGCTTCTACTTTTTGAAATGCAGGGTAAAATGATGTAACACTATACCATTTTAACTTCATCTTTTCTCCTGTTTCACTATTAATTTCTCCCTTACTTACTAATTCATCTATCTTTTCTATTTCTCCCAAAGCTTCTTCATATCTAGCTTTTTCTTTTTCAATTATTTCAATCTTTTCATCTGTTTGTTCTCCTTCTAATTTTAGCATAATGTTTTGATAATACTGTTCTTGAACAGATGGATGATAAGAATGATTTAATTCATTAAAACCAATTAATATACTAAATAACAAAATAATGATAAGTCCATGATTGGTAATAAGAATTTTATACATTTCGTGTCTTAATAGATTTGAATGTGTTTTAAATTTTAGCCCTATCATTTGTGATTTTTTTTGCTTTAATTGTAAGTTCTTTCCTTTTAAGAAAAATCTATAACATAAAACTACTCCTATAAACATTAATATGGCTATTATAATCCATGACAAAACAATACGAGAAATTGGATAGCCAAAAAAGTTTAAGTTCAAATATGTATCATACAGACTCTCTGTTCTAAATAATCCAAATAAGTTCAAGTGTTTTAATATTTCAAATTTAGAAACATTTGGAATAATTGTATATAAAATCCAACTTACTACTAATGATATTATTCCACATAGATATGGCAATAACATACTATCGGAAAGTATACAAAATGCTGTAATGGCGGTACAAAGTCCAAAAAGGATAAAACTTTTTGTTATAATAGAAATAAGTATATATCCTAAAATGTTAATAGATAAATTACTTCCAATATAAGGGCTAATTGATTGAAGTTTTATACTAATATCACTAAAACCTGTAGATATTCCAAAGAACATATAATTTGATAAGAAGAATATAACTTCAAACAAGCTACAACTAATAAAAAGTGCAATCAGTTTAGCAATGATACTATGGCTTATTCCATATTTAGTAGTGCGAGTTATATAAAAAAGTCCCTTTTCCTTTTCTTCGGTTATTAAACTTCCTATAAATAAAAATGCTAGTAATATTACAAAAATATCAGTCCATATATTTTCCATTGTAGATGTAATCATTTTAGAAGGAATATAGCATATCCCATTATTATTAAGTTTTTCATAGTCTGATGTACTCTTTTTTATATTACGAGAAGAAAAATCGTTTTCGTTTCCGTTTTGATTTTTAAATACAGAAATTCCATCAAGTGCATTTTCTTTTTCTCTTATTTCTTTTAAATATAAATCGTAGTTTGAAACTTTTGTATATTCATCATATACTTCATCTATAAATTTCTGTTCTTTTTCAAACGAATTTGTAAAATGTAGATAGTTTCCTGACTTATATAAATCATAATAAGTTTCAAAAAGTTTTGGTTGTTCTTGCATTTCTTGTTTTGCAAATTCTGATCCCATTTCAGTATTTTGCATTGAAATAATATTCATAACAAAAGAAACACCATCAATATCCCTTTTTAATTTTTCGATATATTCACCTTTTTGAAATTCATCCATATTTGCTATCTCTTCTCCAAATTTTTTATAGGATGAAAGAGCTATTCTATCCTCATTTTCAATATTTGTATACCAAAGGAAAAATATATTTATCATAAGCAATAAGCAAATACTAAAAATAAAACTTCGCTTGCACCATATTTTTTTTAGTTCAAAATAGATAAGCCTAAACATAAATTATTCCTCCCCAAATATTTTCATATATACATCTTCTAAATTAGCCACATTATATTTATCACAAAGGCTTCTTACATTTGCATAATCAATTATTTCTCCAGTTTTAATTAATATTATTTTTTTAGCAATAGATTCAATATCTGAAACAACATGAGTTGATACTAGAATAATTTTATCTTTTGAAAGTTCTGCTATTCTTTCTCTTATTCTTACTCTTTCTTTTGGATCAAGTCCTGCTGTAGGCTCATCTAATATAACTAATTTAGGATTTCCAATAATTGCTTGTGCTATTAAAATTCTTTGTTTCATTCCACCTGAATATGTACCAATTTTTTGATTTGATTTTTCTACCATGTTCACATATAGTAGAACTCTATTTATTTCATCTTCCATACTACTTTTGGAAATTCCTTTTAAAGTCGCTATATATGAAAGAAATCTTCTTCCTGAAAAAGTTTCATACATTCCCTGCCCTTGTGGAGCATACCCTAGCAAACTCCTATAATTACTTCCTAGTTCTTTGACTTCCGTTCCTTCCCATTTTATAGTCCCCTCTGTAGGTTCAAGATTTCCAGTTATTATATTCATTAATGTTGATTTTCCTGCACCATTTGGACCAAGAAGCCCATAAATTCCATTATCTAGTTTTAAAGAAACATCATTTAAAGCATTTTTCTCTTTATATTTTTTAGAAATATTACAAAGTTCAAGCATTATCTTCCCCCCCCTTATTAATTAATAACATTATTAATCATTTTTATTTCAGTAAAATTATGGTTTCCTTTATATAAATCTTCTTTGCTAATTAAACCACAATATTCTTTTTTAGTTTCATAAGAACCATCTTGATGATAATTTACATCTGAATCATAAACAACTAAAACTTGTGTTTTACTTTCTGCAATAATATCTAAAGTTCTTCCTACTGTTTTGTTTACAAGTTTTGAATGAGAAATTTTACCTGTATTTTTATCAACAAAGTAAAGAGTTTTGTCATTAAAGCTATATTCATAACACATTATTTTATCTCCAATAATTCTAGCAATGGCATTCTGAGATAACTTTACAAAAGAATTTTTTTCTCCTGTTTTTAAATCAATTTTTATAATTTCTCCATCTCCATCTTTAGAAAAATATAAGTATTTATCATCTGTTACATAACTACGAGAATGTGCTGCAAATATACGATAGATTTCTTTACTTTCTCTATTTTCTACATTAAGAGTTTTAAATACATCATAAGAATTTTTGTATACTTCAGTATCTTCACTATGTTTTTCTTCTTCTGAAACCTTTTTTCCAAAATCTATTCCATGTAAAATTAGATTTTTATCACTACATCCAATAACATCCCATTCAACATTATCATTAAAGTCCATAGAAAAAACTTTCTTTTCCTTTTTTGTTTTTACATCTAAATAAACTAAATTTTTCTCTGATGATGTTTGATAAGAATTACCATTAATGCTTTTTGCTGATACTTTTTTAGTAACAAAATAAAGCTCATTCTCATCTCCAACTACAAAATCTTCTACAGTAAGATTACTGTCAAATGTATAAATCTTTTCTCTATTTGTTCCATCCAAGTTTAAACAATATAATATGCTAGAGCTTCCTTCTACTTCAGAACTTGTACTTCCCCCTAAAGCTACTACTCCATCTTGATCCTGCTGTTTACTTAAAATAAATATCTTATTATTCCATATAAAAAGTATAGATGAATCAGATGGAACTTCATTTTCTAAAAATACAGATGAACAACTTTCTGTGTAATGATTACAACCAGAATTACTACATAAATAAATTTCCTGATGAGTAGCAAAGTCAATATACATCAAATGAGATATTCTTTTACCATTTAATAATTTTTCTGTATCACTTTGAAAATAGTAATACCCATCATCTGTATTTGAAGTATTAGAAATTAAAGATAATTTACCTTTCATTTCTATTTCATCTGTTCCTTTTCCTGTTACCCAATCAAAGCCTTTTGATACAATGTCATCATTTGTTAAGACTGTATTTTTTAATAATTATCCACAAAATATTAATACCAAACCTATTCCAATGATTATCAATAAAATAATTAATTTTTTCATAAAAAAATGACCTCCTTAAATTGCCACAAATGGCTTATAAGGAAATCATATATAATAAAAGTCAAAAATTGGTCAAATTTCTATAAAAATTTTTACTTTTGCTCCACCAGATATATCATTAGATAATTCTAGCTTTCCTCCATGCTTTTTGCAAAGAATACGACTAATTACTAATCCTAATCCACAATGCTTGCCATCACTTGCAGTAGGTATAATTAAATTGTTTCTTTCTTTTAAAACATCTTCTGAAAACCCTATACCATCATCTACAATAGAGATTATTAAATAATTTTCTTGTATATTAAATGATAAATTAATTTTTTCTTTGGAATATCTAATGGCATTATTAATTATGTTCTCTAAAATTCTATAAATAATATAAGAATCTATCTTTATCTTTTCTTTAAATAACTTCTCTGCCTCTAAATCCAATCCTATTCCTTTAGACTTTGTCATTTGTTTTAAATCTGATTTTACATCTTCAATGAATTTTCGAGTAGAGATTTCTTTACGATTTACTTCTATATCCTCTAAGGCATTAATCGTACGAATAGAATCTGTATATCTTTCTAATCTTTTAGCTGTTTTATTTATGTTTGAAGTAATTTCTAAAATTTTATCTTTACTTAAATTATCATTTTGTAAATTTGTTTGTAAATATTCTGCATATCCTTCTATAATTGATATTGGATTTCTTAAATCGTGAGCTACTGATGCTTGCACGAGTCTTCTTTCTTCAATCATTTTCCATAATTCTTTATTTGTTTCTTCAAGTATTTGTCGCATTTTTTCAAAAGAATTACAAAGTTTCCCCATTTCATCATTTGATGTATAAGACAATTTGAAATCAAGATTTTTATTTGATATTTGTTCCATTGAATTTTCAAGAAGTTTTAATGGTTTATTTAATTTCTTACGATAAAAAATAAATCCACAAATTAAAATTCCAACTATAGAAAATATCATTGGCATTGCTATCATTGCTATTCCACATATTTGATATGCAATTTTTCTTTTTGGAGTTAGCATATCAAAATTATTTTCAATTTTTTCAATACTTGTTTTTATATCAGATAGTTCAGAGTTATTTATTAAGCCACCTTCTGCTCCTGTCAATCTAGGAATATCATACATTTCTTTTCCTAATTCTGTACTAAATTCAAGTTCTTCCGTTCTTCCATCGCTATATGTTATATTTAATGTTACCCAAATTGTATTAGAGTTTGGCAATAAATACTCTCTAAATTTTTGACATCCCCATATACTTAATAATGATAAACATATAACAATGAAAAATGTAATTAAAACTATTAATACAAAATAATTTTGTAATGAACTGCATTTCCTTTTTAATTTTTCCATCTATAACCTACTCCCCAAACAGTTTCAATATAATCGTTTCCTGTTATTTCTTGAAATTTATTACGAATTTTTCTTATGTGTTCTTTTACAACATTACTATCTCCTTCTGCATCATATCCCCAGACTGTTTCATAAATTTTTTCTTTCTCAAAAACTTGTCCTTTATTCGTAATTAAATATTCTATTAAATCAAACTCTTTTTTTGAAAAAAGTATTTCTTTATCATAATAAGATATTGTTTGTTTTGATAAATTAACGATTAGTCCATCAGGAGTTGTAAAAATGGAAAAAGTATTTTTATTTCTCTCATCTCGGCGTAAATGTGCTTCAATACGAGCTGTTAATTCTTTAAGGCTAAAAGGTTTAGTAATATAGTCATCTCCACCATACTGAAATCCATTTATCTTATCTTGCTCTGTAATGCGAGCTGTCAAAAAAATAATAGGACAAGATATATGATTTCGTATATTACGGCATAGCTCTAATCCATTTGTTCCAGGCATATTAATATCAAGTATGATAAGATTTGGCTGATGTCTTAATTCTTTCATAGCCTCATTTACATTATTTGCTATAAGAGTGTTATATCCACAGTTTTGCAGATGTGAGGATATTAAATCTGTTATCATTTCTTCATCATCTACAATTAAAATTTTATATTTCATATCCATGACCCCTATTATATTTTAATTTATAATTGTCAATTTTTTGTCAAATTATAAAAAATATACTAAGCATATCTTTTTACCTTTCAACTTGACTATCTAATTTTTGTCAAGCTCTTTTTTATAAATTTATTATATTATTTTTTTGTATGGCAAACAAGCGAAAATGATATATTTTTTAAAAAATTGTATCTTTTTACTTCTTTTATGATAAAATTCAATTATCATTAGTTTTCTAAGAATTGTTTGTTATTTTTACACATAGAATATAACATTCTTAGGATTTTTGTAGAACAAGCAGTTAGGCTTTCGTAGTAGTGTTTGCCTTCTGCTTTTTTATTTTGGTAATACAT
>CASUIT010000011.1 GCA_949455995.1 uncultured Clostridia bacterium
ACGCCACCCTCTCAAGGTGGAATCATGGGTTCGATTCCCGTAGGGGTCACCAAAAAATAAATAAGAAAATTAAAAGGGAGTAACTTTTAAAATTGCTAATCAACAGTCGCGATATGAAAATATCTGGTTAGTAAGGCTAAAATAGCTAAGTGAGACTTTTAAAAGGAAAATTACAAAATAGATTTCCTTTTAAAAGTCTTTTGTTATAAATAATGTAAAAATGTAAAAAATAAAAAAAAGGAGTGAGCTAAATTGGAAAATAATAAATGGTTCAACCAAGAAATTAAAGAAGTAGAAAAAAAATTACAAACGAATTTAGAAAAAGGGCTAACCAAAGAAGAAGTTCAAAAAAGAAAGGAAAAATATGGTTTTAATGAGTTAACAGCCAACAAAAAGAAAACATTACTGCAAAGATTTGTCGATCAATTCAAAGACTTTTCTATTATTGTATTAATAATTGCGGCAATAGTATCTGGAGCCGTTGGAATAGCAGAAGGAGAAGGAATAACAGATACTATTATCATTTTAATAGTGGTAATTGTAAATGCCATTATAGGAGTAACTCAAGAATCCAAAGCAGAAAAATCCTTAGAAGCATTACAAAAATTAACAGATCATGCATCCAAAGTCATAAGAAATGGAGAAATCATTGTTATACCAGCAAGAGAACTAGTACCAGGAGATATTGTTGTATTAGATACAGGAGATTACATTCCAGCAGACCTAAGAATAATAGAAGCAGTTAATTTAAAAGCACAAGAGGCATCTTTAACAGGAGAATCAGTACCAGTAGAAAAAAATATTAAAAAAATTGAAGCAGAAGAAATAGGAATTGGAGATAGGGTCAACATGTTATTTTCTTCTAGTTTAGTTACTTATGGAAGAGGAAAAGGAATTGTAGTAGAAACAGGAATGACAACAGAAGTTGGAAAAATTGCGGGGATGATAAATAATACACAAAAGCAAGAAACACCATTACAACAAAAACTAAATAAATTAGGAAAAACACTAGGAATTGCAGCTATTTCTATTTGTATTTTTATTTTCATGATAGGTCTTATGCAAGGAAAAGAAGCAATCCATATGTTTATGACAGCAGTAAGTCTTGCCGTTGCAGCAATCCCAGAAGGATTGGTTGCTGTATCTACCATTGTATTAGCAATTGGGGTACAAAAAATGGTCAAAAAAAATGCTATTGTAAAAAGATTACCAGCAGTAGAAACATTAGGAAGTGCAACTGTTATTTGTTCTGACAAAACAGGAACTCTAACACAAAATAAAATGACAGTTGAAAAAATATTTATTAATGGAAAAACAAAGGACTTAGAAGAGCAAGAAAATGAAAATCAAGACTTAGAAAAATTAGTTTATGCTAACATGTTATGCAATGACACTAAAATTGCAAAAGACAAAACATTAACAGGAGATCCAACAGAAACAGCATTAGTAGACATGGCATTTAAATTAGGTTTTACCTCTTGCATATATGATCAAAATCCACGTTTTTATGAAGTGCCATTTGATTCTGATAGAAAATTAATGACAACCGTCCATGAAAAAAATGGTCAATATATCGTGTACACAAAGGGAGGAGTAGATGAATTATTAAAAAGATGTCATTCTTATTTGCTAGAAGGAGAAATCAAAACAGATTTAGAAAAATATGTTGTCACCATTAAAGAACAAAATGAAGTCATGGCAAAAGAAGCACTAAGAGTATTAGCATGTGGATATAAAGAAATAGACCATAAACCAACCAACCAAGAACTAGAGAAGATAGAAAGTAATCTAACATTTATTGGAATGGTAGGAATGATGGATCCACCAAGAGAAGAAGCAAAAAAAGCAGTAGAGAAATGTAAAACAGCGGGGATAAAAACAGTTATGATTACAGGAGATCATAAAATTACAGCAACAGCAATTGCTAAAAAACTAGGAATATTAGAAAAAGAAGAGGAAGCAATTACTGGACTAGAACTAGAAAAAATGACAGATGAACAACTAGAACAAAATGTTAGAAAATATGCTGTTTATGCTAGAGTATCGCCAGAGCACAAAGTTAGAATTGTAAAAGCATGGCAAAAGAATGGAGAAATTGTTGCAATGACAGGAGATGGAGTAAATGATAGTCCTGCTTTAAAAACATCAGACATTGGTTGTGCCATGGGAATAGTAGGAACAGATGTAGCAAAAGAAGCAGCAGATGTTATTTTAACAGATGATAATTTTGCAACAATTGTTTCAGCAGTAGAAGAAGGAAGAAGAATTTATGACAATATTTTAAAAGTAATTCAATTTTTATTATCGAGTAATGTTGGAGAAATTATAGTATTATTTTTAGCAACACTTTGTACTCCACTATTTGCTAACTGGTTTAATATTACAGATATTACACATTTAGAAATTTTATTACCAATTCATATTTTATGGATTAATCTAGTAACCGATTCACTTCCAGCATTAGCATTAGCCTTTGATCCAGCAGGTAGAGACATTATGAAGAGAAAACCTGCAAAACCAAGCAAGGGAGTATTTACCAAAGCAATGACATGGAGAGTTATCTATCAAGGGGTTATGATAGGACTTTTAACCTTAGGAGCCTTTATGATTGGTCTGGCAACAACTACTAATCCAATCGAAGGATTAACTTTAGATGAGTCCAAAATTGAAGTTGGTCAAACAATGGCATTTGTTACCTTAGCTTTGTCTGAATTAGTACACGTATTTAATATAAGAGACAACAAAAATTCTATATTTAAAACAAAAATATTTAACAATAGTAAGCTAATTTGGGCAGTTCTTGCATCTGCTGGATTAATGTTTATTATTCTTTCGATTCCTACATTAAGAAACTTATTTAGTATACCATTGCTTCCAACACAAAATATAATAGAGCTTGTTTGTTTAATATTAGCACCAATTGTCATCGTAGAAATCTTTAAACTGTTAAAAATAAATACGACAAAAGAAGAATAAAATAAGATATCAAAAATATAATGTAAAAAGAAAAACACGATCATTAATGGATAAGAAAAAAGGTAGGGAAGAAACATGAAAGTGATATTAGTAAATGGAAGTCCTAATTCAAAAGGATGTACTTATACAGCATTAAAAGAAGTAGAAAATAGTCTTAATAAAAATGGAATAGAAACGCAAATTTTTTGGTTAGGAAATAAGCCAGTAGCAGGATGTATTGGCTGTGGTAATTGTCTACAAACAGGTAGATGTTTTATAGAAGATAAAGTAAATATGTTTTTGGAAAAAGTACCAGATACAGATGGCTTTATATTTGGAACACCAGTGCATTTTGCAGCAAGTTCGGGAATGCTATCTTCTTTTATGGATAGAGTATTTTATGGTAGAAGAAAATTATTTAGTAATAAAGTAGCTGCTGCTGTAGCAAGTTGTAGAAGAGGAGGAGCAACAGCTACATTAGATGAAATTAATAAATATTTTGGTATAAGTAACATGCCAATTGTTTCATCACAATATTGGAATATGGTACATGGAACTAAACCAGAAGAAGTAAAAAAGGACGAAGAGGGAATGCAAACCATGAGAACATTAGGAAACAATATGGCATGGTTATTAAAATCAATCGAAGCAGGAAAAAAAGTAGGAATTGAATTGCCAAAAAATGAACCAATTGTAACAACTAATTTTATTAAAGGATAATCAAGAGAAAATGGAAAAAGAAAGAGAAAAAATAGGGATTTTTGATTCAGGGATTGGTGGTGTCACTGTAATGTATGAAATAATAAAAATCTTACCAAAGGAAGATTATATTTATTACAGTGACTCGAAAAATAACCCATATGGAGATAAGACAGAAGAACAAATACAAAAAATATGTAACAATATTGTTCAACATCTAATAGATAAAAATTGTAAAACGATAGTAATAGCTTGTAACACAGCAAGTAGCAAGGCAAAAAACATACTTAGAAAAACATATCCAAAGATAGAATTTATTGCAATAGAACCAGCTTATAAAATGGTATATGACTATGCCTTTGATAAACCAACTTTAGTAATGGCAACGAAGGGCACAATGGAAAGCGAAGCATTTAATATCTTATTAAAAAAATATAACAACCAAAAAACTTATTTATTTCCTTGTATTGGTTTGGCAGAAAAAATAGAACAAGGAAAAGAGCAAGAAATAAAACAATATTTAAAAATGCACTTAAAAATCTATCAAAATAGAGTAGAAAATGTAGTATTAGGTTGTACACACTATCCATTAATACAAAAACAAATCCAAGAAGTACTAGGACAAGTTCAATTTTTTAATGGAGCACCTCAATTAGCCAAACATTTAAAAAATGTTTTAAAAAAGAAAAATCTATTAAATCAAGGAGAAGGAGATATAGAATTTGAGGATTCACAAAATTTAGAGATAAATAAAAAAAGATTTTATGAAATTTTAAACGAAATGGGGAAGGAAGGATAAAATATGAAAAATAAAGGAGAAAGAGGATCCATTACTTTATTTGTTCTTACAACTTGTATTTTTATTGTTATTATGCTTGTAACTTTTGTAATGAATGCAGAAAATAAAAAACAGGCACAAAATAAAGAAATTGAACAAATTATAAAAAATTATCAACAAAATGAACAAAAAATGGAGCAAATTTATTCTCAAGTTGTAAAATAATAATAAAGATGGCATAAAACTTTTAAGCTCTTGTATAGGAAAATAATTTTCTCTATATAAGAGCTTATACCTAATGCTTCTTATAAATATTTTTTTAGTTGTTCCACCGTATTTTCTTGAAATTGTATAAATTCGGTTAAAATATTTTTAATAGGTTCTGCTGTTTTAGGATTATGATTTAAAAGTTTAACTCCTTTAATAATTCCCATATTGGTTCCTTGTAACATCATTTCAGCAATTTTAGAAGTACTTTTATCATCCATTGTGTTGAATTCTACACTCATCCAACCCATTGCTTTTTGCATAGGATTTAATTCTTTAGGAAAATCATCATATTTTGATAATTCATGATTTACTTTATTTAAAATTTCATTATATTGATCATATTGAAATTTTAAATCTTTTTTAAAAGTATCATCTTGAATTTTTTCAGAAACGTTAGAAATAGAATCCATTCCCATTTTAATTCCTTTATTCATTTCATTTAAAATATAACCAGGACTATCCATATATTATTATACCTCCTTTAATTTCTTCTAGTATAACCAAATTTAAGAAAAATATTTATATTTTTTGTTAACATTTAGATAGAAAATATGTGTATTTTTTCTATATTTGTATATAATATAATTAAAATAAAAAAAGGTTGGTGATGATAGTGATACAAATTAGACCGATATCAGATTTACAAAATGATTATAATGCAATTGAAAAAGAAATTTTAGAAAATGAACAAACTGTATATTTAACTAAAAATGGATATGGTTCAATGGTTATGATGAATTTAGAAGATTATTCAAGATTAACCGAACCAACACAAGCTACTTCAATACAAGCAGATAACACAAAAAAAGGTCATATTGAAATTATTTCAAGAACAAAAAAATTAGTAGACGAAGATGATGTATAAAACCACCTTGAACATGGAATTTCCAAAAAACTACTATTGAAAAAATAGTAGTTTTTTCTGTCATATTAATTATTTTACACAAAGTTGCTATGTGTTGAATTTATTTTTAAATTAATTTTTCTAATTCTTTAATTTTATCACGTAATTCGGCGGCTTTTTCAAATTCCATTTGTGTAGCATATTGTAACATTTCATCTGTTAATGTATGAATGACATCTTTGATATCTTGTGTTTTTTCTAATTTATATTCTACACTAATATCTTCTACTGTTGTAATGGATATTTTATCTCGTACAGATTTTTGTATCGTTTTTGGTTGAATACCATTATTTTGGTTATATTGTTCTTGAATTTTTCTTCTACGATTTGTTTCAGAAATTGCTTTTTCCATACTTTCTGTTAATTCATCTGCATACATAATAACAGTTCCGATTTGTATTTCTAGCAGCTCGACCAATAGTTTGTATTAAGGATCTTTCTGAACGTAAAAATCCTTCTTTGTCGGCATCTAGTATGGCAACTAATGAAACCTCTGGTATATCTAAGCCTTCTCTTAAAAGATTAATACCTACTAATACATCTATTTCTCCTAATCTAAGGTTACGTATTATTTCCATTCTTTCTAATGCCTTAATTTCTGAATGCATGTAAGTTATTTTTACTTCTAAACTTTTTAGATATTCTGTTAAATCTTCTGCCATTTTTTTAGTTAATGTGGTTACTAATACTCTTTCTTTATTTTTTACTCTAATTCGTATTTGTTCTAACAAATCATCAATTTGGTTGCTAACTGGTTTTACTTCTATTTTAGGGTCTAATAATCCAGTTGGTCTAATAATTTGTTCTACTATATTTTTTTGGCTATGTTCTTTTTCATAGTTTGCTGGTGTGGCACTAACAAATATTACCTGATTCATTCGCTGTTCAAATTCTTCAAATTTTAATGGTCTGTTGTCAAAGGCAGATGGCAAACGAAAGCCATAATTGATTAGTGATTCTTTTCTAGCTCTATCTCCATTATACATTCCTCTAACTTGAGGAATTGTTACATGAGATTCGTCAACTAATAGTAAAAAATCGTCTGGAAAATAGTCGAATAATGTATAGGGGGCACTTCCTTCTGGTCTTCCGACTGATATGTCTGGAATAATTTTCAATACCAGAACAAAAACCAGTTTCTTTCATCATTTCTATATCAAAGTTGGTTCTCTCTTCAATTCGTTGTGCTTCAATTAATTTATTTTGTGCTTTAAAATAGTTTACTCTTTCTTCCATTTCTCTTTCAATCGTAATAATTGCTTTTTCCATTTTGTTTTTTGTTGTAACATAGTGAGAAGCTGGCGAAATTAAAATATGACGTCTAAGCCCTATTGATTTTCCAGTTAATGGATTAATTTGCGTTATTTTTTCAATTTCGTCTCCCCAAAATTCTAACCTTACAGCCTCTTCAGATTGATCAGATGGATAAATTTCTACAATATCTCCTTTTGCTCGAAAGGTTCCTCTTTTAAAATCAATTTCATTTCTTGTATATTGCATAGATATTAGTTTTTTTAAAACGTGCTCTCTACTTTTTGACATTCCTGGTCTTAAGGATAACATCATTTCTTGATAATCTACAGGATCTCCTAATCCATAAATACAAGATACAGATGATACAATAATAACATCTCTTGTTTCAAATAATGATAAAGTAGCAGAATGTCGTAATTTGTCAATTTCATCATTAACAGATGAATCTTTTTCGATATAAGTATCAGAAGATGGTATATAGCTTTCTGGTTGATAATAGTCATAATAGGAAACAAAGTATTCTACATTGTTTTCTGGAAAAAACTCTTTAAATTCGGAATATAATTGCCCTGCAAGTGTTTTATTGTGTGCCAAAACGAGTGTAGGTTTTTGGACTTTTTGTATAATGTTTGCCATGGTAAAGGTTTTTCCGTGAACCAGTAACGCCTAGAAGTGTTTGAAATTTCTTGCCATCTTGAATTCCTTTTGATAAATCTTGAATTGCTTTTGGTTGATCTCCTGTTGGCTTATAATTAGAATGTAATTTAAACATATTTCCTCCCTTTATGAGCAAAAATAAATTTATTATATATTTATAACATTTTTACCATAAAAATACAAGATATTCCCCATATCTTGTAAATATTATTCTATTTAATGGTTACAGTTCAGCCTTAGTATATTTTTTATGATAAATGATATAAATTACCATCTTTTAAAAGTTTTACTCTTTCTTGTGTTCTTTTATCTGTTGACTTTGAAGCATCTTCTATAAATTCTGGATGCTTTATTAAAAATTCTCTCATGGTTGTATAATTATCTTTGCGGAATTTTTTTAACATTTCTAGTTGTTCATTACTAATAATGCCTAAAGAGAAAGCTTTTTCAAAAAGTGAACTGTCAATACCAGTTAAAGGAATAGTTTTTATTCCTTCTTTTTCTAATACTTCTGTGCCACCTTCTTTTCGATCTACAATGTAGCAAGTCCATAATAATTTTCCATTTAGATTTTTAATTGCTGGAATCCAAGAGCGAACATAATTAGTAGCCAATGTTACTAAATCAGAAACATTTAATACGGTTTTTCCAACTATATCTGTTATTTTTTCGGTTGAGGAAAAATCATAAGGACTAACAAATGCCTCCATATCCTTAAATAAAGTAAGATGTGGCTTTTTTAAAAAATAAGAAACTAGATTAGAAAAAAACCAATCTCTTCTTTCTCCACCAGAGATGTAATCTATTTCATCCACATTAACATTGCTTGTAATAGCTTCTATCATAGAATTAATAGTATATTTAAAAATAGTATTATTTTCATATTGTGTTAGCATTTTATCAAAAACTTTTTTTGGTAAATCAATTCTATCTTCCAATAATGTATTAATATAAGATAAACATTCAGTTGCATCTTTTTCATTACCATAAAGAAATTGACTATTAATGTAGTAAGGTGCAAGATAACCTGAAGTTAAAAAGAAAGGTTTGTTTTCCTCACAAAATTTTACTGCTTTTGTTTCAAATAAATATGATATAATATCAGGCATTATAATTCCTCCTTAAATTTTTATTTAACTGGTTCTTTGCTATACCAATTTGCAAATACACTTTATCATAATACCAAAAAATAGTCAATATGTGACAAGAGGGGCGTCCCTTTTTGGCACAAAAATAGTTACTTATTTCATGCTGTTAGTAACAGTTCATACAAAAGTACTATAAAATTTTGCCAAAAGATATTGAAAAAAGTCAAAAAAAATGATAAGATACTAAAAATATCTTAAGAGGAGGAAAAAGATAGTATGAAAACATTATTAAAAAATGGAACATTAATTGACTATAAGACCAATATATTTGCTAAAAAAGACATTTTAATAGAAGATGACAAAATAAAAAAAATAGGAGAAAACCTTTCAGAAGAAGTAGACAAAATAGTTGACTGTACTAATTTTTATATCATACCTGGAATGATTGATATGCACTGCCATTTAAGAGAACCTGGATTTGAGCATAAAGAAACAATCGAAACAGGTAGCAAAAGCGCCGTTTGTGGTGGTTTTACTACAATTTGTCCAATGCCAAATACAAAACCAACACCAGATAGCGCTATTGTTTTGCAAAAAATCATAGAAGAAGCCAAAAGAGTGAACTTATGTAATATACTTCCCTATGCTTCTGTATCAAAAGGAGAAAAAGGCGAGGAACTAGTTGAGATGGAAACTTTAAAAAAAGCGGGAGCTATTGCCTTTTCAGATGATGGAATGCCAGTTGTTAATAGTAAAATGATGAGAGAGGCTATTTTAGAAGCAGATAAATTGGGAACTTTTGTAGCATCTCATTGTGAAGAAAAATCAGTAGCACAAGGAGCTATTCATGTAGGAGAAGTAGCTAAACAATTAGGAGTAAATGGAGTATTACCAGAGGCTGAAGAAATAATGGCAGCAAGAGAAATTGTAATTGCAGAAACTAATAAGGTAAGAGCTCATATTTGTCATATTAGTACAAAAACCACTAAAGATATGGTAAGGGATGCCAAAAAAAGAGGTGTAAAAATTTCTTGTGAAACTTGTCCTCATTATTTCACTTTTACAGTAGATGAAGTTTTAAAAGCAGGAGTAAATGCAAAGATGAATCCTCCATTAAGAGAAGAAAAAGACAAAAAAGCAATCATTGAAGGATTAAAAGAGGGAACCATTGATGCAATTATTACAGATCATGCACCACATGCAGAAGAAGAAAAAAACAAGGGATTAAAAGAAGCACCAAATGGAATCATAGGTTTTGAAACTGCTTTGCCAGCGGAAATTATGAATTTAGTTGACACAGGAGATTTAACCTATTTAGAATTAATTAAGCTAACTTCTTACCAACCTGCTCAATTATTGAAAATTGATAGAGGAACCATTGAAGAAGGAAAAGTAGCAGATATTACTATTTTTGATCCAAATGAAACTTATATATATACAAAAGAGATGATTGTATCAAAAGCTAAAAACAGTCCATTTATAGGAAAACAATTAAAAGGAAGAGTACAATATACCATTGTTGGAGGAAGAATCGTATATCAGAAAAAAGGAATAAAATGAGAATATTAACAATTGGTAATATAGTAGGAAAAAGAATACCTATTTAAAATGGCAAGAAAGGAAAAATAAAGATGAAAAATATATTTGTATGGTACCCAAAATGTTCAACTTGTCAAAAAGCAAAAAAATGGTTAGAAACCAATCACATTTCATTTGAGGAAAGGCATATTGTAGAAGAAACACCAACAGATGCAGAATTAGAAAAATGGGTACAACAAAGTAATTTAGATATCAAAAAATTCTTTAACACCAGTGGATTAAAATACAAAGAATTAAACCTAAAAGAAAAATTACCAAACCTAACCCAAAAAGAAAAAATCAAATTATTAGCAAGCAATGGAATGTTAATGAAAAGACCGCTATGGATTAGTGAAAAAACTGTTTTAGTAGGATTCAAAGAAAAAGAATGGAGAGAAAAAATATGAATGCAATCGATCGATTAATAGAAAAAATAAAACAAACCAATAATCCAACTGTAATGGGATTAGACCCAAGATATGAAATGTTACCAAAATGTGTAACTAGCAAATATCCTCGGAAATTTAGAAGGAGTTGCAAAAGCAATTATAGAATACAACAAAGCATTAATAGATAGTACCTATGACATTATACCAGCAATCAAACCGCAAGTTGCCTTTTACGAAATGTTTGGAATTCCAGGAATGAAAGCATTTCAAGAAACATGTCAATATGCCAAAGAAAAAGGAATGATTGTTATAGCAGACAGTAAAAGAGGAGATATTGGATCAACAGCAAAGCGGTTATTCCAATGCTTTTTTAGGAAGAACACCAATAGGAGAAAAAGAAGAAGCAATTTATGATGTAGACTTCGTAACTGTAAATCCATACATGGGAACTGACTGTATAAAGCCATTTATAGAAGACTGTAAAAAATACGAAAAAGGAATTTTTATATTAGTAAAAACATCAAATCCTTCATCAGGAGAACTACAAGACTTAACATTAGAAAACCATCAAGAAGTCTATTTACAAGTAGCCAATTTAGTAGAAAAATGGGGAGAAGAACTAAGAGGAAAATATGGATATAGTAGTATTGCAGCAGTAGTGGGAGCTACTTATCCTAAACAACTAGAACAAATAAGAAAAGCATCACCACATACCTACTTTTTAATACCAGGTTATGGGGCACAAGGAGGAAAAGCACAAGACATTGCATTAGGATTTGATTTAAATGGACTAGGAGGTATTGTAAACGCATCTAGAAGCCTAATGTGTGCGTATCAATCAGAAAAGTGGAAAAATCAATATTGTGAACAAGAATATGCCAAAGCAACCAGAGCAGAAGCAATAAGAATGAAAGAAGATTTAAATGGTATGTTTAAAGACTAGCACAAACCAACCATTTAAATAGGAGGAAAGTAATAAAATTAGGAGGAAAAATATGTCAGAGTTAGTATTTGCAGAATTAGTAAAAAAGGAACAATTAAAACCAGATATTTTCAAATTTGGAGTAAAAGCACCAAATATGGTAAAAGATGCAAAACCTGGTAGCTTTATTGAAATTAGAGTTTCAGATCAAATCGATCCTTTTTTGAGGAGACCGATTAGTATTTATCATTTAGATAAAGAAAAAGGGATCTTAGAGTTTATTTTTCAAGTAAGAGGAAAGGGAACGCAAATTTTAGCAAGAAAGGAAATTGGCTCAAAAATTGACATAGTTGGACCAATTGGTTATGGAACTTTTAAGTATGAAAGTTATGAAAATATAGCAATTATAGGTGGTGGAATAGGAATATTTCCATTATATGAATTAGCAAAATGTGCAAAAGAAACTAATAAAAATGTTACAACCTATTTAGGATTTAGAAATGAAGAATTTGTTGTATTAGAAGAGGAATTTCGTAACGTATCCGATGAATTAATTATAACAACAGATGATGGAAGTTATGCTAAAAAGGGATTTGCCATTGATTATTTAAAAGAAGACATCAAAAAACATAAAGTAGATGCTATTTTTGCTTGTGGACCATTACCTATGTTAAAAGCAGTACAAAAATTGGCGATAGAAAAAGAAATACCTTGTCAAATATCATTAGAGGAAAAAATGGCATGTGGATTAGGGGTATGTTTAGGTTGTGCTGTAAAAACTGCAAAAAGTCCAAAAGATGCTCCCGAATATTGGCATGTATGCAAGGCAGGACCTGTGTTTAATGCTAAAGATGTAGAGATATAATAAACTTGTAACGATTTAAAAGAAAGGAAAAAGGAAGAATGAATACAAAAATTAATTTTGCAGGAATTGAAATGAAAAATCCAGTAACAGTAGCATCTGGAACATTTGGATATGGAAGAGAATTTGCCCAATTTTTTGATTTGAGTAAATTAGGAGCCATTATCACCAAAGGAACCTCTCTCAAACCAAAAAGTGGAAATAAGCCATCTAGAGTCTGTGAAACGGCAAGTGGAATGTTAAATAGTATTGGATTACAAAATCCAGGAATCGAATATTTTGCACAAAATGATTTACCTTTTTTAAAGAAATTTGATACAGCAATTATTGTAAATGCCTGTGGAAGCAGTATTGAAGAATATGTAGAACTTTGTAAAATTTTAAATACATTAGAGATTGATGGAGTAGAATTAAACTTATCTTGTCCTAATGTAAAAGCTGGTTGTATGGCATTTGGAAATACTTATGAAGGAGTAAAACAAGTAACTTTGGCAGTAAGGAAGGTATTAGATAAACCATTAATTGTAAAATTAACACCAAATGTTACCGATATTGCTTCCATTGCCAGAGCAGTAGAAGATGGGGGAGCAGACCGGAGTATCTCTAATTAATACTTTATTAGGTATGAAAATAGATATTCATAAAAGAAGACCTGTTCTTGCCAACAATACAGGAGGTCTTTCAGGACCTGCCATAAAACCAGTAGCTGTTCGTATGGTATATCAAGTAGCACAAGCAGTTAATATTCCTGTACTTGGAATGGGAGGAATCATCAATGGAGAAGATGCTATTGAATTTATGTTAGCAGGAGCAAAAGCTATTTCCATTGGAGCTGGTAATTTTATGAATCCATATACAAGTGTTAATACAGTAAAAGAAATAGAAGAGTACATGAAAAAATATAAAATAGAAGATATTAATGAGATTGTAGGAACTGTAGAGATGAACTAAAATAATTTTAAAATAGAAGGTTGAAAAATAATGAAAAGAACACAAACTAGAAGAATAATGGTAGGAAAGGTAGCAATAGGAGGACAAAACAAAATTGTCATTCAGTCCATGTGTAATACCAAAACCAAAGATATAAAAGCAACTGTTTCTCAAATACTAGAACTAGAAAAAGTAGGTTGTGAAATTATTCGAGTAGCTTGTTTAGACAAACAAGACGCAAGATCCATTAAAGAGATAAAAAAGCAAATTCATATTCCAATTGTTGCAGATATTCATTTTGATTATCAAATCGCTTTAGAAGCAATTGAAGCAGGAGTAGACAAAATACGAATTAATCCAGGAAATATTGGAACAGAAAAAAAAGTAAAAGCAGTAGTAGAAGCTTGTAAAAAAAATAAAATACCAATTAGAATTGGAGTAAATAGTGGTTCTTTAGAAAAAGAATTACTACAAAGAGATGGAAAGCCAACAGCAAAGGCGATGGTAGAAAGTGCTAGAAAGCATGTAGAAATTTTAGAAAGATTGAATTTTTATGACTATGCCATCTCCTTAAAAGCATCTAATTTAGATTTATGTATTAAAAGCTATGAACAAGCAGCAAAAGAATTTTCCTGTCCGCTTCATTTAGGAATTACCGAAGCAGGAACAGAATTTAGTGGAACCATTAAATCAAGTATTGGGTTAGGTATCTTATTAAGACAAGGAATTGGAGATACGATTCGAGTATCTCTTTCAGATAATCCCATAAAAGAAATAAAAGTAGCAAAAGAAATTTTAAAAGATTGTAATTTATACCACAAATTACCAAATTTAATTGCTTGCCCTACTTGTGGTAGAACGCAAATTGATTTAATTCCGATTGCAAAAGAAATCGAGAGTTTTTTACAAACAATAGAATCAGATATCACAGTTGCTGTTATGGGATGTGCTGTTAATCGGACCAGGAGAGGCAAAAGAAGCAGATATTGGAATAGCAGGAGGAATAGAAGAAGGTTTGTTATTTAAAAAAGGTAAAGTGGAAAGAAAAATAAAACAAGACCAAATAGTAGAGCAATTAAAACAAGAGATTATCAAAATGTGCTCAAAAAAATAAGAAAAATAAAGGAGATTTGAGATAAATGGAAATTTTGGTAGGAAAAACAGCTGGATTTTGTTATGGTGTGAAAAGAGCAATTGATGGAGCAACACAGGAACTAATAAATGCAAAAGAGTCAGTTTATTGTTTAGGAGAAATTGTACATAATAGACAAGTAATTGAAAAATTAGAAAATTTAGGAATTAAGTGTGTAGAGACCATACAAGAAGCAAAAGGAACTGTTTTGATTCGAGCACATGGAATTCCAAAAGAAGTTTATCACATAGCAAAAAAAATGGATCTTAACATACAAGATTACACTTGTCCAAATGTTTTAAAGGTTCAAAATATAGCTGAAAAATACAGTAAAGAAGGTTATTTTATTTTTCTATTAGGAGCCAAAAATCATCCAGAAAATATAGCAACATTAAGTCATTGTGGAGAAAAATATTTCATTTTTGAGAAAGAAGAAAGTGTAGAAACAGCATTAGATATTTTTAAAAAGTCAAACACAAAGAAATTACTTCTAATATCACAAACTACATTTAGTTTAGAAAAATTTGATAGAATAGAAAAGAAGATTCAAAAGGAAATAAAAGAAGATATTACTTTTGTTGCAAAAAATACTATTTGTAAAACAACGCAATTAAGACAAAAAGAGACAGATGAGCTTTCTAAAAAGGTAGATGCTATGATTATAATAGGAGGTAAAAACAGTTCAAATACTAAGAAATTGTATGATGTAGCAAAGAAGAATTGTAAAAATACCATTTTGGTAGAAAGCGTAGATGAGTTAGAAGTAATAGAAGATGCAAAAATGGTATCATGGCAGGAGCTTCTACACCAGAGGAAAGTATTGAAGAAGTCGTAAATTTTCTAATCCATATCCATCATACATGAAAAAATGCAGTTTTGCATATAGATTGCAACATTCTTCTTGAATTTCTGTCTGCTAGGTGTAATACACAAAATATTCATATAAATTTTCCCTTTTTCAAAGTTTCAATTTTGTTTTCGAAAATAGTTTATCACGATTATGTTAATATGTCAATGTTTTTGCACTAATAATATAAAAAAATACCTTCGGTTTAATCCGAAGGATATTTATTTATTCATTTTCAGTTGATGTAGAAACTTGTTGTTCTCCACCTGGTCCAACATATTCAGACTTACCAAAAGCTAAAATCATGTAAAAAATAGGTGCTAAGAAGTAAAGACCAACAGCCCAACCACCATCTTTTCCAAAAGATTTAGCTAATTTATAAGCAAGCACTGCATTTAAAGCAATTACTACAATAAATCCAATAAATGGAATAATAGTAGCTAAAAATGCTAGAATTAACCAAGGAGAAAGACCAGAAATCTTAAATAAAATTACTATGTTATAAATAGGAATAATAGATTTCCAACCTTTTTCGCCCGCTTTATTAAATAGTTTCCACATAGCAATAATTTGAAGTATAAGAATGGCAAATATAATAACTAAATAAACCATTATTGCACCCATTGCTACATTCATGAAAGTAGAAGCAGTAGCGGGATCGATAGAATTGCTTGCTGAATAATAATCAGAATAGTAATTGTATCCCATAATAAATCCTCCTTTTATTTTTATGTAATTATATTTTTACATTTTTTTTCAAAAAAGTCAATAAAAAAACAAAAATTTACACAAAAGAATGTAAACATTATATATTAGTCAAAAAGTCTAAATATATACCTTATATATCGTACCTCAAATTCGACACAATTATATAAGGTTTAACAAATTTTTAAAAAGCATTGTATAAAGAAATCAAGTTTGATATAATTTAGCTAGCTATTTAATACATATTATTAAAAGGAGGAAAAAAATATGCCAACCGATCAAAATAATAATCATCACTGTTGTTGTAACAGCAATAAAAAAGAAGATTTTTTAGAAAATCTATTATTAGAATACAAACCAATCAAAGACAATCTAATACAAATGTTAAATGAAGTACAAGAACACTATGGATATATTCCAATAGAAGTACAAAAAAAATTATCACAATTTTTATCCATACCAATGGCAGAAATCTATGGAGTAGTAACATTTTATTCAAGATTCTCATTAAAACCAAAAGGAAAATATAATATATCAGTATGTTTAGGAACAGCATGTTTTGTAAAAGGTTCACAAAAAATAATGGACAGATTATTAGAAAGATTAAAAATACAACCTGGAGAAACAACCAAAGATGGCATGTTCTCGATAGAAGAAACAAGATGTGTAGGAGCATGTGGTTTAGCACCAGTATTTACAGTAAATGGAGAAGTATATGGAAAAGCAACCGTACAAAAATTAGATCAAGTATTAGATGAATTAATGAGACAGTAGGGACAGGTAAAAAGTGTCTCATTTTAACTTTCTAACATGTGTATTTTACACTTTGTCAAAATGGGAGCGATTTTAAAGTGAAGTGTACTTGAATAAAAAATGAGACAAAAAAGACCTGTCCCCAGTGTCTCAAAAATGGGAGGAATTTTATGAATATTCAAGATTTAAGGGAAGAGAAAAGAAAAGAATTAGAGTTAAGAGTTAATACAAAGGCAGATGCAAGAGAAAAACATATTTTAGTCTGTCATGGAACAGGTTGTACTTCTTCAAAGTCTTCACAAATTTTAGTAAATTTTAAGAAGATATTAGAAGAAAAAAAAATAGAAAATGTAAGAGTAATAAAAACAGGTTGTTTTGGTTTATGTGCCAAAGGTCCTATTGTTATTATAAGACCAGAAGATACTTTTTATGCGATGGTAACACCAGAAGATTGCGAAGAAATAATTAAAACACATATTATGGAGGGGAATAAGGTAGAAAGGTTACTGGCAAAAGATATTGATGGAACAGTGGTAAATCGTTTAGATGATTTAAATTTTTATAAAAAGCAAAAAAGAATTGCTCTTAAAAATTGTGGTGTCATTAATCCAGAAGATATTGATGAATATATTGCTTTTGATGGATATCTAGGATTAGAAAGAGTGTTAACTCAAATGTCTCCTAAAGAAGTAATAGAAGAAATTAAAAATTCTGGTATTCGTGGTAGAGGAGGTGCTGGTTTTCCAACGGGTAAAAAGTGGGAATTGACAAGGGATTCTGAAGGAATACAAAAGTATGTGGTATGTAATGCAGATGAAGGAGATCCAGGTGCTTTTATGGATCGAAGTATTTTAGAAGGAGATCCTCATTGTGTTTTAGAGGCAATGGCAATTGCAGCATATTGTATTGGTGCCAATAAAGGATTTATTTATGTAAGGGCAGAATATCCTATTGCGGTACAACGTTTACAAATCGCAATTAAACAAGCAAGAGAATATGGATTATTAGGAAATCATATATTTAATACCGATTTTGATTTTGATATTGAAATTCGACTAGGTGCAGGAGCTTTTGTATGTGGAGAAGAAACAGCACTGTTAGAGTCTATTGAAGGAAAGCGTGGTCAGCCAAGAGTAAAACCACCTTATCCAGCCAATAGTGGTCTATGGGGAAAACCAACATTAATTAATAATGTAGAAACTTATGCTAATATTGCACAAATTATATTAAAAGGTAGTAAATGGTATTCTTCCATTGGAACTGAAAATTCAAAAGGAACAAAAGTATTTGCATTAGGTGGAAATGTAAACAATATAGGACTAGTGGAAGTTCCCATGGGGACTACTTTGAGAGAAATTGTCTATGATATAGGGGGAGGAATACCCAATAATAGAGATTTTAAAGCAGCTCAAACAGGAGGACCATCTGGTGGTTGTATTCCAAAAGAACATCTAGATACCCCCATTGATTATGAGTCCTTAAAGGAAATTGGTTCTATGATGGGGTCTGGTGGTCTAATTGTTATGGATGATACAAAATGTATGGTATCTCTTGCTAAGTTCTATTTAGAATTTACCGTTAGTGAAAGCTGTGGTAAATGCACCCCATGCAGAATAGGAACGAAAAGAATGTTAGAAATCTTAGAAAGATTGTGTGATGGAAAAGGTTCTGAAATAGATATTTATAAACTTGAAAAACTAGCAACCAATATACAAAAGGCAAGTATCTGTGGATTAGGACAAAGTGCACCAAATCCAGTTATTAGTACTTTAAAATATTTTAGAGAAGAATTCAAAGAACATGCCATTGAAAAACAATGTAGAGCACTAGAGTGCAAAGCAATGTCAAAAATTACTATTCAGGAAGAAAAATGCAAAGGTTGTGGTTTATGTCAAAAACATTGCCCAGTTGAAGCAATTGAAGGACAAGGAAGAGAAAAAAGAGTAATTAATCAAGAAAAATGTATTAAATGTGGTACTTGTTTAACTAATTGTCCATTTAAGGCAATTGGAAATTAAGGAGGAAATAGTATGGAAATTACATCAGAAGACATTAAAAAGTTTTCAAAAGAATATAATGAAAATCCAGTTAATAAAATCATTGAAAATGCTATTACAACAAATGGATTAGAAGAAGCTTGTTTAAATAAAGACATTGTTATAGAAAATCAATTTGTCTTTAATATCGAATTGCCAGAAAGTAAAAGATATGACCAAAAGGACAGTTGGAAATGTTGGATTTATGCAGGTTTAAATATGATTAAGCATAACATGGCTAAGAACCTAGAAATAGATTTAATGAATTTTGAATTATCTAGCAATTATATTGCATTTTTTGATAAATTAGAAAAAGCAAATTATGCTTATGAAAATATCATACATTTACCAAAAGAAGCGGATTTAGATTATATTAAAAAAGAAAAAATACTAGATTATGCCGTTGATGAAGGTGGTTATTGGGAATATTTTAAAAATATTGTTAGCAAGTATGGAGTTGTACCAAATTCTTATATGCCAAATCCTGTGGAAGGAGAAAGAGCAGGAAAAATAAGTAGAATCTATAGAGAAAAGGTAAAAAAAGATATTGTTTATTTATGGGAAGTAAAAAAACAAGGAAAAAGTAATGAATTTTTACAAAGTAAAATAAAAGAATATGTAAAAGAAAACTATATTTTGCTATCTAAAATTCTAGGAGAACCTCCTCATACATTTAACTATGAATACAAAAATAAAAACAATCAATTTGTAACCATAAAAGACATAACACCAAAAGACTTTTTGACACAATATTTAACGCTTAATTTAGAAGATTTTGTATGCATTGGTAATATGCCAATGTATAATAAAGAATATAGAAAAGTTTATCGAGAAAAATATTGTGGAAATGTATATAAAAAATATCAAAGAGAGTTTTTAAACTTACCAATTGAAGATTTGAAAGATTTAACACTACAACAATTAAAAAATGGAATACCAGTGCATATGTCAGTACATACCTTTAAAAGTTGTTGTGCTAAATATGGAATATTAGATACTAGAATTTATAATTATACACAAACTTTAGGATTCCAGTCATTAAGTAAAAAAGAAGGATTTGATTTTTGCGAAATAAATTCTAATCATGCTATGGTTTTTGCAGGTGTTCATATAGTAGATGAAAAAATACAAAGATGGAAAGTAGAAGATAGTTATGGAACAGAAGGAGAAACAAAAGGATATTACATTATGAACGATAATTTTTTTGAAAAATATGTTTCAAACATTGTTATTCATAAAAAATATATGACAGAAGAACAAATAAAATTATTAGAACAAGAGCCAATAGAATATTTTATTGAAAGTAATGTATAAGGAGGGAACCATGGAGGAGAATTTGATTACACTAACAATTGATGGAATAGAAGTAAAGGCAAAAAAAGGAACCACCATATTACAAGCTGCCAAACAAGCAGGAATAGACATTCCAACTTTATGTTTTTTAAAAGACATCAATGAAGTAGGAGATTGTAGAATGTGTATTGTAGAAGTAGAAGGAAGAAGAGGATTTGCTACTTCTTGTATTCAAACAATTGAAGAAGCAATGGTAGTGCATACCAATACACCAGAAATATTAGAAGCAAGGCATGTGATATTAGATTTAATTATATCAAATCATGAAAGAAGTTGTTTAACTTGCACACGTTCTGGTAACTGTGAGTTACAAAATTTGGCAAATAAATTTAATATTTCACAAGTAGAATTTGAAGGAGAAAGAAAAGAACATAAAATCGATGATCTTTCACCTTCCATCGTAAGAGATTTTAATAAATGTATTTTATGTAGAAGATGTGTAGCAGCCTGTAAGAATGTGCAAAAAATAGGAGCCATCGATTGTATTAATAGAGGATTTGACTCTTGTATTTCAACAGTAGGAAATCATAGTCTAAATGATGTTAACTGTACAAATTGTGGGCAATGTATTCAAAGTTGTCCTACAGGAGCATTACATGAAAAAGAAACCATTGATGATGTTTGGATAAAACTAAAAGATCCAAACACCTATGTTATTGCTCAAACTGCTCCAGCTGTTAGAGTGGCATTAGGAGAAGAATTTGGCATGCCAATTGGAACCAATGTAACAGGGAAAATGGTAACTGCTTTAAAAAGATTGGGATTTGATAAAATTTTTGACACCAATACAGGAGCAGATTTTACCATTATGGAAGAAGCAAATGAATTAATAAAAAGATTGCAAGAAAACAATCATCTTCCTATGATTACTTCTTGTAGCCCTGGATGGGTAAAATATATAGAAATGAATTATCCAGAATTATTGCCACATTTATCAAGTTGTAAATCACCACATCAAATGCTTGGAAGTTTAATAAAAACGTATTATGCCCAAAAAGAAGGGATAGATCCTAAAAAAATTTATGTAGTATCTGTTATGCCATGTATTGCCAAGAAATTTGAAAGACAACGAGAAGAAATGAAAAATAATGGATTGTATGATGTAGACAATGTTATTACTACTCGTGAACTTTCTAGAATGATTAAACAAGCTAATATTGAATTTGAGACATTACAAGAAAGTGCTTTTGATGATCCAATGGGAGAAGCAACAGGTGCAGCAGCCATTTTTGGAACAACAGGAGGCGTAATGGAAGCAGCACTAAGAACGGCACAAGACACGCTAACAGGAGAAAATTTAGAAAAAATAGAATTTGAACAAGTACGAGGTGAAGATGGTATTAAAAAAGCAACCGTAAATCTTGCCGGAAAAGACTTAAAAATAGTTGCTACAAGCGGACTTGCCAATGCAAAAGAAATATTAGAAGAAATCAAACAAAAAAAAGCAGATTATCAATTTGTAGAAATTATGGCATGTCCTGGTGGATGTGTTATGGGAGGAGGCCAACCAATTAAGAGTACAAA